>NZ_DATHFV010000044.1:0-40950 GCF_035317925.1 Sphingomonas sp.
CGGAGCAGGGACTGGGCGGGAACGATCCCGATCTGGAGACGCGGCTGCGGCGCTGGCGGAGCGAGAGCGGGCGGCGGGCCGAGGCGGCGCGCGGGCTGGCGCAGCGCTGGGCGAAGCTGGCGGGCGGAAAGGGCGGCGAAGGGCCGATCGGCGCGTGCGTCGCCCTGGCCTTTCCCGACCGGGTGGCGAAGCGGCGCGGGGCCGACGGGGCGGACTGGATATCGGCGGGCGGGCGCGGCTTCCGGCTCGATCCGGCCTCGTCGCTTGCGCGCGAGGAGT
Source organism: Sphingomonas sp. (assembly GCF_035317925.1). Lineage (GTDB taxonomy): Bacteria > Pseudomonadota > Alphaproteobacteria > Sphingomonadales > Sphingomonadaceae > Sphingomonas_I. Next base: position 280 of record NZ_DATHFV010000044.1, read on the forward strand.
GGCTGGCGGTGGCCGAGACGCAGGGCTCGGCGGCAGGGGCTCGCATCCTGTCAGGTTCAAAAATAGGCGATTCCGAACTGAATGATTGTTTCGGGACCGTATCGAAACTCGGCGGACGGTGACGTTCGATCCGGCGAGCGGGGCGGTCCAGGCGGTGCGCGAACAGAGGCTGGGGGCGATCCGGCTGTCGTCGGGGCCGGACACGAATGCCGATCCGGCGGAGGTCGCGGCGGCTTTGGTCGAGGGCGTACGGACGCATGGGCTGGGGTTGCTGCCCTGGTCGGAGGCGGCGCGCGCATTGCGGCTGCGCGCGGGGTTCGTCGGCGGGGCGGATCTGTCGGACGAGGCCTTGATCGCGCGGCTCGACGAGTGGCTGCCGTCGCTGGTCGAGGGCAAGCGCAAGCTGGGCGATGTGGATCGCGGGGCGCTGTTCCAGGCGCTCGAAAATCTGATCGGGTGGGAGGGGAAATCGGCGATCGACCGCGAGGCGCCGTCGCACTTCACCTCGCCGCTCGGGACGAGCCATGCGATCGATTATGGCGCGGAAGGCGGCCCGGCGGTAGAGTTGCGGGTGCAGGCCTTGTTCGGGCTGGCGGCACATCCGATGATCGGGACGACGCCATTGGTGCTGCGGCTGACCTCGCCCGCCGGGCGGCCGATCCAGACGACGCGCGATCTGCCGGGGTTCTGGAAGGGGAGCTGGGCGGCGGTGGCGAAGGAGATGCGGGGCAGATATCCGCGCCATCCGTGGCCGGACGATCCGACGCAGGCGGATCCGACGCTCAGGACCAAGCGGGCGGCGGCTCGCCCCTAGCCTCGGCGAGCTCGGCCGGATCATCGTGGGCCGAGGCGAATTGCACGAGCATCGCCGCGAGCCGGTCGATTTGCCTATGGTCGGGCTCGAGGTCTTTTCCGAGAAGCGGCTCGATGCGGTTCGCGACGTAGCTGGATGGCCCCGAATACGCCATCGACCAATCCGGCAGTTTGCGACGCGTTATCGGATAGTAACGAAGGATCTGAACATTGACGTGGCGCGGGTCGTCTTCGATGCGCTCCATCAAATCGTCAATCGCTTCGCCGGGGCCTTCCAGGAGCTGCGCGAACGCGTAGTTCGTGTTGATCAGACCCCCTGTAATCCCGACCTTGGCGTTGTGCACGCGCGCGGTCGCGAGGATATTCGCGATCTCTGCCTTGTCCGTTTCGAGCGGAATGGTCTTGCGGCTTATGTACAAAAGAGATCGGTCCATCGGCTTCTTTTCCGCTCCGGCCCGACGCAGATTGCGGGCGATTGGGTGCAACTACCCCCGGGCCCCCAATCCTCCTTCTTCGTGAACGATCTTCGCTGGTCGGTTACCGTAATAATACGTGCCGGCGTCGGCGCTGGAATGACGGACCAAGGAGTCCCTTGATTCCCGCCGCGCCCATTGTATCCAGCGCCTATGGTTCAGGCCCGCATCCGTCAGCGCATCAAGAGCAGCATGCAATCGGGCCGCGCGCTCGAGGGCAAGTGGATCCTCGAATATGAGCCGGCGGAGGCGAAGAAGCCCGATCCGCTGACCGGCTGGGCGGGCTCGGGCGATACGCGCGAGCAGGTGCGGCTGGGCTTCGAGACGCTGGATGCGGCCAAGGCCTATGCCGAAAAGCATGGGCTGGCCTTTCATGTCAGCGTCGCGGGCGCGGAGCGCAGCCTGAAGATCCAGACCTATTCGGACAATTTCAAAGGCCCGGACCTCTTCTGATGGCGCGCGACCCGAGGGTCGACGCTTACATCGCCGGGGCCCAGCCGTTCGCGCGCCCGATCCTGACGCATCTGCGCGACGTGATCCACGCCGCCTGCCCCGATGCGGTCGAGACGATCAAATGGAGCCGTCCGTTCTTCGAGCACAAGGGCCGCATGTTCGCGGCTTTGGGCGCGTTCAAGGCGCATGCCTCGCTCATCCTGTGGCGGATGGGGGAGAGCGGCGGCATCACCAGCCGCGAGCGCGACGGCATGGGCCAGTTCGGCAAGATCGCCAGCCTGGCCGATCTGCCCGACGATGCCGAGGTGATCGCGGCGGTGCGCGACGCGATGGTGGCGATCGACACGGGCAAGCCGGCGCGGGCGAAGACGGCGCCACGCCCCGAGCTGCCGGTGCCCGACGAACTGGCCGCCGCATTGGCGGAAGCGCCCGGCGCCAAGGCGACGTTCGACGGCTTCTCGCCCAGCCAGCGGCGCGATTACAATGAGTGGATCGGCGAGGCGAAGCGCCCGGAAACGCGCGCCGCGCGGGTGGCGCAGGCGATCCTATGGCTGTTCGAGGGCAAGCCGCGGCACTGGAAATATCAGAAATAGGGGGCGGTTCCCCGCTGCCATTGTGCTTACTTTGTCACCCCGGACTTGTTCCGGGGTCCACTCTGAGGCTTGGCGCCTGCGTCCCGGTGGATGCCGGAACAAGTCCGGCATGACGAGAAGAAGCTGGATTCCCGCGTTCGCGGGAATGACGGCTGAGGGACTCAGGCGGCTTCGTGTTTGTCGTCGCGGACGCGGCGGGCATAGGCTTGGGCGAACTGCATGTGAATCTGCTGCACGCCCGGATCGTTCGCCTGCGCGGCCATCTCGCGCGACTGGCGCTCGCGTTCGCGATAATAGATTTCGTCGTCGTTGCGGGCGGACACTCCACCCTCCCTTCGCTCTACAGGCGGCAGCGGCTGCATGAGCTGTCGATCAGGGCAATGCCTGTGGGTGAGTCGGCCCCGACTGTGGATAGAATACACCCAAAAGCGGGGGTGCCCCAATACCCATGTTAGCGTAGGTGCGCTTACCCGCCGCCCGCCGCCTGATGCTTGTAGCTGAGCACGCGCGACAGCCGCCACACGCCATCCGCGCCAAGCTGCCAGAGCTGGACGAAATGCGCCTTGCCCGTCAGCTTCTCGGGCCCGTCGCCCTGGCGTTCGTAGAAGAGGTGATCGCCTTCCTCGACCGCGCCGAAGCCCGGTATCGGATCGACATAGAGGCTGTCCGCCACCAGTTCGCGGCGCGAGCGGAAGGCGTCGGGCTTCTTCCTGGCTTCGCATTGCGTGGCATAAACGTCGACGAACGCCTGCGCCGATCCTGCGACCTTGCCGCCGCGATCATGATAAAATTCCAGATCGGGCGCGAGGAAGCCCGTCATCTTCGCGAGATCGCATTCCTCGAAGAAGGTGTGGAACAAGGCGGCGTCGCGCGCGGCGATCGCCTGCGTCAGCGCGGGGCCGGTCGGGACCTGGATTGTGGCCGCGACGGCAAGAGCGAGGAAAGCGAGCATGAGGGCGTCCTTGAAGTGTATTACTACACTAATACGCTTGGACGCTTATGCAAGGTCGGATTTCAAGTCGTTACGGAGCCGTTCCTTGACATTGAAGGGTGATCAACTCAGGGTCAGCGCGCGTCGCCGTGGGGTTGGCGCGGGGGGTGCTGTCTTTTTCTCGATGATCCTGCAGGCAGGCCGTTCGAGCAGTCGTGGCGTCGTTATCGGGCGGGCGGAAGCCTGCCCCTGTTGGGGGATGATGAAATGAATCGGTCTTTTTGGGCGCTCGCGCCGCTTGCCGCCGTGATGCTTGCTTCGCCGGCGCTGGCCGGCCCGGGCTTCACCGGCGGCTATGCCTACGGGACCTGGACCTCGGTCAACACCGATGGCGGCCCGACCGCCTCGTCGATCGACGGCTCGCAGCAGATCCTGACGCTGTACGAGCCCGACTTCAACAACGATTATATCGAGCAGGAGTTCGACTTCTCGCACATCGCGCTGGCTTCGGGCACGGTCTCGTTCGACTGGGCGTTCGACGGGGCGGACGACCCGTGCTGCTCGGGCCTGAACTTCTATGTGAACGGCAATCTGGTCGCGAACCTGGCCAATGGCTATTTCGGCAATCCCTATAATTGGCAGGGCAGCCCCCTGTCCGGCTCGTTCAGCATCGCGGTGGATTCCGGCGATCTGCTGACGTTCGGTGCGTACAGTGCCGACGGCTGCTGCGGCCCGAGCGTGACCACGATCTCCAACTTCAGCGCGCCGGGTGGCGCGGTGCCCGAGCCCGCGAGCTGGGCGATGATGGTTGGCGGCTTCGGCCTGATCGGCGGCGCGCTGCGCAGCCGCCGCCGTGCGGCGGTCACTTTCGCCTAAGTTCGTCGCTTAAACGCGAATAGAAGCGCCGTCGGTCTTCGGACTGGCGGCGCTTTTCGTTTGCGCGCGCTCTGTGTGCCGGCGGCGGGAATGGTTATGCTTCGTCACCCCGGACTAGTTCCGGGGTCCACTCAGCGGCGAGGCGCTTGCCTCACGGTGGATGCCGGAACAAGTCCGGCATGACGGTTGTGGTTTGCTATGCTCAGTCCTTCGACGTGTCGGCCGCCTGATCGGCCGGGGCTTTGCGCCTTTTGCTGGGAATGGCGGTGGCGGCCTTGCGGGCGCGGATGAGCACATCCAGCGCGGCGATCCGGTCGCGCTGCGCCGATCCGACGGGCAGGCCCTTCAGCCGCGCCTCGGCCCACAGCCGGTTACGTTCGCCCTGCAATTCCCTGATCGGTATTTCGTCCGCCATGTCGGCTCCTTGTTCGCAGCAAGCATAGTGAGTGGCTTGCCGGAAGGCGACCGGGCTATTGGGTCATCCTGCGGGCGGGAAGGAGGCACGGCAATATGCGCACGCCGAAAACGGTCGAGGCCCTGACGAAGCTGGGCCGGGTGCGATTGTCCAAAAGCTTCTTCATGCGCGATTTCCTCTATTCGGAGATCGCGGCGGTGCACGGCATCCTCAACGTGCCGGACGATCCGGACCTGGCGATCAGGGTCGGCACGCGTCTGTGCGAGGATCTGCTCGAACCGCTGCAGGAAGAATGGGGGCGGGTCGCGATCCGATCCGCTTATCGTTCGGCCGAGCTCAACGCCTTCGGCAACCGGATGCAGAAGGAAGGCAGCAGCGGTTACACCTGTGCCTCGAACACGGCCAACGCGGCCGGCCATATCTGGGATCTGCGCGATGCCGACGGGCTGACCGGCGCTAGGGCCTGCGTCGTTCTTCCGCATTTCTGGGACCAGCATCAGGCGCCGGGCGAATGGCAAATCCTGGCCCGCTGGATCCACGAGAATTTGCCCTATTCGGCGCTCCAGTTTTTCCCGACCTACTGGGCGTTCAACATCTCATGGCACGAGCGGCCGAAGCGGCAGATCCACTCTTATGCTGATCCGAAGGGATGGCTGGTAAGAGGGATTGGGTAGTGCTTTTCTGCGGAGGCAGCACCGCATAAATAAATGCACTGTAACGGCAATGGCGTTGCGCGATGTCTACTCGCGATGCGGCATCACTGTGGGTAGCGGCTTCTCACGTTTTCTGCGGTGATCGCGCCAGCGATATTGGCTCTGATAGGCGCGCCGCTGCTTTGCGACCTCATAGAGGACAATGCCCGAACTCGTTCCTAAGTTGAGGCTCTCGACCATACCGAACATCGGAATGCAGACGCACATGTCGCTGCGCTCGACGGCGCGATCGCTGATGCCGATCGCTTCACTTCCAAACCAGACTGCAAGCTTGTGGTGAGTCGTGTAATCCCCTTCGTCGAGGAATATGCTGGTTTTGCCCTTCACATGGGGCGACGTGACAATCGATTTGAACTTCTTGCTCTCGAGGTAATCGAAGCATTCGTCGGTGCTGTCGAACCGCCGCACGAACGTCCATTTCACGGCTGACACTGACGTCTTAGATACCCGTTTCGCTTCGCGCAGCTCCTGCCAGTCGTCGGGCAGCGTCCGGTGGGGATCAACGACGTAGACCTTCTCCACGCCGAGCGCATTCACGTTTCGGATGACGGTGCCGATATTCTGCACGTCGCTGGGGTTCTCAAGAACCGCGATCAGGTTCTTGCAGCGAAACTCCCGGATCGCGTTGGCGCGCTCTCGAACGCTGGGCTTCGATTTCTTCTCGTCGGTATCCATATCCGCGATATAGCGCCCGGCGACCGGGGCACCAACTACTCCGCCGCCACCCCGGAATTCCCGAACAGCCCGCCGCCTTCGCCGCCGGCCTCGTCGCTGCCGGCCGCATCCTCGTTCGCGACTTCAGCCGCCGCCTTGGCCTGCTTGCGCCGATCGAAGCTGTCCCACACGTCGCTCCAGTCGCCGCGCGTCGCCGCCTTCGAATATTCGGTCGCGCGGGTTTCGAAGAAGTTGGCGTGCTCGATGCCGTTGAGCATCGGCGCGAGCCAGGGGAGGGGGTGTTCCTCGATCATGTAGATCGGCTTGAGGCCGAGCTGGCCGAGGCGCCAGTCGGCGATGTAGCGGACGTAGCGCTTGATATCCTTCGGCGTCATGCCGTTGACCGGGCCCATCTCGAACGTCAGGTCGATGAAGGCATCCTCCAGCCGTACCGTCTTCTGGCACATGTCGAGGATGTCGTCCTTGACCGCGGGGGTCAGGCAGTTCCGCTCCTTACAGAAAGCGTGGAACAGGCGGATGATGCCCTCGCAATGGAGCGTCTCGTCGCGGATCGACCAGGTGACGATCTGGCCCATGCCCTTCATCTTGTTGAAGCGCGGGAAGTTCATCAGCATCGCGAAGCTGGCGAAGAGCTGGAGCCCCTCGGTGAAGCCGCCGAACATCGCCAAGGTGCGCGCGATATCCTCGTCGGTGTCGACGCCGAACGTGCTCAGATAGTCATGCTTGTCCTTCATCTCCTTGTACTGGAGGAAGGCCGAATATTCGCTCTCGGGCATGCCGATCGTGTCGAGCAGGTGGCTGTAGGCGGCGATGTGGACCGTCTCCATGTTGGAGAAGGCGGTCAGCATCATCTTGATCTCGGTCGGCTTGAACACGCGGCCGTATTTTTCGTGGTAGCAATCCTGCACCTCGACATCGGCCTGCGTGAAGAAGCGGAAGATCTGCGTGAGCAGGTTGCGCTCGTGGTCCGAGAGCTTCTGCGCCCAGTCGCGGCAATCCTCGCCCAACGGCACCTCTTCGGGGAGCCAGTGGAGCTGCTGCTGGCGCTTCCAATATTCGAACGCCCACGGATATTCGAAGGGCTTGTAGGAGCGCGAGGCTTGCAGGAGGGGCATGGACGGATACTCCGGTCAGAATTTTGGATGATCGTGTGGGGGATGGTCGGCGCCGCGCTTGGCACGTCGCGACCAGATGAAGAAAGTGGCGAGAAAGGCGGGCATCGACCAGATCCAGGCGAAGAGCGCATATTCGCCGAGATAGCCGCCGTGGAGCAGGATCGGGCTATGCCACAAATCAGACATCCAACAGGCCTTGCCCTGGCAGTGGAAACCGTAGCGATCAGGCCAGCCGATCCGCATCTCCAGCCACATGCCGAGCGCGGCCCAGGCCGTCAGCACGGCGATGATCACCCAGAATACGGGCGCCTTCAACACTTCCCAGGTCTCGCGCAGACTGGTCATGCCTACCTGCGCGTCTGGCTGGCGCCGCCGGCAAAGCCGCCGATGCCGAGGACGAAACCGAAATTGTACCAGCCGCCATCGTTGGGGACGGCATAGACCGCGACGTCATGGTCGAAGAGCGAGACGATGAACGTCACCGGCGCGATGAAGCCCTGGACGAGGCCGAACAGGAAACCGGGCGCTTCGGGCTTGACCACGCCCTGCATCTGCGTCGCGCAGCCGGCGAGCAGGATCGGCAGCGCCAGCACCGCGAAACGGGCGGCTTTCCGCATCGAAATCGGCCATTCATTCATCACAAACAGCCTCCCACGGAACACAGCGCGAACATGTGTATATATAGGGAAAGCTACGCCCATTCGCCACAAAGTCTAGCGTGAATGCGGCCTTTTCCACAGGTATATAGGGGGCTGTGGATGGGTCGTTCAGGGCCCGGGCCGTGTCGACAGCCAGGCCGCCAGGATCGCGACCGCGAGGCCGCTGACGATCAGCACGATCCGGGTCTGTCTGGGCATGGAATCCGGGTCGCCGCGCCCGAACGCGATCGCGCCCGCCAGCAGCAGGGCGACGACGATGATGACGAAATAGAGTGAGTGCATGGTTGCGATTCCGCCGCTGGTTTGCGGGGCAAAGCTACGCCGGGGCGCGGGGGAGTCCAGCCCTGGGGGATCAATGGCACCGCCCGTGGGGTGAGTGTCCTGGCGGTCATTCCCGTGCAGGCGGGGATGACGACTGAACGGGCGGTCGGCATCACATTCCGCGCCGTCACCCCGGACTTGTTCCGGGGTCCACCGACGGGCGGGCTCACCCTTTGAGCCATGAACGCTGTCCGTGCGGCACCGTGGACCCCGGAACAAGTCCGGGGTGACGGATGAAGGGATACGGACGCTGCGCTTGTGGATGGGGTGGATGCCGGAACCCCAGCCTTCGCTGGGGCAGGCAAGTCCGGCATGACGGATAGGCTTCAGACCAGTCGTTCCCGCATCGCGCTGCATTGCGGCGTAGAGTTGGACTTGGGACCGGGCGGCGGATAAGGCCGGGAGGTCGCCACAGGGGGTGAGATGATCGAGGTCGGTGCGGTGCGTGTGATCGCTCTCCAGAAAGTGAGCTCGCCCGCTTATCTGCATCAGATATTCGCCGCGTGGCGCGCGCGCGACGTGATCGTCCCGACCGACGATCCCGCGACGCTGACGCTTCCCCACTGGCCGATCGCCGAACGGCTGATGGTCGAGGCCGGCGGCGGCTGGTTCGACGAGAGCCTGCCGCTCGACGACGATCCCGCGCCCGCGCAGATCAGCTTCACGTCGGGCACGACCGGCACGCCCAAGCCGATCTTGCTCAGCCGCCGCGCGCTGAGCGACGTCACGCGCCGGCTCAATGATGTGATGCGGATCGATGACAGCATCCGCGAATATGTCGGCGTGCCGGTGACCTTCTCGTTCGGGCTGGGGCGGGCGCGGGCGATCGCGGCGGTGGGCGGCAAGGCCTATCTGCCGCCGAACGGTTTCCGCCCCGACGAGCTGGCCGACATGCTGATGCGGGGCGAGGTGAACGCCCTGTCGGCGGTGCCGACCTTGCTCCGCATCCTGATCCAGCAGAGCGACCTGATCGCGGCGGCCGGGCCGAAGCTCAAATGGCTCGAGATCGGCAGCCAATATATGAGCGCGGAGGAAAAGACGGCGGTACGCGCGCTGTTCCCCAAGGCGCGGATCGTCCAGCATTACGGGCTGACCGAGGCGTCCCGCACGACCTTTCTGGTCGTATCCGACACCAAGGGCGCGGCGCTGGAGAGCGTGGGCCAGGCCGAAGCGCCCGATCGGGTGCGGATCGACGGCGAGGGACGGATCGCGATCCGCGGGCCGCATGTCGCCGACGGGATTTTGACCGAAACGGGCGTGACCCCGATCGCGGATGCGGACGGCTGGCTCACCACCAACGATCTGGGCGCGATCGACGCGCAGGGCTTCGTCCATTTCCGGGGGCGGTCGGACCATCTGCTCAACGTCAGCGGCATCAAGGTGCCGGCCGAATTGTTCGAACAAAGGCTGGCCGAGGCGCTGGGGCCGGACGGGGCGAAGATCGCGGTCGCGGCGCGCAAGGATCCGTTGCGCGGCGAGGCGGTGCTGGTCTGTCATCTGCCCGGCGTCGCGGTGAAGCCGCTGCAGGACAAGGCGCGCGCGATCGCGCTCGGCTTCGGGCTGGGCGCGGCGGATGTGAGCGTGACCGAAGTGCCGTCGATCCCGCGCACCGATACCGGCAAGGTAAGGCGCGGCGAGATCACCGATCTGTACGGCGCGGCGCCGGCGGCGGTGGCGGCGTCATCCGGCGCCGGCGATGCTGACGATGATGGGGAATTGACCGACCGCGAGCGCGAGATCGCCGCGATCTGGACCGACGCGCTCGGCGTGTCTCCGATCGGCAAGCATGAGAGCTTCTTCGATATCGGCGGGGATTCGCTGTCGGCGATCACGGTGATGATCAAGATGGAGCGCGCGGGCGTTCCGAAGTCGCTGACCCAGCAGATTTTCGAAGGCCGCACGATCGCCGAGATCGCGGCCGATGCCGAGGCGACCGACCAGTTCGGCGTCGCTCCCGGCGCGGGCGGCCCGCGCGGCCTGCGCGCGGTCACCACCGATGCGATCAGCATGACGCGCGCGGTGCTGGTGATGCTGGTGATCGTCAGCCACTGGTCGCCCTTCCTGTTCGGCAAGTTCGGCCCGGGGGGGATGGAGATCTATCACTGGCTGGTGCCGATCTTCCGCGCGGGCACGCCCGGCTTCGCGGTCGTGTTCGGGGTCGGGCTCGGCTATTTCCAGGCGCCGGTCGCGCGCAAGAATCCCGAGCGGCTGACAAGCTGGCGGCGGACGCGCGTGGCGATCATCGGCGGCGCCATCCTGGTGCTGGGCGTGGTGCGCACCGCCGACCTGTATCTGCACACCGGCGGGTTCGACGCGCAATGGCCGACCGAGCTCTTCTTCGGCGTGCTGTGCTTCTATCTGCTGATGGTGCTGACCGCGCCCGAATGGCTACGGCTGATCGGCCGCGCGCGCTATCCGATCGTGGCGGCTTTGGTGGCGGCGGCGGTGAGCTATCTGCTGTCGGCCCTGTTTTCCTGGCTGTGGATCGAGTCCGACACGAGTGGCTTCGTCAATTTCGGGCGGCTGCTGCTGGTGACGCGCTATTCCTATCCGGAGATGCTGGGCCACGCGATGGTGGGGCTCGCGATCGGGCTGTGGATCGGCCAGAACGACCAGCGCCCCGATCTGGCGCGCGCGGCGGCGTGGGGCGGAGCGGCGATCCTGCTCGGCGGGCTGGTGCTGTCGCTGCGCGGCGACGTGATCCACTGGTTCGACAATGTCGCGTCGCTGCCGCAGGTGCTGACCTATGCCGGCGGCGCATTGCTGGTGTTCAGCGTGGCGTTCGCGCGCGCCCGGCGGCAGGAGCATGCGCCGTGGGCGCGGCGCGTGATGCGGATCCTGATCGTGATCGGCCTGCTCGCGCTGCCGGCCTATGTCGGCCATGAGGGCGTGACGCCGGTGACGAACGTGCTGACGCAGCTGGGGCTGCGGCCGATGCTCGCGATCGGGCTGCCGGTGCTGGCGTTCGTCGGCGGCATGCTGTTCGCGATGCAGCGCGTCTATCGGCTCTATTATCGGGAAAGCGCGGGTTAGTTTTCTGTTCCAGTTTCACTGAAACGGCGCCGCACCGGCCCGCACGCCCACCCGGCCTCCCATAGAATAAACTGATTGGGAGGCCGGTGGGGGTGCGGGCCGGTGCGGCTTCAGCCCAGCAAAACGCGGCTTAACCGCCGTTGAGATAGATGACGGTGCCGCCGATCAGGCCGATCCCGACCAGCGCATAAGCGATCCCGCCCAAGGCGCGGCCGCGCGCGGGGCTGTACCAGCCGGCGCGGCGCTTCATCACCAGCCGATCGACGAAGAACCAGCTGGCGATGCCGACCAGCACCGCGCCGCCATAGGCGATCGCGACCGCGATCACGGCGGGCAGGGGCCCCGTGACCTTGGCGACGACGTGCATCGCGAACGCGCCGATCCAGTGGTTGAGATAGAGCGGATAGGAGATCGCGCCGAAGAACAGCCCGATCCGCGCGCGCGGACCGATAAAGGCCAGCGACAGCACCACGCCGATCGAGAACAGGGCATGGAGCGGGGTGACGTCGTAGCGCCACATCGCCGCGAGCAGGATCGCGGTGAGCGCGACCAGCAGCCAGTGCGCGACGCGCTTCGCCTGCCACGCGCCATAATCGCGCTGGGTGATCGCGGCGGCGACGCCCAATGCGATCGGCGCGGCGCGCACCTCGAACCCGACCAGCAGGGCGCTCAGCACCAGCCACAGCCACAGCTTCTTGCCGAACGGGAGCGTCAACATCACGATCGGCGCGAGCAAATAGAATTGCTCCTCGATCGACAGGCTCCAGAAATGGTTGCCGGTGCCGCCGAGCGGCATTTCCATGAGCGCGCGCGGGAAGGTCGTGAAGGTGTAGTGGGTGAAGGTGACGTCGTAGAAGAGGTATTTGAGCCAGTTGAGGCCGGCCCCTTCCTTGGCGACCGCCAGCCCGTACACCAGCAGGATCGCGACCGCGTAGGGGATCCAGATGCGGGTCGCGCGGTTGAAGAAGAAGCGCGGCAGGCCCGCAACCGGGGTCGCGATCAGGATGCCGCCGATCAGCCAGCCGCTGAGTGCCAGGAAGATATCGACCGCGAGCCCCGCCGAGATCGGGCCGGGGAAGGGAACGCCCTCATGCGCGAGCGCCACGGTCGAGGCGAGCGCGAAGCGCAGCCAGTCGAGGCCGGGATAGGAATCGAGCTTGTGCGTCTCGGGATTGGCGCCGAACGCGGCCGCGTCCGGGTTTTCGTCGGCGCGGCGCAAATGGCCGGCAGATGGTGCGTCCTGGCTGACGGTCATAGCGGCCCTTCGATCCCTGCTGGCGCCCGTCTTACCATCTGCCGCGCTACATGAAAGCGACGCCGATGCGGTGTATGACGGCTCCGGAACGACCGGCCGCGAGTCGCGCGTCGAAACGATGCGGCTTTCCCGGTTTTTGTGCGTTCGGCCCGTGTCTTTCAAAGGAGAATGAAAATGGCTGATCTGTCCCGGATCAAGGAACATATGGAAGTGATCGGCGCCGACGGCGTCCATGTCGGCACGGTCGACCATGTCGACGGCGACCGCATCAAGCTGACCAAGTCCGATTCGGGCGAAGGCAGCCACGAAGGCCATCATCATTATATCTCGGGCGGCCTGGTCGCCGAGGTCGAGGGCGACAAGGTGCGTCTGTCGGCCAATGCCGCGGTCGCGGTGACGTTCGAGGAAGAGGCTTAAGCCTGACGGGGCGTCGCCACGGCGACGCCCCGCTTCTACCGTCACCCCGGACTTGTTCCGGGGTCCACTCCGCGGCTTGGGGCTTTCCTCCCGGTGGATGCCGGAACAAGTCCGGCATGACGACAGAAAGCAAAAGGGGCGCCGGTAACGGCGCCCCTTTCTTTTCCCCGCTCCGGGAAGCTTACAGCCCGCCGCTTATTGGCAGGCCAGAGTGCCGGCCGATCGACCAGTGATCCGGGGGATCACTGGCAGGCCAGACACTCGTCATAATCCTTCGCCTCGACCTCGATCGTGCGCAGGACCGAGGTGTTGTCGGCCTCGACGCCGCCGGCGAAGCCCGCGCGCTGGATCGACTTGGAGCGGAGGTAATAGAGCGACTTGATGCCGAGCTCCCACGCACGGAAGTGGAGCATCAGCAGGTCCCACTTCTCGACATCGGCGGGGATGAACAGGTTCAGCGACTGCGCCTGGTCGATATAGGGCGTACGATCGGCGGCGAGTTCGATCAGCCAGCGCTGGTCGATCTCGAAGCTGGTCTTGAACACGTCCTTTTCCTCGGCCGAGAGGAAATCGAGATGCTGGACCGAGCCGCCCTGCTCGAGGATCGTGTTCCACACCGCGTCGGAGTTCTTGCTCTTCTCGCTGAGCAGTTTCTCCAGATACGGATTCTTGATCGAGAAGGAGCCCGATAGCGTCTTGTGGGTGTAGATGTTGGCCGGGATCGGCTCGATGCAGGCGCTGGTGCCGCCGCAGATGATGCTGATGGAAGCGGTCGGCGCGATCGCGGTCTTGCAGCTGAAACGCTCCATCACGCCCATGTCGGCGGCGTCGGGGCAGGGCCCGCGTTCGTTGGCGAGATGCATCGAGGCTTCGTTCACCTGCGCCTGGATGTGCTTGAAGATGCGCATGTTCCACGACTTCGCCATCGCGCCTTCGAACGGCAGGTTGCGCGCCTGGAGGAAGGAGTGGAAGCCCATCACGCCGAGGCCCACCGAACGCTCGCGCTCGGCCGAATAGCGGGCGCGCTCCATGCCGGGCTCGGCACGGTCGATGAAGTCCTGCAGGACATTGTCGAGGAAGCGCATCACGTCCTCGATGAAGCCCTTCTCGCCGTTCCACTCGTCCCACGTCTCGAGGCTGAGCGACGACAGGCAGCAGACCGCGGTGCGGGCCTCGCCATATTGGTCGCGCCCGGTCGGCAGCGTGATTTCCGAGCAGAGGTTCGAGGTCGAGACCTTGAGACCGACATCGCGGTGATGCTTGGGCATCGCGCGGTTCACCGTGTCGGCGAACACGATGTACGGCTCGCCGGTGGCGAGACGGGTCTCGACCAGCTTCTGGAAGAGTGAGCGCGCATCGACTTCGCCGCGCTTCGAGCCGTCCTTGGGCGACTTCAGATCGAAGCTGGTGCCGTTGCGGACGGCTTCCATGAATTCGTCGGTCAGCAGCACGCCATGGTGCAGGTTGAGCGCCTTGCGGTTGAAGTCGCCCGAGGGTTTGCGGATTTCGAGGAATTCCTCGATCTCGGGATGGGCGACGTCGAGATAGACCGCCGCCGAACCGCGCCGCAGCGAGCCCTGGCTGATCGCGAGGGTGAGGCTGTCCATCACGCGTACGAACGGGATGATGCCGCTGGTCTTGCCGTTCAAGCCGACCGGCTCGCCGATGCCGCGGACGCTGCCCCAATAGGTGCCGATGCCGCCGCCGCGCGAGGCGAGCCACACATTCTCGTTCCAGGTGTCGACTATGCCGTTGAGGCTGTCGTCGACCGAGTTGAGGAAGCAGGAGATGGGCAGGCCGCGCCCGGTGCCGCCGTTCGAGAGAACGGGGGTCGCGGGCATGAACCACAGGCGCGAAATATAATCGTAGATGCGCTGGGCGTGCGCCTGATCGTCGGCATAAGCCGAGGCAACGCGCACGAACAGATCCTGGTAGGATTCGCCCGGGAGCAGATAACGGTCCTTGAGCGTGTCCTTGCCGAAGTCGGTCAGGAGCGCGTCGCGCGAATGATCGACGTCGAGCGGAAACGGCTTGTCGCGCCGTTTGCTGCCGGTTTCGGCGGCAGGCTCGGCACCAGGCTCTACTGGGGCAATTTCCGCCGCGTCCAAGAGGGTGGCCATATCGTTCGTTTCCCGATCGCTGCTGCTCGAAAGGTCCATCGCCCGTTCCCCTAATTTTGTTCTCAATTCGTTCGACTCGGGGGACGTATCCCCCGGGATGCTACGCGCATCGCCAGAGGGGGCAAGGATCGAGACCGCAACAAGCCGTTCCATCCCCGTGTTCCACAGGGCCGGTGGCTCCGGAAGCAATATGGTGATTGCTCCCGCGTTTCTCAATCTAGCGCCGGACCCCCTGGTGCCGACACAACAGATAGTGTCACTACCGATTCACGCGCACAAGATGTTTAATTTCTGTGACAGCAGATTGTCTGCTTGACGCTTCCAAAAGAGTCAGTTTTTCGCGCCTCGTTGCGGGTGCGGCTCGCATCCGGGAAAAGGCGGCGCTAGGGGCGAACCATGACCACGATCATCCGCGAAGCCGATCTGATCGAGAGCGTCGCCGACGCGCTCCAGTACATCTCCTACTTCCACCCGATGGATTATATCCGCGCGCTGGGCGAGGCCTATGAGGCGGAGCAGTCGCCCGCCGCCAAGGACGCGATCGCGCAGATATTGACCAACAGCCGGATGTGCGCGGAAGGGCATCGCCCGATCTGCCAGGATACGGGTATCGTCACGGTGTTCGTGAAATGGGGGCAGGATTGCCGCTTCGCCGACGGATCGCGCAGCCTGCAGGACGTGGTCGATGAAGGCGTGCGCCGCGCCTACCTCTTCCCCGAGAACAAGCTCCGCGCCTCGATCCTCGCCGATCCCGCGTTCGGGCGGGTCAACACCAGGGACAATACGCCGTCGGTCCTGCATGTGGAGATGGTGCCCGGCCACCATGTCGAGGTGATCGTCGCGGCCAAGGGCGGCGGCAGCGAGAACAAGTCCAAGTTCAAGATGATGAATCCGAGCGATTCGATCGTCGACTGGGTGCTGGAGACGGTGCCGCAGATGGGCGCGGGCTGGTGTCCGCCCGGCATGCTCGGCATCGGCATCGGCGGTACCGCCGAGAAGGCGATGCTGCTCGCCAAGGAATCGCTGATGGGCGATATCGACATGGCGCAGCTCCGCCAGCGTGGGCCGTCCAACAAGATCGAAGAGCTGCGGATCGAATTGTTCGAGAAGGTCAACGCGCTCGGCATCGGCGCGCAGGGGCTGGGCGGCTTGTCGACCGTGCTCGACGTCAAGATCCTCGACTGGCCGACGCACGCCGCGAGCCTGCCGATCGCGATGATCCCCAATTGCGCCGCCACGCGGCACGCGCATTTCCATCTCGACGGGTCAGGGCCTGCCTTGCTCGAGACGCCCGATCTGAACGATTGGCCCAAGGTCGAATGGACGCCGTCGAAGGAGTCGATCCGGGTCGATCTCAATAGTTTAACGCCCGATGTTGTCGCGAGCTGGAAACCGGGCGACCGGCTTTTGCTCAACGGCAAGATGCTGACCGGGCGCGACGCCGCGCACAAGCGCATCGCCGACATGCTGGCGAAGGGCGAGCAACTGCCGGTCCAGTTCAAGGGCCGCGTCATCTATTATGTCGGCCCGGTCGATCCGGTTGGCGACGAGGTGGTCGGCCCGGCCGGCCCCACCACCGCGACCCGCATGGACAAGTTCACGAGGATGATGCTCGACCAGGGGCTGCTGGCGATGGTCGGCAAGGCCGAGCGCGGACCGGTCGCGATCGCGGCGATCAAGGAAGCCAAATCGGCTTACCTGATGGCGGTCGGCGGCGCGGCCTATCTGGTCGCGCGTGCGATCAAGGGCGCCAAGGTGGTCGGGTTCGAGGATCTGGGCATGGAAGCGATTTACGAGTTCGATGTCAAAGACATGCCGGTGACTGTTGCGGTCGACTCTGAGGGTGTCAGCGTCCACCACACGGGGCCTTTGGTGTGGCGCGAGAAGATCGCCCGCGAAAAATTGCTGGAGAGAGTTTAGCCGACGACCCGGCGGTGGCCGGGCGGCGGGTCAGTCCTCGTCGTCAACGAGGGGGCGCGGCTGCATCCAGCTGGCGATCAGCGTGGGCAGGAGCATTCCAACCGCCTGAAGTCCAAAGCCGAGATTGACCCAGTCGGTTACGACATGGGGATGCCAGAGGCCCAGCAGATCCGCGCTTGCCATGTAAAAACAGCCCAGCATGGCGAAAGAGGCGACCACAACGCCGGAGACGGCATGCGCGCGCGCTTTCACCATCAGTTCGCGCTCATCCAGCGGACTGAGCGCGGTCGCCGTGAAGCGCGGGCCGAAGACGCGTGCGAAAGCCGCAGCGAGGAATGCGCTGTAGAATAGCGCCCACCCGATCAGAAAATTGCGATCGGGGAAGCTCGCGTTTTTCGCCATCAGTACATAGCCCGCGACCATGACCGCGAGCACGACCAGGGGCGTCCAGCGCAGGGTGCGCGGCTTGAATTTCATGAAGATGATGCGGTCGATGCCGGTCGCGTAGACGGCGCGGTCCATTTTCTCGAGCAGGGTCATGGCGGTCATTCTCCCACCGCGGCGGCGCGGCGCAGCGTGTCGGCGACGGATTCGAAGGGGCGAAAGGAAAAGAGCAATTCGATCGGCACGCCGAAGAAGGCGGCGATCTTCATCGCGAGCTCGAGGCTGGGTTTGTAATCGCCGCGCTCTAGATAGCCGATCGTCTGGTTATTGACGCCCACCGCCTCGGCGAGATCGCGGCGAGAGACGCCACGCTCGGCTCGGAACAGGGCGATGCGATTGTATAAAATTGTAACGCCCCGTAGCTGGTAGCGGATGATATGTTGTGTTTACACAATGGTTCGTAGCTTTGTCAATTGTGTTTGGACGTCGCCGCCGTCTGGCGAACCAAATCTTGCCGTCGATGTGATCAGCCCCCTGTTCGCAAGCGTATTGTTGGGCTAAGGCACCCCGCGATGGGGCACGCCATGAAGCGGATCTGGAGCTGGGCGTGGCGGCTGCTGCTGGGCGCGCTGATCGTGCTGCTCCTGGTGCCGACTTTGGTGCCGCCCTTCCTCGACCGCATCTATTATCGCGGGCCGGTCAGCGGCCATTATGACGGCCGGCATTTCTTCAATCCCGAGGGCGAGCAGGGCACCGGCGGCTTGCAGAAGAGCGGGCTGCTCGGCGTCGCGCTGCGCCTGCGCCGGCTGGACGACAAGGCGCCCTGGCCGAAGCATGTCGCGACGCCGCACGGCCATGCCGCGGTGGTCACCGATCCGAAGCGGATGGTCGTCACCTGGATCGGCCATTCGACCGTTTTGGTGCAGTCGGGCGGGATCAACATCCTGACCGATCCGATCTATGCGCAACATGCGGGGCCATGGGGCCGGCTCGGGCCTTCGCGCGTGCGCGATCCCGGCATCGCCTTTGCCGATTTGCCACATATCGATCTGGTGCTCGTCAGCCACGATCACTGGGATCATATGGACCTGCCCACGCTCAGGAGATTGTGGGATCGCGATCATCCTTTGATCGTCACCAGCCTCGGCAACGACACGATCCTGAAAAGCGCGGGCGTGCCTTCGGTGGCGCGCGACTGGGGGCAGAAGGTCGCGGTGCGGCCCGGCATCATCGTCACGATCGAGCGCGTCCATCATTGGGGCTCGCGCTGGATGAAGGATCGCGACCGCGCCTTGTGGTCGGGCTTCGCGGTGACCCTGCCGGGCGGCAATCTGTTCTTCGCGGGCGATACCGGCCCCGGCGACGGCAGCTGGCAGATCGAGGACGCCAGGGACGGGCCTTATCGGCTGGCGCTGATTCCGATCGGCGCATACCAGCCGCGCGACGTGATGAGCGGCAATCATATCGGCCCGGTCGAAGCGGTCGACGCCTTTCAGAAGCTGGGCGCGGCCAATGCGCTGGCGGTGCACTGGGGCACGTTCAAGCTGTCGAGCGAAGGGATCAACGATCCGCCCAATCTGCTGCGCGCGACGCTGGCCCAACGCGGCATCGCGCCGGGCCGGTTCCGGGCGATGGAAGTCGGCGTGAACTGGGACGTGCCGCCGATACGATAGCGGTGGGTGGCTATTCGCCGGCCGCAACTGGTGGTTTCGGGAAAGTCTGCTCTTAGCGCGTATCAAAAATGCAGCCGTCGCGAGTTGTCTGCTGATCAATCAATTGGCCGCAGCTGGTCGGCGATGATCAAAGGCTTTCCGGTAGCGTCGGAGACGACCTTTCCTGAGAGATACACCTCTCGTTCGACGATACCGAATTTGCGCGCAGGAGCCGCTTGTACGATGCGGTAATACGACCGCCGGACGTCGTCGTTCTCGATGCTAAGGCCCGCGGGGACGCAGTTTCGTCCGCCCACGTTGGCCCCGCATTCGGTACACCGTTGTTTGAATGTTGAGAGGATCGCGGTACCCGCGACCTTGTCTCCGGCTGAAACTGACCAACATCGATCAGCAGCTATTTGAACTTCTTTCGCTCCACATGAGGAAAGCGCAAAGAAGCTCAAACTGATCATTGGGAAGGGCCGCATTTAGGTAGCCTTGCAGAAACATGAAACGGCCGCAACTGGGTCGAAAGCGGCCACTGAAAGCCTAGATCCCCCGCCTCTCGCGCAACGCGATCGTGGCCACCAGCGCAACACCGATCATCGCGGTGACGTACCAGAAATAATAGCTTTCATGGCCGGCCTGCTTGAGGCTGAGCGCGACCGCTTCGGCCGAGCCGCCGAAGATCGACTGGCTGATCGCATAGGGCAGGCCGACACCGAGCACGCGGACATGGGGCGGGAACAGCTCCGCCTTGACGATCGCATTGGTCGCGGTCGCGCCCGACAGGATCACCAGGGCCGTCAGCACCAGCGCGAAGGCGACCAGCGGATTGTGCGTGCGGCCGATCGCGGTCATCAGCGGGACGGTGCCGACGATGCCGCCGATCGCGAACCAGTAGAGCAAAGGCTTGCGCCCGATCCGATCGGACAGCACGCCCAATGCGGGCTGGAGCAGGATCGCGATGATCGTCGCGAGCGCGCAGATCTGACTTGCGGCCGGTTTGGCGAAGCCGGAGCTAACCACCAGATATTTCTGCATATAGGTCGTGTAGGTATAGAAAGCGACGTTGCTGCCGATGGCGAGCCCGAACGCGATCAGCACCGCACGGCGATGGTTGAACCACAATTCCGCGATGCCGCCCGCCCGCCGCTCGGGCGCGGCTTCGCTGGCGAAGACCGGGCTCTCGTCGATATTGCGGCGGAGCAGATAGACGCCGAAGGCGAGGGCGGCGCCGACCACGAACGCCAGCCGCCAGCCCCAGCCCGACATCGCGGCCTCGCTCGCGCCGCTCGCCTGCAGGCCGAGCAGGAAGGCCAAAGCGAGCAACTGGCCGCCATAGAGCGTGACATATTGGAAGCTGGACCACAGGCCGCGCCGCCCTTCGGGCGCGATCTCGGACAGGTAGGTGGCGGCCGCGCCATATTCGCCGCCGAGGCTGAGGCCCTGGACGATGCGCGCGCACATCAGCAGGATCGGCGCGGCGATCCCGATCTGCGCATAACCGGGTATCGCGGCGAGGAGCAGCGAGCCGCCGCCCATCAGCGCCACGCTCCACGCGAGCGCGGTGCGGCGGCCATAGCGGTCGCCGATCCGGCCGAGCAGCCAGCCGCCGATCGGGCGCATCAGGAAGCCGATCCAGAAGATGCCGCTGGTCGCGAGGAACTGGGCGGTCTGGTCCTGGCCCGGGAAGAAGGCTTTCGCGAAATAGAGCGAGAAGGCCGAGTAAACATACCAGTCGAACCATTCGACCAGATTGCCCGCCGCGCCGCCGAGGATCGAACGGAGAGGCGCGGCGCGTTTCATGCCGCTTGCTGGAACAGGCCGAGCGCGGCGACCTCGTCTGCGCTCAGATCGATGCCGAACATCATGCTGAGGCGCAGGCGATAGACGCGTGGATCCTCGATATCGCCCGACGCCTCCTGCTCGCCATTGCGGCGGCGGTAGAAGCGGTCGGTCATGGCGGCATAGCCATGGGGCAAGGCGACGCTGACGATGCGCAATTGCGTGAAACGGGTCCCGGGCGCGGTCGAGGTCCAGTGGTTGGACATAGCGAGGTCCGCCGCGAACACCGGATCGAGCGTGAAGCTATATTGCGGAACCCAGCCTTCTTGTGCGCCGCGGCCGTCGGTGGCGCCGGGATGGCCTTCGCGCTCGAGCATCCAGCCGTAAAGCGGATCGCGCATCAGCCGGAACTGGGAGCCGTCGGGCGCGGGCGCGGTCTCACCGTCGGCAAGCGGCATCGGCGGCGCATAGGAACCGCCGAAGCCCGCGTCCGCGATCCAATCCTGCCCGTCGATCGTGACGAGGCACAAAGCATGCGTCTTGCCCGGCGGCGGTCCTTCGTAGCCGAGCCAGACGCGCCCGAGCAAAGGCCGCCAGACGAAGCCCAGCGCGTCGAGCGCGTCGCCGAACAGGCGGTTCTGCTCGAAACAATAGCCGCCGCGCCGCGCGGTCACGAGCTTGGCGAACACCGACGCGCTGTCGATCGCGATGCCACGGCCGAGGATGACGTCGAGATTCTCGAACGGGATCACCAGCCGGTGCGCGTGCTGGAGTATGGCGAGGCCCTCGGCGGTTGCCGCCGGCGGCTCCTTGAGGCCGATGCGGGCGAGATAGAAGCCGAGATCGAATGCCATCGTCATAGCCCCGGAAACAGATGGAGCACGGTCATGGCCAACAGCCAGCCGAGGCCGGCGCCGGTGCCGCCCGCCGCCAGGCCATAAGCCTCCTCGCGCAGATCGAGCAAATGGGCGCGGTGCAGGAACCACCAGTAACAGATCATGCCTGGCAGTTCGGTCGTGCCGACCATCGCCACCAGCAGCATGATGTTGCCCGTCCACAGTCCGATGCCGCCGCCGATCGCGAGCCATGCGACGCGGAACACGTTGGCGAGGAAAGTCACGTTCATGCGGCCGGTCGCGACCATGACCTCGTTCGCGGCGAGGCTCGACATGCGCAGCACCGCCGAAATCGTGATCAGTTCGAGGAAGGGCGCGACGCCGCGATAGCGCGGATCGTACAGGATCGCGATGATCAGCGGCGCGCTGCCCAGCATGCCGCCGACCGCGAACATGTAGAGCAGGGAGAAATTGCGCCGCGCCCGATAATAAGTGCCGCGCAGCGCATCCGGCGCCTCGCGCGCGATCCGGGCATAGATCGGGTAGAGGATGCGGGTGGCGTAAGGCGAAGCGAGCGATCCGGGCGCGGACGAAAGCGTGACCGCAATCGCATAGAGGCCGAAGGCCGAAAGCGGCATCAGCCGCGCCAGCACCAGTTTGTCGGACTGCAAGATCAGCAGCGACAGCATGCTCGACAGCGCGATGAAGCGCGAGAATTGCCACAATTCGCGCGAGCGCCCGCGATGGAAATGAAAGCGACGGCGCGTCGCCGGAAACAGGACGTAGGACAGGATGAGCTTGAGGATCGCGCCCGCGCCCATGCCGGCGATCATCGCCCAATAGTTCGGCCACACCAGAGCGAAACTGATCGAGACCAAAAGCATCATGACGTTGGACGCGAGATCGAGCGAGCTCAGCCGCCAGAGCTGCTGATTGCGGATCGCGGTGGCGAAGGCGAGCGACGACAGGCCGTCGAGCAGGAAGCTGAGGCTCCAGACCGCGATCACCGGCGTCAGTTCGGGTTTGCCCAGCAGGATCGCGGCGGGCTTGGCCAGCACCGCCATCGCAATCGTGAGGCCGAGCCCGCGCAGCGCGCGCAACGTCCAGATCTGGTCGAGGAAAGTGGGGTCGTCGCCGTCCTTGTGGCGGACGATGAAGCCGAGCAGGCCGATATCGGACAGCATCGCCAGCACGACGGTGATCGAGGTGATCACGCCGACGACGCCGTACGCATGCGAATCGAGCAGGCGCGTCAGCGTCATGCTGCTGACGATGCGCAGCACGTTGGTGACGGCGACGCTCATCGCGATGCTCGCGGCACCGCCGGTGGCAAGCTGTCGAAGGCGCTGGACGGAAAGTCCGCGGGCTACAGGCATGGATATCCGGCTGCTGAGGTCTTGGAGCCGCTATAAAGAGCGGGTTGGGTTACGCAAATGCGAAGGCGTGCGTGCCGGCCGAGGCTGACTGCTGACATGATGCTGACAGCAGGCCGGCTGGAACCGAGTGCCCGCAACGCCCATATAGCGTGGATATGGCAATCCAGATCCGCACGAGTCTCGCCGAGCCGGAAACCGGCGAGACGTTCGTCCCCCATCGTCCCGAGCGGCCCGAGAAGAGCCAGGGCGGCAAGGCTTTCCGGCTGGTGGCGGAATATGAACCGGCGGGCGATCAGCCGACCGCGATCGCCGAACTGGTCGAGCAGGCCAGAGGCGGCGAGCGCGATCAGGTGCTGCTGGGCGTGACCGGATCCGGCAAGACCTTCACCATGGCCAAGGTGATCGAGAGCCTGCAGCGGCCGGCGTTGATCCTTGCCCCCAACAAGATACTCGCCGCGCAATTGTACGGCGAATTCAAGAGCTTCTTCCCCGATAATGCGGTCGAGTTCTTCGTCAGCTATTACGATTACTACCAGCCCGAGGCCTATGTGCCCCGGTCCGACACGTACATCGAGAAGGAAAGCTCGGTGAACGAGGCGATCGACCGGATGCGCCATTCGGCGACGCGGTCGTTGCTCGAGCGCGACGACGTGCTGATCGTGGCGTCGGTGTCGTGCCTGTACGGCATCGGCTCGGTCGAGACCTATTCGGCGATGATCTTCGACCTGAAGACCGGCCAGACGGTCGACCAGCGCGAGATCATCCGCAAGCTGGTCGCGCTTCAATACAAGCGCAACGACGCGGCCTTCCAGCGCGGCAATTTCCGCGTGCGCGGCGACACGCTCGAAATCTTCCCGTCGCATTATGAGGACAGCGCGTGGCGGATCGCCTTCTTCGGCGACGAGATCGAGCAGATCACCGAATTCGATCCGCTGACCGGCAAGACCTCGGCGACGCTCAAGGAAGTCCGGGTCTACGCCAACAGCCATTATGTGACGCCGGGGCCGACGCTCAAGCAGGCGACCGAGGCGATCAAGTTCGAGCTGGCCGAGCGGCTCAAGGAATTGCAGATCGAGGGCAAGTTGCTGGAAGCGCAAAGGCTGGAGCAGCGCGTCCATTTCGATCTGGAGATGATCGCGGCAACCGGCAGTTGCGCGGGCATCGAGAATTACAGCCGCTTCCTGACCGGCCGGCTGCCGGGCGAGCCGCCGCCGACCCTGTTCGAATATCTGCCGGAGAACGCGCTGCTGTTCGTCGACGAGAGCCATCAGACGGTGCCGCAGATCGGCGGCATGGCGCGCGGCGATCATCGGCGGAAGATCACGCTCGCCGAATATGGCTTCCGCCTGCCGTCGTGCATCGACAATCGGCCGTTGCGCTTCAACGAATGGGACGCGATGCGCCCGCAATCGGTCTATGTCTCGGCGACGCCGGGGCCGTGGGAGATGGAGCGGACCGGCGGCGTCTTCTCCGAACAGGTGATCCGCCCGACCGGACTGATCGATCCGCCGGTCGAGGTGCGGCCGATCGAGAGCCAGGTCGACGATCTGGTGCACGAGGCCAAGCTGACCGCGCAGAAGGGCTATCGTTCGCTCGTCACGACGCTGACCAAGCGCATGGCCGAGGATCTGACCGAATATCTGCACGAGGCGGGCATGAAGGTCCGCTACATGCATTCGGACGTCGAGACGCTCGAGCGGATCGAGCTGATCCGCGACTTGCGGTTGGGCGTCTATGACGTGCTGGTCGGGATCAACCTGCTACGCGAGGGGCTCGACATCCCCGAATGCGGGCTGGTCGCGATCCTCGATGCGGACAAGGAGGGCTTCCTGCGCTCGGAGACGTCACTGATCCAGACGATCGGCCGCGCGGCGCGCAATGTCGACGGCAAGGTCATCCTTTATGCCGACCGCATCACCGGATCGATGGAACGCGCGATGCTCGAAACCTCGCGCCGGCGCGAGAAGCAGGCGGCGTTCAATCTCGAAAATGGCATCACGCCCGAGACGATCCGGCGCGGTATCAGCGACATCGTCGGCCATCTGTCGTCGCGCGATCAGGTGACGGTCGAAACCGGCATCGAGGACGCGCCGCACATGGTCGGCCACAATCTGCGCGCGTATATCGAGGATCTCGAAAAGAAGATGCGCGCCGCCGCAGCCGACCTGGAGTTCGAGGAAGCGGGCCGCCTGCGCGACGAGATCAGGAAGCTCGAGGCCGACGAGCTTGGCCTGCCGCACGAGCCGAGCCACGCGCCGATCCGCGGCAATTCGACGCTGGGCAAACCGGGCACGCGTCAGACCAGGTACGGCAAGGCCAAGCAGAGCCGGATGGGCAAACGCGGCGGACGCTGATCGCCTCCGCCGCGCCTTAACACTCAAACGAAGCGGACTTTGGTCCGCCGGCCGCGCATCGTCGCGCCGATCAGGCCGAAGCCGCCCAGCATCAGCGCCCAGCTCGCCGGTTCGGGCGCGGCTGACTGCGCTTGCGGCGGACCGAAGCCGCCCACGTCGAGCGTCAGCAGATTGCCATAGGGCGCGAGCAGGCCGGACAGCGTGATCGTCGGATCGATGAACGCCGCCGCGTCGCCGGGCCAGATGCCGAGATTGCCGATGCCGGCATCGGCTTCGGCGGTGATGTTCATCACCGCGTAGAAGTAATTCGAATTGCCGTCCGCGAACTGATCGCCGCGCACGAAGCCGAGGTTGATGTTGAACGCGCCGGCCCCGCAGCCGCCGCTATGGTCGCTAAAGCTGGTGTTGGTGCCGTCATCGCACTGCGTGAACATGCTATAGCTGCTGTCGCCATCGGGGCCGTAGGCGCTGAACGCGCCGGCATAGCTCTCGCCATAGCCCGACGCGCTGAGGTTGTAGTTGCCCTGCACCGTGGCGAAGGGGTTCGACCCCATCAGCGCCTGGATCGCGTCCGCCGTCGCGGCGTTGGGCGTCGCCAGGGTCACCAGATAGCCCATCGTCACGCCGACATCGGCGCGGCCATGATAGAGGTCCTGATGCGCGGTGACGGCAATCGTCGGATCCGGCGAAAAATAGTTCTGTAAAGTGACGACCGAATTGCCGCCGCCATAGGTATGAACCGTATTATCGAAGGGCACGCCGACGCCGCCGCCGAAGGTCGACAGATAGAATTGGCCGGCATTGCCGTTGTAATAGGACGTGCCCTGAACGACGTTGCTGTTCCAGCCATCCGACGGAATGGCGAAATAGCTCGCACTCTGGCTGACGGCCAGAAAAGGCAGGTCGGGAAGCGACGGCGGACCGCTGGGGCCGCCGCAATCGCCTTCGCTCTCGCAATCCGACGCCATCGCGCCCTGCGCCATCAAGAATGCCGCGGCGATGGCCACGCCCGTACGCAAAACCGCCTTCATGATTAGACCCCCAATTACCCCACATTTGGCGCGCTTGTCGGGATTCGGGGGCGCCGGCACAATTGCCTATATAGGCAGGTGGCGCCGGACCGCCGTCAGGCGAAGGTCAGGGTCGCCGGATCGATGCGGATATCGACCGGCAAGCGCGCGACGATGTCGCCGTCCGCTTCGAGCGGCGCGTCGCCTTCGATCCGCAGCGCCGCGCAGGTGAAATGCGTCACGCCCGGCAGCATGATCACGGACTTGCCTGCGACCAGTCGCCACAGAAAGCGCGCGTAGAGCAGGCGCGTGGCGCGGCCGAGCGTGACGACGTGGAACAGGGGATCGCCCAAAGCCGCCTCGGGCGCGAAGCTCCACGGCCCCGCGAACAGGCGGCCCTTGGCGATATAGACCGCCTCGCATGCGACCTCGCCGCCGTCATGGATGACGCGCAGATGCGGACGGGGCCAGCGGATCAGCAATGTCAGGAAGGACCAACCATAGGCGAGGCGGCCGATCCTCCGCTTGAGCGCGGTCGACAAAGCCGCGACCGCATAGCTGTCGGCCCCGACGCTGGCGCAGGTGAAGAAGGGGGTCGTACCGATCAGGCCATTGTGGTGCGTACGAGTCGTCCCTGCGAGCACGCGTGCGGCGAAACCGGCCGGATCGAGGCGATAGTCGCACTCGCGTGCGAGCAGATTGACCGTTCCGGTGGGATAGAGGCTGAGCGCGAGCGGCCGGCCTGCGCGGGCGATCGCGGCCGCGACATGGCGCAAGGTGCCGTCGCCGCCGACCGCACAGACATGGGTCGCGTCCGCCGCGACTTCAGACTGCCCGAAGACTATGCGTGCGCCGGCGGCCTCGAACGCGCGCACCAGCGCCGCCACTCGCTTGCGCGAGGCGGAGCCCGCGTTGGGATTGACGAAGAGTTGGACGGTGGGCTGGGTCACGATGCGTACGTTCGAGAGGGAGGCAGCGCTTTAGTGCCCCGTCCCGAGCGCAACAATCACTACCTCAGCCCGGATGTCCCCGCGCGTTCAGGCGAACCGGACGCGCCGCGTGCGCTGCCGCATCGCCGCGCCGATCAGCCCGAAGCCGCCCAGCATCATCGCCCAGCTGGCGGGTTCGGGTGCGCCCAAAGGGGCGTCCAATTCCGTCACGACGCTCGATTCGACAGTGTTGTCTAGATAGGTAACCCCACCGGAAAGCGAGGCGATCCGGAAACAGGGATTGGTACCGTCGCACTGCAAGCCCGTGCCATTCGGGCCGCCTATCATGGCAAAGGAGGCCGGATTGATGACGACGACGCCGTCCGCGCCATATGCGCCGGTCATGCTGTTCAGCGTCGGACCGTAATCATAAAACAGGCCGCCATTCGTCTGGAAATCCGCGAACGTCCAATCCTGCGCGCCGACGAGGCTGTTGCCGCTGAAATGCGCGCTGAAGTCCGTGACTTCGAATAGATTTAGGGCGGAATAGCCCGCCAGCGTGCCGTCGTTGTTGGTGTCGTCGCCCGAGAACGTGCCGGTCAGGGTAGCGCCATCGGTGAAGCCGCTGACCGAGAATTCGAAATAGCGCACCTGCGCGGCCGCCGGAACGGCAAGGCCCAGAGCCGACGCCAGCAGCGCCGCACGCATCATCACCGTCTTCATATCATTGCCCCCAAAGCTAAGAGCCGGCCGATAGCATCGGCGGCGTAACGAAGCGAATCCGCTAGAGGATCTCGCGCACCTTTTCGGGCGGGCGGCCGAGCCGCACACCCTTTTCGGTCTCGACCAAAGGGCGTTCGATCAGGATCGGATTGGCAGCCATCGCATCGAGGATCGCATCGTCGGACGCGCCCTTGAGCGGCTTGGCGGAATCCTCGGCGGTGCGCAGGCCCTGGGTCGGGGTCATGCCGGCTTTGGCGTAGAGGCGGGCAAGCCCGGCGCGGCTGGGTGGCGTCTTGAGATATTCGACCACGGTCACATCCGCGCCCGCCGCTTCGAGCAAGGCGAGCGTCTCGCGCGACTTCGAGCAGCGCGGATTATGGTAGATGGTGGCTTTCACGAGGACGGCTCCGATAGCGCGGTCAGGATGTCGATCGCCTCATGCCGCCGTTCCCACGGGACGAGGATATGATCGTGGTGAAAGCCCGCGACGATATTGGCGGGCAGGCCGCGATCCGCGAGCGCGCGGGCGACGGCGGCGCTCAAGCCCACCGCCGACAGGCTCGAATGGACCGTGAGGCTGATCCGGGCCCATTCGCCGTCGGGGAAGGGCGCGATCAGGGTCATGCCTTCCGGCTCCCAGATCAAAGCGAACACGTCCGCGGGCAGAGGCGCGTCGGGGTCGAGCAGTTCGAACGCGTAAGGCTCGTCGTGCAGCACCGGCCGCATCTCCGCCAGGAGAAGACCGAGGTCGGTCAATCCTCCTGGTTCGCCAGCCACTGCTCCAGCCACTTGATCGTGTAATTGCCCGTCTGGAAATCGGGATCGTCCAGCAAGGCTTGGTGGAGCGGGATCGTCGTCTTGACGCCGTCGACCACGAACTCCTCGAGCGCGCGGCGTAGCCGCCGGAGCGCGCCTTGGCGGGTGGTGCCGTAGACGATCAGCTTGGCGATCATCGAATCGTAATAAGGCGGGATGCGGTAGCCGGCGTAGAGCCCGCTATCGACGCGCACGTTCATGCCACCGGGGGCGTGATATTGCGTCACCAGCCCGGGCGAGGGCGCGAAGGTGCGTGGATCCTCGGCGTTGATGCGGCATTCGATCGCGTGGCCGCGGAAGACGACATCCTCCTGGCGGAGCGTGAGGGGGTGGCCCTCGGCGATGCGGATCTGCTCGCGGACGAGATCGAGGCCGGTGATCGCCTCGGTCACCGGATGTTCCACCTGGAGGCGGGTGTTCATCTCGATGAAGTAGAATTTGCCGTCTTCGTACAGGAACTCGATCGTGCCCGCGCCGCGATAGCCCATGTCGGCCATCGCGCGGGCGACGATCCCGCCCATCTCCGCGCGCTGCTCGGCGGAGATGACCGGCGAGGGGGCTTCCTCGACCACCTTCTGGTGGCGGCGCTGGAGCGAACAATCGCGCTCGCCGAGATGGATCGCGTTGCCTTCTCCGTCGCCGAACACCTGGAATTCGATGTGGCGCGGATCGCCGAGATATTTTTCCATGTAGACGGTCGCGTCGCCGAACGCGGCGGCCGCCTCGCTGCCCGCCTGCTCGATCAGGGTTTCGAGCTGGCCTTCGTCGGGCACGACCTTCATGCCGCGCCCGCCGCCGCCCGAAGCCGCCTTGATCAGCACCGGATAGCCGATCTGCTTCGCGACCTTCTTCGCCTCGGCGATGTCCTTGACCGGGCCGTCCGATCCGGGGACGAGCGGCAGGCCGAGCTTCGCGGCCGTAAGCTTGGCTTCGATCTTGTCGCCCATCGTCCGGATATGTTCGGGCTTGGGCCCGATCCAGATGATGTCGTGCGCTTCGACGATCTCGGCGAACTTGGCGTTCTCGGAGAGGAAGCCGTAGCCGGGGTGGATCGCGTCCGCGCCCGAGATCTCGGCCGCCGAGATGATGTTGGGGACGTTGAGATAGGATTCGGTCGCCGACGGCGGCCCGATGCAGATTGCCTCGTCCGCCAGCCGCACATGCATCGCGTCCGCGTCGGCGGTCGAATGCGCCGCGACCGTCTTGATGCCCATTTCATGGCAGGCGCGGTGGATACGGAGCGCGATCTCGCCGCGATTGGCGATCAGGACCTTCTTGATCTCAGCCACGAGGGCTTACTCTACGACAACGAGCGGCTGATCGAATTCGACCGGCTGGTTGTTCTCGACCAGGATTTGCGTGACCTTGCCCGCTCGGGGCGACAGGATCGGGTTCATCACCTTCATCGCCTCGACGATCAGCAACGTATCGCCGGCGGCGACCTCTGTGCCCACGCCGATGAACGCCTTCACGCCGGGCGCGCTCGACATATAGACGGTGCCGACCATCGGCGACTTGATCGTGCCGGGATGATCGCCCGCAGGGGCAGGCGCCGGCGCGGCGGCAGGCGCGGCAGCGGCCGGCGCAGCGACCGGTGTGGGCGCGGCGGGCGCCGGAATCGCGATATTGCGCACGACGCGGATCCGGCGGTCGCCGTCCTGGACCTCGATTTCGGTAAGTCGGGTATCATCGAGCAGTTCGGCGAGCTGGCGGACCAGCCCGGCATCGACCTGCATCGAAGAGTTATTGGTTTCGGTCATCCACCGATGCCCTCTCGAAAGTGAAGCGGCGCTATTGGCAGGGCGCGGCGCATCAGTCCAGCGCAGCAACGCCGAGACGGGTTTCATCCTTCGTATGCAGCTCTTAGAGCGAGCGCATGACGACTCCGATTCACAGCGACGGCACGATCACGATCACGGTCAATGGCGAGCATAAGCGCGTCATGGCGGGTATGAGCATCGCCGCGCTGGCGAACGAGCTCGGGCTGGTGCCGGAAAAGGTGGCGGTCGAGCGCAACCTCGAAGTGGTGCCGCGTTCGACGCTGGCGCAGGTCTGCCTGGAGGATGGCGACGATCTCGAGATTGTCCACTTCGTTGGTGGTGGAGATCACGCCGCTCCAGTGGACGAGGACCGCTGGACGGTGGCGGGGCGCAGCTTCCGCTCGCGGCTGATCGTCGGCACCGGCAAATATAAGGATTTCGAGCAGAATGCGGCGGCGGTCGCGGCGTCCGGTGCGGAGATCGTCACGGTGGCGGTGCGGCGCGTCAACGTCACCGATCGCCACGCGCCGATGCTGACCGACTTCATCGACCCCAAGAAGGTCACCTATCTGCCCAATACCGCGGGCTGCTTCACCGCCGAGGATGCGATCCGCACGCTGCGGCTGGCGCGCGAGGCGGGCGGCTGGGATCTGGTCAAGCTGGAGGTGCTGGGCGAGGCGCGCACGCTCTATCCCGACATGGTCGAGACTTTGCGCGCGACCGAGATCCTCGCCAAGGAGGGCTTCCTGCCGATGGTCTATTGCGTCGACGATCCGATCGCCGCCAAGCGGCTGGAGGATGCGGGCGCGGTCGCGATCATGCCGCTGGGCGCGCCGATCGGATCGGGGCTCGGCATCCAGAACCAGGTCACGATCCGGCTGATCGTCGAAGGCGCCAAGGTGCCGGTGCTGGTCGATGCGGGCGTCGGCGCGGCGTCGGACGCGGCGGTGGCGATGGAACTGGGCTGCGACGGCGTGCTGATGAACACCGCGATCGCCGAGGCCAAGGACCCGATCATGATGGCGGCGGCGATGAAGGCGGCGGTCGAGGCGGGGCGGCTGTCCTATCGCGCGGGCCGCATGGGCAAGCGCCGCTATGCCGATCCATCGAGTCCGCTCGCCGGCCTGATCTGACGCGAAAACCACACGGAAATTTTCGTTCCGGCGACGGAAGCCCTGAAAGCTTGCGTTCAAGTTCGGATTTTTAGGGGCTGTGCGTGCGCAAAATATCGTTCCTGTTCGGGCTGCCACTTCTGCTGACGCCCGAAATGGCGTTGGCCCAGACTGCTTCCACCGCGACCGCTTCCACTTCGGCCCCTAAACCGCCCGTCACCAGCCGGCCCGCGCCGCCGCCAGCCGCCGCCGACAGCGATGACGAGGATGTCGTCATCACCGGCCAGAAGCCGCGCGGATCGGTCGTCGGCGATATCCCGCCCGAGGTGACGCTCAACCAGGCCGACGTGCGGGCCTATGGCGTCAACAATATCTCCGACCTGCTCGATCAATTGTCGCCGCAGACGACGAGCGGGCGCGGCGGCCAGCCCGTCATCCTGCTCAACGGGCGGCGCATTTCCAGCTTCAGCGAAATCCGGGATCTGCCGACCGAGGCGATCTCGCGCGTCGAGATATTGCCCGAGGAAGTCGCGCTCAAATACGGTTATTCGGCCGAGCAGAAGGTCGTGAACATCGTGCTGCGCGAGCGCTTCCTCGCGCTGATCGGGCAGGCGGGCGGGAGCACTTCGACCGAGGGCGGCGGCACCAGCGTCAATCCGGAAGCCAATTATGTCCGCATCCGCGGCGACAACCGCTTCACGGTCAATCTGCGTTATCAGGCAAATGCCAAGCTGCTCGAAAGCCAGCGCAACGTCACCGATATCGGCACCAACCAGCCGTTCGACCTGACCGGCAATGTCGGCATTCCGGTTTGCCCCCCCGGCAATTCGGCCACCTGCTCCCCGCGTAGCGAGATCGATCCCGCCTTGAGCGCGCTCGCCGGGCAGACGGTCACCGTCGCAGGCGTGCCGGCATCGGCCGCGAGCGGTGCGCCGGCCTTGTCCGCCTTCGTGCCGGGCGCGAACAAGCCCAACGCGACCGACGTGACGCGCGACCGCACGCTCAAGGCCTCGTCGCAACAATGGAGCGGCAATGTCGTCTATGCGCGGCCGATCTTCGCACGCTCGACGCTGACGCTGAACACCACCCTGTCCTATACGACCGGCGACAGCCTGCGCGGCCTGCCCGCCACGGCGTTCGCGCTGCCGGTGGGCGATCCCTTCTCGCCATTCGCCGATCCGGTTTCGGTCTATCGCTATCTCGACACCGATCCGCTGCATCAGCGCACCGACACGCTGACCGGCCATGCCGGCCTGACCGTCAACGGCGACAAGGGCCGCTGGCGCTGGTCGGTAACGGGCAATTACGATCATACCGACAGCCTGACCAAGACGCAGACCGGAATCGACACGAGCGGCTTCCAGGCGCGGCTGAACGCGCTCGACCCGACCGCCAATCCGTTCGCGCCCTTCGCGGCGGGCGATCTGGGCGGGCTGCAGACCAACCGCGCGCATTCGATCTCAAACAGCGGCGATGTCCAGGCGCTGGTCGGCGGGCCTTTGATCAAGGTACCGGCGGGCGACCTGTCGACCAACATCAAGGTCGGCTTTGCCTATACCGGCTTCGACGCGTCCTCGACGCGCGGCCTGTTCACGCAGACGAACAGCAATAATCGCGGCAACGCCAACGGCCAGATCAATTTCGATCTGCCGCTGACCAGCCGCCGCACGGGCGTGCTGCCGTGGATGGGGAGCCTGTCGCTCAACGCCAATCTGGCGGTCAATCATCTGTCCGATTTCGGCACGCTCACCACGTTGGGCGGCGGCTTCGTGTGGACGCCGATCGCGCCGATCAACCTGATCGGGTCCTATACCAAGCAGGGCGACGCGCCGAGCGTCAACCAGCTCGGCGATCCGACGGTGATCACGCCGCAGGTGCGCGTGTTCGACTATGTCAGCGGCGAGACGGTCGACGTGACGCAGACCAGCGGCGGCAATCCCGACCTGCTGCACGATCGCAAGCAGACGTGGAAGCTGGGGCTGACGCTGAAGCCGTTCGGCGACAAGAACGACCTCACGATCGTCGCCAATTACTTCCACACCGTGACCAACAACGCGATCGCGTCTTTGCCCGAGCCGACCGCGGATCTGGAGGCGGCCTTCCCCGACCGCTTCATCCGCAATGCCGATGGCGACTTGGTCCAGATCGACACGCGCGCGACCAATTTCGCGCGCGAGCGGCAGGATTCGATCCGCTACGGGCTCAATTTCTCGATCAACCTCCATTCGATCATCCAGAAGAAGTTCGAAGCGTGGATCGCCGCACGCCGCGCGGGGCAGAATCTGCCGCCGCCGATCCCGTTCAACAGCTTCCAGCCGACTCTGGCGGGCAACAAGGCCGATCTGGCGAAAGCGCGCGCGGACGCGCAGGCGCGGCGCCAGCAGCAGCAGGCGGCGAACGGGCAGACGCCGGCCGCCACTGCTCAGACGCCCCCAGCTAGCGGTCAGACGCCACCAGCCAATGCGCCGGTAGGGCAGCAGGTCGCCAGCGCGCTGGGGTCGACCCCGGGCACGCCGCCCGCGCCGCCTCCGGGCGGCGGCGGTTTCCGGGGCGGCGGTGGCGGCTTCGGTGGCGGCGGTGGTGGTGGTGGTGGTGGTGGTGGCCGGGGCGGGGGCGGCGGCGGTCGGCTGGGTCAGGCTTCGGGCCGGCTGCAGGTCGCGATCTACGATACGTGGACGATCCGCGACGATGTGCTGATCCGGCAGGGTGTGCCCCTGCTCGATCTGCTCAACGGCGATTCGGTCGGCGCGGGCGGCGGCCAGTCCGAACATCAGGTCCAGCTGCAGCTCGGCTATTCGAACAACGGCATCGGCATCCGCGCCGACGGCAATTGGAAGAGCGCGACCTTCGTCCATGGCGACGGCACCGGCACCACCGGCGACCTGCATTTCTCGGATCTGGCGACGCTCAACCTCCGCCTGTTCGCGGACCTCGGGCAGATGCCCAAGCTGATCGCCAAGCCGTGGGCGCGCGGCCTGCGTGTCAGCTTCGGCGTGAACAACCTGTTCAACAGCCGCCAGCGCGTGCGCGACGACAATGACGATACGCCTTTGCGCTATCAGCCGGCTTATCTGGATCCTTTGGGGCGGACGGTGTCGATCAGTATCCGGAAGCTGATTTTCTAAGACCGGCCCGGCGTTCGAAACGTCAGCTCCGGTGAGGGGAAACATTCGCTGTGCCGAAGACGTCGCGCTCGGTCGAACAGGCGTCAACGGTTCGGCGCGTCGTTAGGCTTTAGTTAAAAGACCGAAACCAAAGCGGAAATGCCTGTGGGGGCAAACGTGTGAGCAGTGAGGTTGATCATGCCGGAATCGTCCCCTTGGCACCAAACGATGACCCAGATGCAGATGCTGGCGCGCATCCTGCCCGAAGATCCGCTTTGGTCGGTGGCACTGGCCCGCGCGCTGGTGGACCTTGTCACCGATCTCGAATCCAGCCTGACCACGCAGCAACGCGTTCTGCTGGTCGGGATCGGCTCGATCTTCGCCCGCCAAGCCGCGAACGAGACGATGGCCGCCCTGGAAGCATCGATCATGATCGATCGGGCCAGCAGGCCATTGCCTTAGAAGATCGGATCGTCCGCGCTGGGGCCGTCGAGGGGCGTGTGGATGCCGCATTCGACCTTGTCCCAGCCGCGCCAGCGGCCGGCGCGCGGATCTTCGCCGGGGGCGACCTTGCTGGTGCAGGGCGAGCAGCCGATCGAGAGATAGCCTTCCGCCTCGAGCGGGTGATGCGGCAATTCGTTCGCGTCGAAATAGGCGTTGAGTTCGTCCTTCGACCAGCTGGCGAGCGGGTTGATCTTGAGCTTGGGGCCGTCGGCATGCTCATGGTCGAGCTCGAACAAGGGCAGGGCCGTGCGCGTGCCCGACTGGAAGCCCTTGCGGCCTGAAATCCACGCATCGAAGCCCTTGAGCGCGCGCTGGAGCGGCTCGACCTTGCGGATCGCGCAGCAGCCGTCGGGATCGTAGGACCAGCGCAGGCCGGTCTCGTCCTTCTGGGCGAGCAATTTGGGGTCGGGGCGATAGACGCGCATGTCGGTGAAGCCGAGCCGCTCGGACAATTCGTCGCGATAGGCCAGCGTCTCGCCGAACATCTTCTGGGTGTTGGTGAAGATGAGCGGGATGGCGCGATCGATCTCGGCCACGAGGTGCAGCAAAACCGCCGATTCCGCGCCGAAGGAGGACACGAGCGCGGTGCGCCCGGCCAGTTCGCCGGTCAGCAATTCGCGCAGCATCACCGCCGCCGGCACGCCGGCATAACGCGCATTGAGCGCGTCGACGTCCGCCTGGGTGAAAGCGGGGCGCACGTCCATCGTGTCGAGCTTGCGCGCGGCCTCAGCCATGACGCAATTTCCACACCGGCGCGCGATCGTCGGCGGCCTTCTGATAGACCGCCGGGAAACGCGCGAGCGCTTCCTCGACCGCCTGTGGATCGAGCGGGGCCTCGCTCGCGAGCGCGTCGAAGCCGCAGCGGCGATAGTCGATTACCTGATCGAGCAGGATGTCGCCCTGCGCGCGGAGTTCGCCCACATAACCGGCCTCGCGCAGGATGCGCGCGGCGGAGTAACCGCGCCCGTCGCGGAAGGCCGGAAAGGCGATCTCGATCAAGGCCAGCCGGTCGAGATAGGGGATGAGCGCGCGCGCGTCCTCGCCCGCCTCCAGCCGCACGGCGGTGGCGTTGGACTGGCCGAGGAATTCGTCGAGCGTGCCCGCGGGCTCCTCGTGCGCCTCGTCGGTGCGGAAGCGGATCAACGTCATGCGTAGATCGCCGCCTTGAACGGTTCGAGCCCGACCCGGCGATAGGTGTCGAGGAAGCGCTCGCCCTCGGTACGCAGCGCGCGGTAGGTTTCGAGCGCCTTTTCGACCGCATCGACCACGCCGTCCTCGGAGAAACCGGGGCCGACGATCTTGGCGAGGCTCGCATCCTCCGCGCCCGAACCGCCGAACGAGAGCTGGTAATTCTCGGTCCCGTGCCGGTCGACGCCGAGGATGCCGATATGGCCGGCATGGTGGTGGCCGCAGGCGTTGATGCAGCCCGAAATCTTGAGCTTCACCTCGCCGAAATCGCGCTGCGTCGCCATGCTGAAGCGCTCCGACAATTTCTGCGCGAGCGGGATCGAGCGGGCATTGGCGAGGCTGCAATAATCGAGGCCGGGGCAGGCGATGATATCGCTCAGCAGATCGAGATTGGGCGTCGCCAGTTCGGCGGCGTCGAGCGCCTGCCACACGGCGTAGAGATCGGCCTTGCGGACATGGGGCAGGACGATGTTCTGCGCATGCGTGATGCGCAATTCGTCATGGCTGTAGCGTTCGGCGAGATCGGCGATCAGGTCCATCTGCGCCGAGGTCGCGTCTCCCGGAATGCCGCCGATCGGCTTGAGGCTGACGGTGACGATCGCATGATCCTCGCGCTTGTGCGCGGCGGTCTGCTGGTCGAGCCAGAGCGCGAAATCGGGGTCGCTGCGATCGAGTTCGGTCGAACTGCCGACAAATTCCGGGAGCGCGAACATCGCCGCGATCCGTTCCAGTTCGGCCGCGGGCGGATCGAGCGCCAGCGTGCGGACGTGGAGGAATTCTTCTTCGACCTGGCGGCGATATTCGTCGGCGCCGATCTCGTGGACGAGGATCTTGATGCGCGCCTTGTAGATATTGTCGCGCCGGCCGTAGCGATTGTAGACCCGCAAACAGGCCTCGAGATAGCTCACGAACTCGCCCGCCGGCACGAAATCGCGGATGAGTGGCGCGACCATCGGGGTGCGGCCCTGGCCGCCGCCGACATAGACCGCGAAGCCCAGCTCGCCGGCGTCGTTCCGCTTCAACAGCAGGCCGATATCGTGCAGCCGCATCGCCGCGCGATCGTCTTCGGAGGCGATCACCGCGATCTTGAACTTGCGCGGCAAATAGGTGAATTCGGGGTGGAACGTGCTCCACTGGCGCAGCAGCTCGGCATAAGGGCGCGGGTCCGCCACTTCGTCCGCCGCCGCGCCCGCATATTGATCCGACGAGATGTTGCGGATGCAATTGCCGCTGGTCTGGATCGCATGCATCTCGACCGTCGCCAGCTCGGCGACGATGTCGGGCGCGTCTTCCAGCTTGATCCAGTTATACTGGAGGTTCTGGCGCGTGGTGAAATGGCCGTAATCGCGGTCATATTTGCGCGCGATATGCGCCAGCATCCGCATCTGGGTGCCGTTCAATGTGCCATAGGGAATGGCGACGCGCAGCATGTAGGCGTGAAGCTGGAGATAGAGGCCGTTCATCAGCCGCAGCGGCTTGAACTGATCCTCGCTCAGTTCGCCCGACAGGCGGCGCGCGACCTGATCGCGGAATTCCGCGACGCGGGCGTCGACGATCGCCTGATCGTAATCGTCATAGCGATACATTCAGATCACCCAGCTTTCGGATGCGGTCTCGGCCGCCTGGATGCCGAGATCGCGGCGCACGGTCGGGCCGGCGGCGCGAATCCGCTCCTTGATGTGGAGCGGCACCGGGCCGTGCGGGCCGGCTTCGGCATCGATGATATAGGGGCCGTTGACGCGGCGCGCGGCTTCCTCGCGCTTGGCGATCGCATCCGCGCCTTCGCCGACGTCGACCGCATCGGCGACGAGGCGCGACCAGTCGCCGTCGGCCCACCAGATGACGTCGCCGGTGACGAGATCGTTGCCGGTGAGCAATCTCACGACAAAGCCTCCGCCTGCGAAGCGAACGCCGTCAGCCGGTTTTCCGCGTCGGACAGCAGAACGACTTCGCCGACGACGATGATCGCCGGGCTCTGCACCTTCTCGCGATCGATCAGGCCGCCGAGATCGGCGAGCACGGTGCGCATCGCACGCGAGCCGGGCAGAGTGCCGCGCTCGAGCACCGCGACCGGCATGTCGGGGGCGAGGCCGTCGGTCATCAATTTATCGGCGATGCAGCCGCCCGACGCGACGCCCATATAGATGACGAGCGTGCGGCCGACGCCGGCAAGGCCGGACCAATCCTGTTCGGACAAGCCCTTGCACTGGCCGGCGACGAAGCTGACCGCGCTCGACCAGTCGCGATGGGTGAGCGGAAGCATCGCCTCGGCCGCGCAACCCAAAGCGGCGGAGACGCCGGGCACGACCTCGACGGTGAGGCCGGCGGCGCGGACCGCCTCGACCTCCTCGCCGCCGCGCCCGAACACGAACGGGTCGCCGCCCTTGAGGCGCACGACGATCGCGCCGGTCCGGACATGCGCGACGATCAAGGCGTTGATCGCTTCCTGCGGCAAGGTGTGGCGGGCGCGCTGCTTGGCGACCGAGATGCGCTGGGCGTCGGCAGGGGCGTAATCGAGCACGCGCGGGTCGATCAGGCCGTCATGCACCACGATATCGGCCGATTTGAGCGCTTCGACCGCGCGCAAGGTGAGCAGGCCGGGGTCGCCGGGACCGGCGCCGACCAGGATCACTTTGCCGCGTGACTGGGGATCGAGAAGGCTCGCCATGATGGAGCGGGAGATGGTCGTTCGGCGCGGCTCGCGCAATCGAGCGATAATTGGGGGTGCGCTAGAGATACTTTCGTCGCTTCAGCACTTTGAACCCCAGGCGCGCTACGATAGACCCATGTCCGACAACGACTTGGGAGCCCGGACATGGTGGACGATGCGGCGGCGCGGCTGCGCTACAGCAAAGGGGCGATCATCCTCCATTGGACGATTGCTGTTCTGATACTCTACAATCTGACGACCGGCCTGCTGCACGACACATTGCCCAAGGCGGCATTCCAGTTCCACGTCTCGTCCGGCATCACCATTCTCGTCCTGACGGTGTTGCGGATCATCTGGCGGCTGACGCACAAGCCGCCGCCCTTCCTGCCGATGGCGAAGTGGGAGAAGGGCCTCGCCAACGTCGTTCATTTCCTGCTTTATTGCGCGATGCTGGCGGCGCCGCTGACCGGCTGGGCGATGCTGTCGGCGCATGTCGACAAGCCCAAGCCGGCGGTCGAAGGCGCCGCCCCGCCGCCGCAGCCGATCGGGCCGCCCAAGCCGCACCAGACCCTGATCTGGGGCGTGATTCCGCTGCCCAAGCTCAAGCCGATCACCGATATCGGCCAGGGCCCCGATGGGCCGGCCAGGCTCAAGGAAACGCATGAGCAATTCGAAGACATACACGGCACGATCGGCTGGATTTTCCTGTTCCTGCTGATCCTGCACATCGCCGGCGCGCTCAAGCATGAGCTGATCGACAAGAGGCGCCAGCTGGCGCGGATGGGCGTGGGCAAGGCCGAGCCGAAGCATTGGGATACGGCGGCTTAGGTCTGTCGCATTGCCTTGACGTGATCCTCCCCCGCCAGGGGGAGGTGGCGCCGAAGGCGACGGAGGGGGAGGGCGGCGATACGTCTCGAAGGCTCGGATAGCGCCCGACGCAACGCGAAGCGATTGCGCAAGGCTATGACGTCGCCGGAGATTGGCCTTTGGCTTGCCCTTCGCGGAAACGACGCCGGCTTACGTTTCCGCAGGCAACATGCCGCCGATGGCTATGTACTGGATTTCTATTGCGCCGCGGCCAGGTTGGCGATCGAGGTCGATGGCGAAGCGCATAACCGGGGCAACCGTCCGCAGCGGGATGCCGTGCGCGACGAATGGCTCGCGACGCAGGGCACGCACGTGCTGCGCTATTCGGCGGGCGAGGTCCTGACCAACCTCGAGGGCGTCGTTCGCGAAATCATGACGATCGCGCTTGAGCGACGAGATCGACCCGCGGGCTGATCGCCGCCCTCCCCCTCCGTCAGGCTGCGCCTGCCACCTCCCCCTCGCGGGGGAGGATCGGAGCGTCCGTTAGCGGGTGGAAAACCGACATCGTCCGACTGAGGCGTTTCGATCCGTCCGGAAGCTGGCTCAGCCCTCCAGCAACCCCTGCCCGATCGTCGCGCGCGCCTGCTCCGCTTCCACCGACGTAACCGGGTAAGCGCAATAATCCGCCGCGTAGAAGGCGCTCGGCCGGTGATTGCCCGACGCGCCGACCCCGCCGAACGGGGCGTTGGACGGCGCGCCGTTGGTCGGGCGGTTCCAGTTGATCACGCCCGCGCGGGCGTTGGCCCAGAAGCGGTCGTAGAGCTCGGGCTTGCTCGTGATCACGCTCGCGGCGAGGCCGTAGCGGGTGGCGTTGGCCTCGGCGATGGCGGCATCGA
>NZ_DATHFV010000045.1:0-27629 GCF_035317925.1 Sphingomonas sp.
ACCACCGCCGTGGCCACCACCGCCACCACCACCGCCACGGCCGCGTCCACCACCGCCACCACCGGAATGCTGGCCGCCGCCAACGCCGCCGCTGAAGCCGCCGGTCTGGACCTCGGGCGCCACCTCCTGCTCGTAGCGGTCGATCTCTTCGGGGCCGATCTCATTGTCGTGATTGACGTCCAGTGCCTTGAAGAAGCGGCCCGCATCCGCGAAGAATTCGGCGCGTGTGATCTTGCCGTCGCGATTCTTGTCGGCGCCCGCGAACCATGCCTCGGCCGGCTCCTTCCCGTCGGGCATTCCGCGGAAGGGTTCGCCCATCGGACTGATGAAGGTGCGGGCCTCCGCCGCATGCGCGGCGAGCAGTCCGGAAACCATGACTGCCACGCATGAGCAGAGCGACGCGCCGAACTTCATAATCTCTCCGATCTGGCTGGTTTTCGAGGGGGCGTCTTTCGGGGTGCTGAATGAAGACGCTGATCGGCTAGCGGGGGTTGGGTCCGTTCTGTCCGGGCGGGTGCTTCGCGCCCGGCTTTTGCGGATCATGGTCCATGCGGGCGCCGCCGAGATGCGGCAATTCGTCGCGCGTCAGCACGCCGTCATGATTGGCGTCGAGCAGATCGAACCGTTCGTTCGCGGCGGCGACGAACTCCTTCGGGCTGACGCCGCGATTGAAATCCGTGTCGGCCGCAGCGACCGGCTCGGGCAGATCCAGGTAGGAGAAGCGCGAGGCGCCCTCCCCGGTGGCATCATAATGTTCGGGCGGCGAGGGGTCGCTTGAATCGCCCGAGGAAGAAACGCCTTCGCTGTCGAGGGCGGCGTTCCCGCCATGGCTCACGCCGCCGCCATGCCGGCGGGCATGGCCGTCGCCGTCACCGAAACCGCTGGAATTGACCTCGGGAGCGACGTCATCCTCATAATGCTGGATTTCCTCGGGCCCGATCTCGCCATTGTGGTTGACGTCGAGCGCCATGAAGAAGTGGCCCGCATCCGCCAGGAATTCGGCGCGCGTGATCTTGCCGTCATTATTTTTGTCGGCGCGCTCAAACCAGACCTCCTCGGGCGGCTTGTCGCCCGCTTGGGTGCGGAACGGCTCGCCCATCGGGCTGATAAAGGTCAGTGCCTGCGCCGAGCCGGCCAGCAGGAGTATGATTGCCGCTACGCCGAAGCGTGCGGTGCCTGTGGACAAGCGCGCGGTCATAACCCCTCCGTATCGACCGCCCTTCGGCCGAACACCCTGACGTCAGGATTAACGGAGCAAACCGGGCATAACCGTCGGTGCCGGAAAATTTTTTAGGGGACGGGGCTCAAAGCCTGATCGTGTGAGGAGGAAGCGCTACGCGCTTCCGCCGATGACGTGAATCAGGCTCTCGCAAATGTTGAGACTTTGATTCACGACCCAGGCCTAGCCTCGATCGATCAAGGTCTAGCCCGCGATGGTGGCGTCGTCGTAGCCCAGCACCTTGCTGGACGCGGCTTCGGCGCCCCTGGCGACCGCTTTGGCGCCCGAATAGATGAAGCCGTAGGTCGGATAGGCCTTCTGGCCGATATCGTGGATCGGGCCGTACCAGACCTTGACCGCGCTCCAGTCACCCTTGGCCGAGGCATCGACCACGGTTACGTCACGCTCGACCTGGCCGCGCGTGCCCCAATTGGCGTGGGTCACCTTGATGATGCGGTCGGATACGACCTGGGTGACGGTCGCGACATGGCCCGAACGCATCGAGCCGATCGCCTTGAACACCAGCACCGAGCCGAGCTTGGGGGCGGTGCCCTGCGAATATTTGCCGATCGCCTGATTCCACCAGCTGCCGGCGGCGCCGAACAATTGGATGCCGGAAAAGACGCGGGCGAAGGGGGC
Organism: Sphingomonas sp.; assembly: GCF_035317925.1. Lineage (GTDB taxonomy): Bacteria > Pseudomonadota > Alphaproteobacteria > Sphingomonadales > Sphingomonadaceae > Sphingomonas_I. The sequence continues at coordinate 1,859 of NZ_DATHFV010000045.1, forward strand.
GCACTGCCAGAAAGTCTGAGCGTTGGCGGCCGAGGGCGCGGACAAAGCGGCAATGAAAAGTATGGAACAGAATGCTGCTTTGAAACGTCGTGTCATGTTCGGAAAGATCCCCCGACCTCGCTGTCACAATCGGGATAGGGCGCGTTTCTTAACGAAAAGAAGCGCGCTGCGGTGAAATGAGCCGAGTCCGCGTTCGCCTGCGCGGCCCCCTTGTGGATAACTCGGCTCGTCCCTTGGCCGGCTCATCTCGTCCGGTAAGATTCGGGCAGCCTATCGAATCGCCACCGCTACTTGCGCTCCTCGGACCCCGCCGCTATGTCGCCGCTCGCTCCCGGGCCGGAGGAGTGTAGCTCAGTTGGTAGAGCATCGGTCTCCAAAACCGAGGGCCGTGGGTTCGAGTCCCTCCACTCCTGCCATCGCAAGATGACGGGCACAGGCCGAAGGGCCGGGGGCGAAGGTTCGGGAAAGAGTTTGGCCCAGGGTGGCCTCCCCTGTAGGGGAGTGCCGCCGCTTGGGCTTGGTTTCGTTTGTGGCAGAGGAAGAACGTGGCAGAGGCAAGCAAGGGTGGCATCGGGGCATGGCTCCGCAACATCCCCACCTTCGTCCAGCAGGTGAAGACAGAGACCGGCAAGGTCGTCTGGCCGACCCGGCGCGAGACGGTCATGACCGCCATCATGGTGATCATCATGACGCTGGTACTCGGCATCTTCTTCTTCGGGGTCGATTGGGTGTTCAGCCGCATCGTCCGCGAATTGCTGTCGCTCGCCTCGTAAGGTCAGGAACAAGAACGAAAATGTCGCGCTGGTACATCATCCACGCTTATTCGGGCTTCGAGAATAAGGTCCGCGATCAGATCCTGGCCGACGCCGGGCGTCTGGGTCTCGATCAATTGGTCGAGGCGGTCGAAGTGCCGACCGAGAAGATCACCGAGGTTCGCCGCGGCAAGAAGGTCACCAGCGACCGGAAATTCTTCCCGGGCTATGTCCTGTTGAAGGCGTCGATGAACGACGACGTCTATCACCTCGTCAAGAACACCTCGAAGGTGACGGGCTTCCTGGGATCGAGCGGCCGTCCGCAGCCGATCAGCGATGCCGAGGCTTCGCGCATCCTCAGCACCAAGGAGGAAGCGGCGGTCGCGGCACCCAAGGCCAAGATGAAGGTCGATTACGACATCGGCGATTCGGTCAAGGTGCTGGAAGGTCCGTTCGCAAGCTTCAACGGCCTGGTCGAGGAGCTCGATTTCGATCGCAGCCGCGTCAAGGTTTCGGTGTCGATCTTCGGTCGCGCCACCCCGGTCGAGCTCGAATTCGAGCAGGTCGAACGGGTCAAGTAAGGTTTCCGGCTTTAGCCGGGAAAGTCCGCGGGAGGCGCTCTTCGGAACGCCGCATGCACCGCTAAGCCATAGGAGGTAATCATGGCGAAGAAGATTACGGGTTACATCAAACTGCAGGTGCCGGCCGGCAAGGCCAATCCGTCGCCGCCGATCGGCCCCGCGCTCGGTCAGCGCGGCGTCAACATCATGGAATTCTGCAAGGCGTTCAACGCGCAGACCGGTTCGGAAGAGCCGGGCACGCCGTTGCCGACGGTCATCACCGTATATGCAGATCGCAGCTTCTCGTTCGAGACCAAGACGCCGCCGGCGAGCTACCTTCTGAAGAAGGCGGTCAAGCTGCAGTCGGGTTCGAAGGAGCCGGGCAAGATTTCGGCGGGCACGATCAAGCGCTCGCAGCTGGCGGAGATCGCGACGGCCAAGATGAAGGACCTGAACGCGAACAGCCTCGAGGCCGCTACCAAGATCATCGAAGGCTCCGCTCGCGCGATGGGCCTGCAGGTTGTGGAGGGCTGATCCGATGGCATTGAGCAAGAAGCAGAAGGCGCTCTCGGTCGACACCGTGAAGCTCCACTCGATTGACGAGGCGATCGGCCTCGCCAAGACCAACGCCACCGCCAAGTTCGACGAGACGATCGAAGTCGCGTTGAACCTGGGCGTCGATCCGCGCCACGCCGACCAGATGGTCCGCGGCGTGGTGACTTTGCCCAAGGGCACCGGCAAGACGATCCGCGTCGGCGTGTTCGCCAAGGGCGCGAAGGCCGACGAGGCTCGCGAGGCGGGTGCCGACGTGGTCGGCGCCGAAGACCTGCTCGAAATCGTCCAGGGCGGCACGATCGACTTCGATCGCTGCATCGCGACCCCGGACATGATGGGCCTGGTCGGCCGTCTCGGTAAGGTGCTCGGCCCGAAGGGCATGATGCCGAACCCGAAGCTCGGCACGGTCACGATGGATGTCGCCGGCGCGGTCAAGGCCGCCAAGGGCGGTCAGATCGAATATCGCGTCGAAAAGGCCGGTATCATCCACAGCGGCATCGGCAAGGCGAGCTTCCCGGCGGCTGATCTGCGCGCGAATTTCGACGCGCTGGTCGACGCCATCATGAAGGCCAAGCCGACCGGCGCCAAGGGCAAGTACCTCAAGAAGGTCGCCGTGAGCTCTTCGATGGGTCCGGGGATCAAGGTCGACACCGCCGAGATTTCGGCGGCGTAAGCCTGCAAGACCTTACAAACGAGAAGGGCCGGGAGCGATCCCGGCCCTTTTTGTTTGGCGGTTGCGAATGCACGGCGGCGTTAAGCCACCGGCTAAGCCGCGCGAGAGGTCTCGCGAGCCACTTGCCGCTTGAGAAGGGCGAGCAATCGCCGTGCTTCGGAAACCATCTTGGCCTTGTCGAAGCAGGCGGCGGCGCCTCGCGTCATCGCCTCTTTGGAAATGGCATCCCCCGCTGTCGTCGATGACGAAATCACCACAACCGGCGCGTGGTAATGCTGGCTAAGCTCATCGAGGAAGGACATGCCATCCATTCCGGGCATGGCGAGATCGAGCGTGATGACGTTGGGCGCTTCGTCCTTGATAAGCTTGCGGGCCGTATCGACGTCGGAGGCCACGCCGACGACCCGGCAGTCGGGATCGGCGCCGAGCACCTGCTCGAGAATGCCGCGGATCGTTAGCGAGTCATCGACGATCAGAATTTCGTAGCGGGCCATGGTCAGGCTGCCTGCCGCATGCCCAGGGCATTCAGCAGAAGATCCCGCTCCGGCTTTGCGATGATGCCGAGAGCATCGTGCGCGGACATTGGCTGCCCATAGAGATATCCTTGGCCGCCGGTGCAGCCGAACTGCAGGAGCGCGTGAAGCTGGTCTGTCGTTTCGATACCTTCCGCGATCACGGGCAGCCCCAGGCCGCGGCCGATCGAAAGAATGGCGCGGATGATCTGCGCGCTATCCGAAGTCGCGATATCGCGCACGAAGCTGCGGTCGATCTTGATTCGCTCGAACCGCAACTCGCGCAGATGGCGGAGGCTGGCATAGCCGGTGCCGAAATCATCAAGCGCGACCACAAAACCGGCACGCTTGAAGGCGGCGATGGTTGTGCGCGCGGCGTCCATGTCGGCGATCAGGCTGCTCTCGGTAATCTCGATCACCAGGCGCTTGGGGTCGACCCCCGACCCGACCATTGCCGAACGAAGCTTGCCGGCGAGCTTCGGGTCGCGCAGCTGCTGCGGCGCGATGTTCAGCGCGAGCGTGAGAAGGGGCCGCCAGTCGGCCATATCGGCGCAGGCCTGGTGCAATATTCCAAAGGTGATGGCGTCGATCAGATCATGCTCTTCGGCGAGCGGTATGAAAACGTCCGGCTCGATCAGCCCGCGTTCCGGGTGCAGCCAGCGTGCCAGGCATTCGAAGCCGAGCAGCGCGCCGGTCGCCAGTTCCACCACGGGTTGATAATAAGGGATGATCTGGCCCGCTTCGATGGCGAGGCGAAGTTCGGCCACCAGCTTTGATTTCTTTTGTAGATCCGCTTCCATCGTCGGCCGGAACGCGCGGACCGGATTGCGTCGGTCCAGCTTTGCCTCACCGAGCGCGATGCTGGCGGTCTGCACCAGGCGATGGGCATCTAGACCGCAGCGAACGCATGTTGCCATGCCGATCGCCGCCCGAAGCTGGATCGTGTGTCGGCCCACCGTCAGCGGCGCAGCGACCACGTCGCTGATCAGACGCGCAAGACGGCGCGGCTCGCTTCCATCGGGTTCATGCTCGATCACCAGCGCGAATTCGTCACCGCTGAGCCTGGTGATAAAGGCCCGCGGGCCTGCGGTCTCCGCGATCCGCTGCGCGACCAAATGCAGAACCGTGTCGCCCCCGTTCCGCCCATGAACGTCGTTGATCGCGCGGAAGCTATCGAGGTTGACCAGCATCACGGACACCGCGCCACGCGCCGGCTCGCGCAGTTTCTGATCGAGCATCGGCATGAAGGAATCCGGAGTCATCAGCCCCGTCACCGCATCGACCCGAACGGGAACGCTCGCGGGGGCACCGTGGTCGCGAAGGGAAACGATGACGAAAGCGATGGCCGATACGGACGATGTCGCACCGATCGCGATCAGGAAGTTCAGGACGTGCGAGCCGAACGGCCCGTACGTCCTGATTTGAAGCCACGCTACAAACGCTACACACAAAGCCAACGCGGTTATGAGGTTCAGCCTGTTCAGGACCGGGTGCCAGCGAGCCCGCTGTTTGATTACCTGACCCGACATCTTCACCCCCCATTGTTGGTTTCGTTACGATGCGGGATTGTTAGTTCACGACCTGTGAGTTCCTAACTCCGGAATGTCCCTTAAGGTGGCGCATTAACTACGGATAACCTATTGAATAAGAAGATATATCTGGATTACCGCGACTAGGTATTTTCCCCCGGATGATCGGCCGTCACGCTTCCCTTATCTGTCACGTAGGAGCGTGGTGCAGCATGTCGGACAATAGGATCATACTTCTTGTCACCCGCGACGCGGGGCTGCGCAGCGCTATCGCCGCCACGCTCGGCATCGCGGGGATCGCGATCATTACCGTCGACAATTGTCACGGCGCGCGTGTCGGCGGTCACCTCGGGCGCGCCAGCATCCTTATCGTCGACGACGAACTGAGCTCACCGGATCGCAAGGCATGGATCGTGGATCTGCGGCAACGCTCGCAACGCGCCAGACTCATTCTTCTGACGAACGAGCCGACGGGCGATTGGGACGACGACGACATCGCGCTGGTTCCCAAGACTCGGGCGGCGCCGACCATCCTGGAATTGCTGCGTGGCTGGGTTATCACCGGATCTGACTAATCGGGCAGGACGCCCGCGCTAAAGGCGATGCGCAAAGCTTCGGAGAGGCTGCGCACGCCAAGCTTCGTCATCAGATTCGCGCGATAGATTTCGACGGTGCGCGGACTGATATCCAGCTCATAGGCGATCACCTTGTTCGCGCGCCCGGCGATCAAACCCATCAGGACATCGGTTTCGCGGGCCGACAGGCCGGCCAGTTTGGCGCGGGCCTGGTCCGCCCGCACTGCGTTGGCGCCGGTCTCCTCGAGCTTGGCGAATGCATTGGCGACGACGTCCAGCAGGGACAGATGATCATAGGGCTTTTCGATGAAATCGAGCGCGCCCGCCTTCATCGCCTCGACCGCCATGGTGATATTGCCCTGGCCGGTGACGATGATCGGTACAAATTTGGGCGCTTGGGCGCGCAACAGCCGCAGGACGTCCATGCCGGATGCGCCCGGCATGTGGACGTCGAGCAGAATAACACCGGGATCGAGTTCGGGTAGCGCCGCGATGAAGGCATCGCCCGAACGAAAGCCGCGCACGAGCAGGTTGGGCTGGAGCGCCAAAAGGCTTTGCAACGACGCCCGTACCGGATCGTCGTCGTCGACTATGAAGACCTGTCTGGTCATTCGCGGTTCTCCCCTCCCTGGTGAAAACGCATCAGCGTGAACGAGACGATCGCTCCTCCGCTGTCCTTGTTTGAGGCGTGCAATGTTCCGCCATGGCTCTCCACGATGCGCCGGCAGATCGACAGGCCGATGCCCATCCCCTCTTTCCCCTTGGTGGAAAGGAAGGGCGCATAAAGGTTCGACAATATCTCTTCGGGCAAACCGGGCCCGTCGTCGGAAACGGAGATTTCGATCAGCTCTTCGCTCAGCACGCGCGAGGACACGCGGATTTCACGAAGGTCGATCGGCACGGATCGAAGGGCCTCCGCCGAATTCCGCAGCAGGTTGACCAGCACTTGCTGGATCTGGATGCGGTCCGCGATCACATGCGTGGCGTCGGGCGACAGATCGTAGGTGAGGCGCACGTCATGCTGGTGGCTGCCGATCAGGCCGAGCGCGGCCGCTTCGCGCACCAGGGGCTGCAGCGGCTCTACCCCAAGTTCGGTATCCCCTTTGGTGATGAAGTCGCGAAGCCGGCGAATGATCTCGCCCGCGCGCTGTAACTGGCTGTTGCCGAGTCTGATCATCTCGGCAGCGCCTTCCCCGTTCTTCACCTCCGCCAGCATCAGTTCGGCGGTGCCCAGAAAGTTGGCACCTGCGGCGAGCGGCTGATTCAGTTCGTGCGCCAGCGCGGCCGCCATCTCTCCCATCGCGCTAAGCCGCGCGCTGTGGGCGTGCTCGGCGCGCAATTCCTCCAGGCGCAGCTCGGCCGCGACCCGATCGCTGATGTCGCGAATGAAACCCGTGAAGATGCGCTCGCCGCCGGTCCAGGCTTCCCCTACGTTGAGCTCGATCGGGAATTCGGCGCCATCGGCTCTGCGTGCGATCAGTTTGCGCGTATGGCCGATCACATGCCGTTGGCCGGTGGTCAGATATCGTGCCGAATATCCGTCATGCTCTGCTCCGGGTGCGGGCGGCATGAGCAAGGATACGTTCCGGCCGACGATTTCGCCGGCATCATAGCCGAATATGCGTTCGGCGGCGGCGCTGAAGCTGCGCACCAGGCCGTGTTCGTCGAAGATCACCATCGCGTCCGGCACGGTTTCCAGGATCGACCGAAGCTGCGATTCCCCTGCGCGTAGCGCGGCCTCGCGTTCGTCGCGACGCGTAACGTCGAGATTGACGCCGACCGATCGCGCCAGAGTGCCATCGGTGTTGTAGAAGAGGCGGGAGGAGCCCTCGATCGCGCGCACGATGCCGTTCGGCTGGCGAAAGCGATAGCGGAAGGAGAAATGCTCGGCGTGTTGCGCGACGGCGACCTCGATCGACGCCATCACCGCCGCGACATCGTCGGGCTCGACCAGGGCCTGCCACGACGTAAAGTCCGTGATCGTGCCGGGTTCGAGCCCGAGCCGCTGTTCGGCGCCAGGTGACCAGTTGAGTTTCCCCGATGGCACGTCCCAGTCGAAGATGCCCAGGCCATGGGCGTCCATCGCCAGCGAAAGCCGTTGCTGGCTTTCCAGCAGCGCTTCATGTTGTCTGGAAATGCGCTCGATGGACCAGGATACCAGACCAACTACGATGAGCAGGTGGAGCGCAGCGGCAATGATGTCTGCCGAGAGCGGCGTAACCAGGTTTGATTCCGCGATGCGGATCTCGAGCGGCAGCAGTATTGCGGGCATGATCAGGATGATCGGCAGCGCGAAACGCACCGGCCGCATCGCCAGTCCGCGGCTCGACCACAGCGCGCCGCGTCCGCGCTCCCCGAGATACGCTATCAGGCCTGCCGCTTGTGCGAGCGTCCCGATGGAGGTCGGCAAGGAGGCTACCAATGTTGTCGACTGACGCGTGACATCCGTCTCGGTCAACAAGTGCAAAGCTATGGATATTGCCGAGAGGCCGATCAGGAAGCTGGCGAGCAGGATGGCTATTCCGTCGCCACGCCTGTCGCGCCCCACCAACCATGCCGCAATCGCGATGATGAGGATTGAGACCGAGTTAATCGGCGCCAGCCGTCCGGGATGGGTCAGCGTGACGCTCAGGACCGAACGGTGGAACAGGACCGTGTCGATCCCGAAATCTGCTCCCGACGCGTATTCCGCGAGCTGCGCCAGCCCGATAGCGGCAGATAGCAGGAGCAACGAACCGCCAACCCGGGGCCGCCCCCGTCCGATAAGCAACAAGGCTGCCGCCAACGCCATGTGGGCGAACGAGGTCAGCGGCCATTGGGGGTGGCCGATGAGGCCGAAATTAGTCAGCCATGGCCGACCGATGACCCAGCCGCATAGGGCAAGTGCGGGAACGAAAAGCGCTAAACCAAAAAACCCATTGGCAAAGTGCGGGATTCGCCCGTCACCCACCCTGGTACGCTCACTGCTTTGCACTGAAGCCCATCCTTAGCCTGATCTTAGCAAGGATAAATCGATGATTCAACGGCTTGGATTTGGTATTTCAGCGTTATAACCATTTTGGATTAAGTAAAAATCAGAGCGTATTCCCCAAAATAGCGATAGCGACAACGTAATTTTTGATTTGTAGATCTGTATATTTTACTAAATATCATGGATTTTTATTAAGTAATTTCCCTAAGCTGACAAAGGAATTGGCCATCCATATTGCAATCCAATCCGGTGCGCTTCTCGCTCGCTCACCGGTGGATCGGGGTGCCTCCTGATTCCGCCTCTGCGGGGAGCCGGCGAATGCCTTCCAACGCTGGCTCCCCTTAAGCTCCAGCCTGTTGTCGGGCGGTCCAGCATCAGATCGGGATCGCGCGCGGGATCACTGGCATTGGGAAAGCGCCATCCCCATTTAGGAGCGACGAGGATCCGCTAGGCTCCTCACAGCGACCCGATTGGAGGACGACATATGAGCACCGAACGCGCCGTTCTTGCCGGAGGTTGTTTCTGGGGCGTGCAGGACCTGGTCCGCAAGCAGCCGGGCGTCCTTTCGACGCGCGTCGGCTATTCGGGCGGGGACGTGGCCAACGCCACCTACCGCAACCACGGCACCCATGCCGAGGCGATCGAGATCGTCTTCGATCCGGCGGTGACGAGCTTCCGTCGGCTGCTCGAATTCTTCTTCCAGATCCACGATCCGACCACGGCTAACCGCCAGGGCAACGATGTTGGCCTGAGCTATCGCTCCGCGATCTTCTACACGAGCCCCGAGCAGAAGGCGGTCGCGGAAGACACGATCGCCGACGTCGAGGCCTCGGGCCTGTGGCCGGGCAAGGTGGTGACCGAAGTGACGCCGGTCGGCGACTTCTGGGAAGCCGAGCCCGAGCATCAGGATTATCTGGAGCGGATCCCGAACGGCTATACCTGCCACTTCGTGCGACCCGGCTGGAAGCTTCCGCACCGCGCGGACTCTGCTGTAGCGTAAGGTGCGGCAGGGCTGGCGTGCCTCTGCGCGCCGGCCTTAACGGGAGGGGCGGTTGACGCGACTATTGGAGCTGGCCCGCCGCTGGGGCACCTGGCCGCTCGCCGCGATCGGCCTGACGGCGTGGTTCGTACTGCTCTATTTCATGGTCGGCGATCTGCTCTGATCGTCGGCCGAGAGTGCCTCTCTGAGATCGGGGCGCAGTCCCAGCAGGAAAGCGGCCTCCGCGATCACGAACAGTGGCCCGACAATCAGGCCGATCACGTCATCGAGAAAGGCCGGTTTGCGCCCCTCATAGATGTGACCGACAAACTGGATCGCCCAGCCGATCACGAACAGCGTGATTCCGGTGCCGAGCCAGATGTCGCGCGTCTGTGTCGCTACGACCGCACCGAACCATGCGCCGAGCGCCAGCAGCGCCGCCATCGTCAGCCCGAGCCGGAGGTCAAGCCGGAGATAGTAAAGCGCGACGATCGCCGACACGATCATGGCCGGCGTCGTGGGAATCGGCCCGATCGCGAAGGCCGGGTGCGACAGGAGGATTTCGACCGCCAGCACGATCAGCGGAATGCCGACGAAGTGGAGCGCGATGTTGCGCCGGTCGCGGTGATAGGCCGCATAGGTCGCGAGCTGATCCGTCAGCGTCTTCATGACGCGGACATCGGCCATATCGGCCGGGACAGTCAACGCATCTCGCGGGGCCATGCCGCAAATGGACCAATCTAAGATCCTAGATATATTTAATTTTTTACCAGTTTACGATAAATGACTCACCGATATAACGGATTGCATCTTAGCCGGCGGGGCCGGGGTGGGGTTGATGTCTAATACGGACGCTTTGAGTTTCGCGCCTGACGCGCTGGTCCGCGGTGGATCGGAAACGTCGTCGGATGGCAGCGTGAAGACGTCGCTGCCAGCGCAGCAAGCAGCGGATCATATCGCCGCCTATGCGTGGGGCGGCCATAGCGGCCAGCCGCTGACGATCACCTACGCCTATCGCGAAACCGGGCAGATCCCGGACGACACCGCCTCGGGCTTCAGCGTTTTTTCCTCCGCGCAGATCGCGGGCGCCGAAAAGTCGCTCGTCGCCTGGTCGGATGTCGCCAACATCCACTTCCAACGGGTCGACGATGGCACCGGCTATTCCGACAATGCCACGATCCTGCTCGGCAATTTCGCCAGCGGCCCGGCGGCAGGCGAGACTTATTTCCCGGGATCGCGCGCGGCGGTATCGGAAGACGGCGACGTCTGGATCAATGGCTCCTTGTCCTACGACCAGGCACCGACGATCGGAAATTATGGCGGACAGGTGCTGATTCACGAGATCGGCCACGCGCTCGGCCTGAACCATCCCAGCGATTACGACGCATCCGACGACACCGCGCCGACCTACAGCGCCAACGCCTCCTATTTCGAGGATAGCCGCCAATATTCGGTGATGAGCTATTTCGACGAAACGGAGACCGGCGGCAATTACGGCAGCAAATATTCGGCGGTGCCGCTGCTGGACGACATTAGCGCGATCCAGGAACTTTACGGCGCCAACCTGTCGGCCTTCACCGGCGACACGGTTTACGGCTTCAATTCGAATACGGGACGCGAATGGTTCAGCGTCGCCACGTCCAGCACCACGCCGGTCTTCGCGGTATGGGATGCGGGCGGCAACGATACGTTCGACTTTTCGGGCTACAGCCAGTCGCAGCTGATCGATCTGCGCGCGGGCGATTTCTCGAACGTGGGCGGTCTCCACGACAATGTCGCGATCGCCTATGGCGCGACGATCGAGAACGCGATCGGCGGCAGCGGCAGCGACGAGATCGTCGGCAATGCGGTCGCCAATCTGCTGACCGGCGGATCCGGCCAGGACACGATGTCGGGCGAGGGCGGCAATGACGCGCTCAACGGCGGCCTCGGCAACGATCAGCTCGATGGCGGCAGCGGCAGCGATACGCTCGACGGCGGCGACGGCAACGACAAGCTGCTGGGTTCACCCGGCGTCGGACCGGCCGGAAGCGGCGCCGAGAGCGATTATTATATGGGCGGCGCGGGCGCCGACACGATCACCGGCGGGACCGGCAACGATCATATTTACGGCAACGAGCTGACGAGCGTCGCGGGCACGACCGACGGCGCGGACAGCCTGTCGGGCGGCGACGGCAACGATTACCTTCAGGGCAATGCCGGGGCGGACCGTCTCGATGGCGGCAACGGCAATGATCGCATCTATGGCGGCGCCGATAACGACACGATCGAAGGCAGCGCCGGCAACGATTATCTCCAGGGAAACAAGGGTGCGGATTCGCTGTCGGGCAGTGCCGATCAGGACACGATCCACGGCGGCGCCGACAATGACACGCTGAGCGGCGGCGCCGGGCTCGACCAGTTGTTCGGCGATGCCGGCAATGACCGCTTCGTCTTCGCAGCCGGCGACGCGGCGTTCGCGACCAGCGGATCGGCCGCCTACGCGACCGATCATATCATGGATTTCGGCAACGGCGCCGACGTGATCGCGCTCGGCTTCCATGTCTTGGGCGTGCTGACCGGATCGGCGGCCTCGGTCGCGGATGCCTATGCCAGCGCGACCGCCTTGCTGTCCGGCCACGCGGCGGATGTCGCGGCGGTCGCGGTCGGGACGGAGACGATGCTGTTCTATCATGCCGACGGCAGCGCCGGCACGCCCGACTCCGCGATCGCGCTGGATGGGGTCAACAGCGCCACGATCGTCCTCGCCGACTTCGTCTGAGCCGGGCAATTAACAATCCCGCATAAGCGTCGTTGCCCGCGCAGGGTGTAGGATCGGCAATCCGATAGGGATTGCGCGTATGTCGAATACCGATCCTCTCAGCTTCGCCCCCGACGCGCTCGTGCGCGGCGGGCCCAGGATCGCGACCGACGGCGTCTCCAAAAACTCGATTTCGACCACGCAGGCGGCGGATCATATCGCCGGTCCGTCGTGGAACGATCAATATGGCCAGCCGCTGACGATCACCTACGCCTATCGCGCGACCGGGGTCGTGCCGGCGGACACCGGCGCGGCCAATTTTTCTCCCTTCACCGCGGCGCAGATGGTGGCCGGGGACCGGGCCTTCCTCGCCTGGTCGGACGTCGCCAGCATCCACTTCCAGCGCGTCGACGACGGCAATGGCTATTCCAACAACGCCACCATCCTGCTCGGCGATTACAATACCCTTCTCTATTCGGGCTTCACCTATCTGCCCGAGACCGGACCCGCAGCGCGCGCGCCGGACAATGTCGATGGCGATGTCTGGATCGACTATCTGCGCGGCTACAACGCCTTCCCGACGCTCGACAATCAGGGTGCGGAAATCCTGATCCATGAGATCGGCCACTCGATCGGCCTCAACCATCCCGGCGCCTACAATCGCTCGGACGCGCTCGCGCCGACCTATGACGCCAGCGCCGAATATTATGAGGATACGACCCAATATACGGTGATGAGCTATTTCGCGCCCGAGCAGACCGGCGCGAATCTGGACGGTCGGTTTTCGGCGATCCCGCTGCTCGACGACATCACCGCGATTCAGCGGATCTACGGCGCCAACATGACGGCGTTCACCGGCGACACCGTCTACGGCTTCAATTCCAACAGCGGGCGCGAATGGTTCAGCCTGTCCGCCGGTGCCAATGCGCCGATCTTCGCGGTGTGGGATGCGGGCGGGCATGACAGGTTCGATTTCTCGGGCTTCGGCCAGGCGCAACTAATCGATCTGCGCGCGGGCGACTTTTCCGACATCGGCGGGCTGCACGGCAATGTCGCGATCGCGTTCGGCGTGACGATCGAGGATGCGATCGGCGGCAGCGGCAGCGACATGATCATCGGCAACGCCGTCGCCAACGTGCTCAACGGCGGGGCTGGCCAGGATACGATGTCGGGCGAGGCGGGCGACGATGCGGTCCATGGCGGCAGCGGCAACGATCAGCTCGACGGCGGCAGCGGCAGCGACACGCTGGACGGCGGCGACGGCGACGACCGGCTGCTCGGCTCGCCCGGCATCGGCCCCGCCGGGAGCGCGCTCGAGAGCGATTATTATATGGGCGGGGCAGGGGCCGATACGGTGACGGGCGGTCCGGGCAACGATCATATCTATGGCAATGCCCTGACCACCGTCGCGGGCGCGACCGACGGCGCGGACAGCCTGTCGGGCGGCGACGGCAACGATTATGTCCAGGGCAATGCCGGGGCCGACCGGATCGACGGCGGCGCCGGCAATGACCGTGTCTATGGCGGCGCCGATGCCGACACGATCGATGGCGGCGCGGGCAACGACTATCTCCAGGGCAACAAGGGTGCGGATTCGCTCTCCGGCGGCGACGGCAACGATACGATCCGCGGCGGCGCTGACAATGACACGCTGACCGGCGGCGCCGGGCTCGATCAGATGTCGGGCGACGCCGGCAATGATCGCTTCGTCTTCGCAGGCAGTGACGCGGGCTTCGCCACCGACGGCGGCACCGCCTTCGCGACCGATCACATCGCCGATTTCGGCAATGGCGCGGACCTGATCCAACTGCCCTTCCATGTCGCGGCGGTGCTCGACAGTGCGGCGGCCTCGGCCGCGGCGGCGTTCGCCAATGCCTCGGCCCTGCTGGCCGGTACCGCCTCGGATGTCGTCGCGGTCGCGGTGGGTTCGGACACGATCCTTTTCTATCATGGCACCGGCGGGGCAGGGGCTCCGGACGCGGCGATCACGCTCGATGGGGTCAACGCCGCGACGATCACGACCGCCAGCTTTGTCTAGGGCTGGCCGGGGACTATAGACCGTCGCGCATGGCGCTCACCTCGATCCAGCTCATCGACTATGCCGGCATGGGCTTCCTCGCCGCCTCGGGCGCGATCGCGGCGGCCGAGCGGCGCGAGGACGCGGTCACCTTCATCTTCTTCGGCACCTTCACCGGCGTCGGCGGCGGCACGCTGCGCGACCTCCTGATCGGCGCCCCCGTCTTCTGGGTCGCCAAGCCCGATTATCTCGTCTTGTGCATCCTTGCCTCGCTAGCGGTCTGGATCTGGCCGATGCGCTGGACCAGCCACAAGGCTTTGCTGTGGCTCGATGCGGTCGGGCTTGCAGCCTATGCCACCGTCGGCACGAGCAAGGCCTATGGCTTCGGCCTGTCGCCGCCGGTTTGCGTCGCGATGGGCGTGATCACCGCCTGCTTCGGCGGCATCCTGCGCGACACGCTCGCGGGCCAGCCCTCGGTGCTGATGCAGCGGAACATCTACGTCACCGCGGCGATCGCGGCGGCCTCGGTCGATGCGTTGGGGCTGATGGCCGGGCTCGGCATCATGGGCGCGGCAGTGATCGGCGGCGCGGTCGGCTTCACCCTGCGCGCGGGAACCCTGCTTTGGGACTGGCGCCTGCCGCGGTTCAAGCCGGATTAGATTTAGAACCAGGCCCTAATGGCGTTCCCGCGCTCAGCCCAAAAGACGAACCACCGCCCGGCGGCGCGAACGATCCGCAATTGCTCTTCGAACGGGACAGGGTCCGGCTCGGGCTTGTCCTTCTTCCCAAGCAGGCGAGCGAATAGTCCTCGCTTCAGGGGCTCGGGTGTCGGCGCGTTCGGTGGGGGCGGCCCGCTGGCTTCGGCCGCATCCGCATCCGCGAGAAGCGCACGACCATAAAGCATCGCATCTTCCGGGAATTTATGGGTCCAGGCCTCCTGGATACGCTCGGGCGTTAGAACATCCGGACAGAGCTCCAGTGCCTTGCCCCTGAAGCTGGTCTCATCGACCCCTTCGTAAAGGTTGGCATGGGTATATTCCGGCAGCCCATCGCATTTGACGAGGGGTAGCGCATAGTGGCCATGAAATTGTTCGAGGACCTGCGCCACTTCAGCCGGTGTCTTGGCACCCCTCGTCGCAATGATCCAGGCATCGGCCCGCTTGTCATATCCGACGCGGGGCGCGCCGACCTGTTCGTAGGAGGGAATGCTGATCGCCTGATACAATTCTGTATCGGCGTCCGAAATTGTCTCGCCGCGAAAGACGCGCTCGACCATACGCCGCCATTCCGCTTCGTGTCCTGCCTTTGCGGCCCCCTCGGGGATAAGATCCAGGCCCATCGCACCCTCCCTGTCGTCGACAAACCTTATGAAATTCTGGATTCGCGATCCAGCAAAAGCCGATAGCGTCGGCGTCCAAGTTGACTTTTGTCCGATTCCCGCTAGGAGCGCGCCTTCCCCGCCTTCGGGCAGGGATTCCGTCCGAGACAGCAGGTGAGGGGGATTTGCCCCTCTTAATGTCCTGCCTAGACGGGGAAGAGATTTGCCGGCGGCATCGTGCGATGACGCTCCGGTCTGCCTGACGAGCCATCGGCTCGCCATAAGTCAGGCGTCCCATTCCCCTTCGGACTTTGCCGCTCGAGCATTCGCTCGCGCGGTTCGAATGCGTTCGGCGCATGTCGCGCCGGACGAATGGAGAATGGCAATGGATCGTGCTCAGAAGTCCGAGCAGGTTGCAGCGCTGAACCGCACGTTGAACGAGACGTCCGTCGTGGTCGTCACGCGCAACCTCGGCATGACCGTCGCTCAGTCGACGGCCCTGCGCGTGAAAATGCGGGACGCGGGCGCCAGCTACAAGGTGACCAAGAACAGCCTTGCCCGCATTGCCGCCGAAGGCACGCCGTATACGACCCTCCACGCTTTGCTGGTTGGTCCGACGGCGCTGTCGACCTCGGTGGACCCGGTCGCGGCCGCCAAGATCGTCGTCGAATTCGCGAAGACCAACGACAAGTTGGAAATCATCGGCGGCGCAATGGGCGAAACCGTGCTCGACGTGAATGGGGTGAAGGCGCTCGCAGCGCTTCCGAGCCTCGACGAACTGCGCGCCAAGATCGTGGGTCTGCTTGTTGCACCCGCGACCAAGGTGGCGTCGGTGCTCCAGGCACCGGCCGGTCAGCTCGCCCGCGTCATCGGGGCCTATGCGGCCAAAGAAGCAGCCTGATTTCAACCTGACTTATGGGGGCCGAGCGCCCCGAATGGAGAATTACCATGGCAGACCTGAACAAGCTCGTTGACGATTTGTCGGCGCTGACCGTCCTCGAGGCGGCCGAGCTCTCGAAGCTCCTCGAAGACAAGTGGGGCGTTTCCGCCGCTGCTGCCGTTGCGGTTGCCGCACCGGCTGGTGGCGCCGGTGCCGGCGCACCCGCCGCTGAAGAGAAGACCGAGTTCGACGTGATCCTCACCGGCGACGGTGGCAAGAAGATCAACGTCATCAAGGAAGTCCGCGCCATCACCGGCCTGGGCCTGACCGAGGCGAAGACCCTGGTCGAGTCCGCTCCGAAGGCGATCAAGGAAGGCGTCAACAAGGACGAGGCCGAGAAGGTCAAGAAGCAGCTTGAAGAAGCCGGCGCGACCGTCGAGCTCAAGTAAGCTTCAAGGATCCCGATCGTCATCGGCGGAAGCGCTTGCGCTTATGTCGATGGCGTGAATCGGGTCCTAAAAGGCGTCCTGGTCCTAGGACGACGAAAAGAAGGGGCGGCCCGGCAACGGGTCGCCCCTTTTCTTTTGTTCGTCACCCCGGACTGGTTCCGGGGTCCATTCTGATCGCCGCTACGTCCCGGTGGATGCCGGAACAAGTCCGGCATGACGAAGAAGAAGCGGGATTCCCGCGTTCGCGGGAATGACGATCAAATTTCCCGCTGCATGAACACGACATCCAGATAGCGCCCGAACTTGAACCCGGCTTTGTCGAGCTGCCCGCAATGCGTGAAGTCGGCGCGTTCGTGCAGGCGGATCGAGCCCAGATTCCCGGAATCGCCGATCACCGCGAACATGCGCTGGAAGCCGGCTTCGGCCGAGGCGGGCAGCAGGGCATCCAGCAGCGCCCGCCCAACCCCCGCACCGATATGATCGGGATGCACGTAGATCGAATTCTCGCAGGCGAAGCGATAGGCGGCACGATCGCGGAATTGCGCGGCATAAGCATAGCCGGCCACCGCGCTGTCGGCTTCCGCCACCAGCCATGGCCAGCCGTGCGCCTGCACTTTCTCAAGCCGCCCGGCCATGTCCCCGACCGAAGGCGGCTCTTCCTCGAACGTGCCGGTGCCGTGCAGGACATGATGGCGATAGATCGCGGCGATCGCATCCGCGTCGTCGGGACGGGCCTTGCGGATGCGCAACGAAATTTGTCGTGTCATTGTCGTGTCATCAAACCTTATCGGGCCATTTACTACTCGCCCCTAGCGCAGCCCCATCCCTAGCCCGGTTCGAAAGCCTTTGCCCCAAGTGATCCCGCCCAGTGCCGGCCCCGCCGATCTCGCATCCTATTGCGAGGACGGCGGCGCGCAAGTCGCGGCGAGCGCGCCGTTGCGGGCGGCGGTCGAGGCTTTCCGTTGCAGCCCGAAATTGCGGCTGCTGCCGGTGGTCGATGGCGCCGGCCGGCCGATCGGCGCGGTGTTCGAACAGGACGTGCGCGAGATACTCTACAATCCGTATGGGCACGCCTTGCTCGACAATCCCGCCTTCAACCGCGCGGTCGAGACGCATTGCCGGCCGTGCCCGATCGCCGATCTGGGCACGCCCTTGCCCGATCTGCTCGACGCCTATGCGCGGGCCGACGGCAGCGAAGGCATGATCCTGACCTCGGGCGGCCGCCTGTTCGGGACGATCACCAACCGCACCCTGATCCGGCTCGCCGCCGAACGCGAGGCGGAGATCGCGCGCGTGCGCATGGCCCGGCTCGAGCAGATGGCGTCGGCGAGCGACCGTTTCGTGCAGGATATCAGCGCGCTCGCCGATGCGCTGGGGCGCGTCACGACCGGCGTCGAATCCGCCGCCGCCGCGACCGCCAGCCGCACCGGCAACTACAGCGCGCGTGCCGCCGCGGTCGCGGCGGCGGCGGCGCAGACGGCGGAGGGGATGACCGATCTCGCCGGCCAGGGCAGCGCGCTCGCCGGCACGATCGATCGCGTGCGCGGCCATACCATCCTCGCGCGCGAAGCGGCGGGGGAGGCGGTGAGGTTAAGCGCGGCCGCCAGCGCGCGCGGCCGCATGCTGGGCGAGGCCGCCAGCGCGATCGAGGCGACTTTGCGTATCGTTCAGACGATTGCCGGTCAGTCGCAATTGCTCGCAATCAACGCCGCGATCGAGGCGGCGCGGCTCGGCGACGATGGCGGCGGTTTCGCGGTCGTGGCGCGCGAGCTGCGGCAATTCGCGGCCCGGACCCGCGACGCGGTGATCGAGATCGGGGATCGGATTGGCGAGGTCCGCACCGTCTCGGCCGACGTGATCGAGGGGCAAAGCGCGATCGACGGCGTCGTCCATCGCATCGAGGACATGACCCGCTCGGTCGACGAGGCGGTCGGGGTGCAGGCGGTGACGGCGCGGCTGCTCGCCGACAATGTCGCGCAGGCGCTCGGCGCCAGCAGCGATATCAACGACAATGTGCTCGAGATCAGCCGCATGGTTGCCGATGCGGCGCAGGGCACGGTCGGCATGCGGACGATGGCCGACGATCTCGCGCACGAGACCGCGCGCCTGCGCGGCCGCGTCAGTGCGTTCGTGGAGGAATTGCGCGCGGCGGGATGATCGTGCGGCGAGGCGCGATGGCGCCGGGCAGATGGCAAACGGAAAATTAACCCTAGTATCGCAGAGTCCCGCGGAAGACTTAAGACCGCAACGGGACCTATCGTGCAGAATGTCGCCACTCTCCTAACCGCCGATGATGCGAAAGCAGCGTGTGCCGGGGCTGTACGGGCATGACCCGCGTGCTCTTCTATCTGCCGGTGGTTACGCCCTGGTGGTTCAGCAATATCATCGTGCCGCTGATCCGGGCCGCCTGCAGAGGCGGCGAGGTCCACGTGCTGGTGCCGCCTTTGTGGAGCAGCACGGGGATCACCGCCTTTCAGTTGGGCGACTGCGAAGACCTCGAGGAGGTCAATTGGCACATATTGGATCGCGGAGACCATCCGGATCTGCGCTTTTCGGGGATGGCGCAGCCGTATCTGCTCGACCTCGTCAACCAGATCGATCCCGACATCTGCCTGTGTCGTAGCGCCGATATCGAGACGCCCGCGCTGTTCCCCGGCGTGGTGCGGTATATCATGGAGGGTGCCGCGCCGCCCTTCGCCACCGGCTATCATTCGGTCTATCTCGCGCACACCTTGTTCGATCACGGCCTGATGCCCGATCTGTCGGCGGAGGATAAAGCGTGGCTCGACACGGCGTTCGCGCCGGCCTGGGCCGAGAAGAAGGGTGAGGTGGCCCGGATGGAGCGCGAGGAATTCCTCGCCGAGACCGGCCTGCCCGCCGACAAAATGCTGATCGGCATGCCGCTCGAATATGAGCATGAAGAGATCTTCTTCGATCAGCACAATCCGTTCGCCAACAATGTCGAGCTGATCGACGCGCTCGCCGGCGCGTTCGACGACGACACGATCCTGGCCGTTACCCAGCATCCTCTGAACGAGGGCCGGGTCAGCGACGCCGACCTCCAGCAGGCGGTGGAGCGTCATGGCGGCAAGGTCCGGCGCATCCGCCAGATCGGCGAGCGGGGGCAGGCAACGACCCTGCTGACCCGGCATGCCGACGGCATGATCGTCGGCAATTCCAAAAGCTTTGCCGGCTGCGCCTTCCTCGGCGCGCCGACGTTGCGCATCTCGAAATTCGCGACCGGCGCCTGGATGCAGGCCTATACGTCGCTGGCGCCTTTCATGACCGCGCTTCGATCCGGCGACGCACGCGCCCCAGCCGAGGCCGACGCGCGGCGCTGGTTCGCTTTCCACGTCGCCAACAACCTGATCGAAGCGCTCGATCCGACGCTCGATATGGCCCGGATCGCCGATCACGTGCGCAACCCTCTCAATCCCGGCCGCTGGGAAGTGGGGCTCAAGCGCTACCTCGTCGGCGATACCCCGCCCGTCCCGTCATTGGCTGCGCCCGAAAAGAGAGGAAGCCTCTGCCATGTATGATCTCGCCGTAGTCATTCCGGTCCGGCGCGGCAGCTCGCGCATCGCCAACAAGTCGATGCTGCCGTTCGGCGACGCGGATTCACTGATCGAGTGGAAGCTCAAGCAGCTCGTCAAGGTGATCGACCCCTGGCGGATCTATCTGAGTTCGGAGGATGACGAATTTCTCGCCATCGCCCGGCGCTTCGGCGTCTCCTGCCACCGGCGCGAGTTGCGGCTGGCGACCGATCATATCGCGCCCTTCCGTGACGTCATCACCGGGATCGTGCGCGATATTCCGCACGAGCACATCGCCTGGTGCACCGTCGTCTGTCCGCTCATGTCGCCGCAGGAATATCTCGATTCCTTCCGCCAATATCGGGACGAGGTGATTTGCGGCGAGCATGACAGCCTGGTCGGCGTCAATCTGATGAAGGAATATTTCTGGTCGCGCAGCGGCTCGCTGAATTACGAGGCGACGCGCAACCACACGATCTCGCAACTGCTGCCGGACTGGTTCAAGGTCACCAACAGCATCTACATGAGCCCGCGCGAGGACATATTGCGCCAGGAATATTTCCTGGGCGCGAATCCGAGCTTCAGCCAGCTGTCCAAGCTTTCGGGCGTCGATATCGATTATATCGAGGATTACCGGGTCGCCCGCGCCCTCCATGCAATCTACGCGGAGGACGGGCTGGACAATGTGCGGCCGGAAACCATGATCGCGTGGCCCGGCCCCATGCCGATGGCGGTCGGCATGTAATCAGGCGGTTTCGCGGGCGGATCGGTTGATCCGCCACGCACGCCGCCGGGAGTGAGGCCATCGCCGCCGGGACAAAAACCGCGCATTGGGGCTTTACGAATCTCTCAAACTTCCTACATGGGACCTCGAACGGTGTGGTCCTGAGTCTTTCGGATCAGCCAACCGTCCCGCCCCGGGACACGATCCGCTTGGCGAGTGGATCGCGACGAATTGGGGTAGAGGCCGGGTTCTCAAGACGCTGCCAGTGTGGTTCCGAAGGTCCGGACCCGCACTTTTTTGCGTGGTCTAAACCCCATGCATCGGCCGCATTTCCGCAGCGAGGCGGAAGATTCTGATCCGATCCCGAGGATAATCGATGGCGACCCAGGCACATGACGCGCTCACCACGGCTGCGAAGAAGCGCATCCGTAAGGTTTTCGGCAACATCCACGAAGTGGTGCAGATGCCGAACCTGATCGAGGTTCAGCGCGAAAGCTATGAACAGTTCCTGCGTTCCGATCCGTCGATCGGTTACGTCTCCGGTCTGGAGAAGACGCTGCGCAGCGTGTTCCCGATCCGCGATTTCGGCGGCACCGCCGAGCTCGATTTCGTCAATTACGAACTCGAGGCTCCCAAATACGATACCGATGAATGCCGTCAGCGCGGCATCACCTTCGCCGCGCCGATGCGCGTCACGCTTCGCCTGATCGTGTTCGAGGTGGATCCCGATACGGAAACCCGTTCGGTGCTCGATATCAAGGAGCAGGATGTTTACATGGGCGACATGCCGCTCATGACGCAGAACGGCACCTTCATCATCAATGGCACCGAGCGTGTCATCGTCAGCCAGATGCACCGTTCGCCGGGCGTGCTGTTCGACCATGATCGCGGCAAGACCCATGCGTCCGGCAAGTATCTCTTCGCCGCGCGCGTGATCCCGTATCGCGGCTCGTGGCTCGATTTCGAGTTCGACGCCAAGGACATCGTCAACGTCCGTATCGATCGCAAGCGCAAGCTGCCGGTCACGACGTTGCTGTACGCGCTGAACCTGAACGGCGAGGACATCCTCAACTATTTCTACAAGACGCAGCGTTATGTGCGCGGCGATGGCGGCTGGAAGGTTCCCTTCCTGATCGAGAATTGGCGCGGCCAGAAGCCGTCCTACGACGTCATCAACGGCGACACCGGCGAAGTCGTCTTCCCGGCGCTCACCAAGATCAGCCCGCGTGCCGCCAACAAGGCCGGCAAGGAAGGTCTCAAGAGCCTGCTGATCCCGACCGAGGAAATCTTCGGCCGTTATTCCGCCTACGACCTGATCGATGAGGCCACCGGCCGCATCTACATCGAGGCCGGCGACGAAGTGACGCCCGAGAATCTCGAGAAGCTCGACAATGCCGGCTTCGATCATGTCGACCTGCTCGACATCGATCACATCTCGACCGGCGCCTGGATGCGCAACACGCTCGCGGCCGACAAGGTCGAAGAGCGCGATCATGCGCTGAGCGAAATCTATCGCGTGATGCGCCCTGGCGAGCCGCCGACGAAGGAAACCGCGGAGTCGCTGTTCGCGGGTCTGTTCTTCGATCCGGAGCGCTACGATCTCTCGGCCGTCGGCCGCGTGAAGCTCAACATGCGCCTCGACCTCGACGTTGAGGACACGGTCACCACGCTGCGCACCGACGATATCCTCGCGGTGGTGAAGACCCTGGTCGACCTGAAGGACGGCAAGGGCGAGATCGACGACATCGACAATCTCGGCAACCGCCGCGTGCGTTCGGTCGGCGAGCTGCTGGAGAACCAGTATCGCGTCGGCCTGCTCCGCATGGAGCGCGCCGTGAAGGAGCGCATGAGCTCGGTCGACGTGTCGACCGTCATGCCCAACGACCTGATCAACGCCAAGCCGGCGGTGGCCGCGGTCCGCGAATTCTTCGGCTCGTCGCAGCTGTCGCAGTTCATGGATCAGACCAATCCGCTGTCCGAAGTGACGCACAAGCGTCGCGTCTCGGCGCTCGGGCCGGGCGGTCTCACGCGTGAACGTGCGGGCTTCGAAGTCCGCGACGTTCACCCGACGCACTATGGCCGTATCTGCCCGATCGAGACGCCGGAAGGCCCGAACATCGGTCTGATCAACTCGCTCGCGAGCTTCAGCCGCGTCAACAAGTACGGCTTCATCGAAACGCCGTACCGCAAGGTCATCGACCACAAGGTCACCGACGAGGTCGTGTACCTCTCGGCGATGGAAGAGGCCAAGCACACGATCGCGCAGGCCAACGCCGAAATCTCGAAGGACGGCACCTTCGTCGAGGAACTGATCTCGGCGCGTGAAGCGGGCGAGTTCCTGATGGCGCCGCGCGATCACGTGACGCTGATGGACGTTTCGCCGAAGCAGCTCGTGTCGGTCGCGGCATCGCTCATTCCGTTCCTGGAAAACGATGACGCCAACCGCGCGCTGATGGGCTCGAACATGCAGCGTCAGGCTGTGCCTTTGGTTCGCGCCGAGGCACCGTTCGTCGGCACCGGCATGGAAGAGACCGTGGCCCGCGATTCCGGCGCCGCGATCGCGGCCCGCCGTCCGGGTGTGGTCGACCAGGTCGATGCGTCGCGCATCGTCGTCCGTGCCACCGGCGCGGTCGATGCCGGCCGGTCGGGCGTCGACATCTACACGCTGATGAAGTTCCAGCGTTCGAACCAGTCGACCTGCATCAACCAGCGTCCGCTGGTGAAGGTGGGCGACGTGGTCTCGGCCGGCGACATCATCGCCGACGGCCCGTCGACCGAGTTCGGCGAGCTCGCGCTCGGCCGTAACGTGCTCGTCGCGTTCATGCCGTGGAATGGCTACAATTATGAGGATTCGATCCTCATCTCCGAGCGGATCGTGAAGGACGACGTGTTCACGACGATCCACATCGACGAGTTCGAAGTAATGGCCCGCGACACCAAGCTCGGGCCGGAAGACATCACCCGCGACATCCCCAACGTCGGCGAGGAAGCGCTCCGCAACCTCGACGAAGCCGGCATCGTCTATATCGGCGCCGAAGTTGAGCCGGGCGACATCCTGGTCGGCAAGATCACGCCGAAGGGCGAAAGCCCGATGACGCCGGAAGAGAAGCTTCTGCGCGCCATCTTCGGCGAAAAGGCCTCCGACGTGCGCGACACGTCGCTGCGCCTGCCGCCGGGCGTGTCGGGCACGATCGTCGACGTTCGCGTCTTCAATCGTCACGGCATCGACAAGGACGAGCGTGCCTTGGCGATCGAGCGGGAGGAAATCGACCGCCTGACCAAGGATCGCGAGGACGAACGCGCGATCCTCAACCGCGCCAGCTGGTCGCGCTTGAAGGAAATGCTGGTCGGCCAGACGATCGTGTCGGGTCCGAAGGGCGTTAAGAAGGGTGCCGTCATCGACGACGCTCTGCTCGAGGAAGTCGAGCGGCGCGAATGGTGGAAGCTCGCCGTCGCCGACGATGCGCGCCAGAGCGATCTGGAAGCGGTCAAGGTCCAGTATGACGAAGCCGTCGCCGCGATCGTCGCCAAGTTCGATGACCGCGTCGAGAAGCTGCAGCGCGGTGACGAGCTGCCGCCGGGCGTGCTCAAGATGGTCAAGGTCTTCGTCGCGGTGAAGCGCAAGCTGCAGCCGGGCGACAAGATGGCCGGCCGTCACGGCAACAAGGGCGTCATCAGCCGCATCCTGCCGAACGAGGACATGCCGTTCCTCGAAGACGGGACGCCGGTCGATATCGTGCTCAACCCGCTGGGCGTGCCGTCGCGCATGAACGTCGGTCAGATCTTCGAGACGCATCTGGGCTGGGCCGCACGCGGCCTCGGCAAGCAGATCGGCGAAGCGCTGGACAGCTGGCGCGAAGCCAATCCCGACGGCGGCAAGCCGGGCGTTCCGCCCGCCGCGGTCGTGGAGCGTCTCAAGACGGTCTATGGCAAGCAGTACCATGCCGATATCGACAGCCGCTCGCCGAGCGACCTGATCGAGATGGCCGGACTGCTGCGCGGTGGCGTGCCGATGGCGACGCCGGTGTTCGACGGCGCCCGCGAAGCGGACGTGTCCGACATGCTGACGCTCGCCGGGCTCAACACGTCGGGCCAGGTCGAATTGTTCGACGGCCGCACCGGCGACACGTTCGATCGCAAGGTCACCGTGGGCTACATCTACATGTTGAAGCTGCACCACCTTGTGGACGACAAGATCCACGCGCGTTCGATCGGGCCGTACAGCCTCGTCACCCAGCAGCCGCTGGGCGGTAAGGCGCAGTTCGGCGGCCAGCGCTTCGGCGAGATGGAGGTGTGGGCGCTCCAGGCCTACGGCGCCGCCTACACGCTGCAGGAAATGCTGACCGTGAAGTCGGACGACGTGGTCGGCCGCACCAAGGTCTACGAGGCGATCGTCAAGGGCGACGACACGTTCGAGGCAGGCATTCCGGAGAGCTTCAACGTGCTCGTCAAGGAAATGCGCAGCCTCGGCCTGAACGTCGATCTGAACTCGGTCGAACCCGAAGCCGATCCGGCCGACGCGGCGGAGTGAATTGAGCGGGCGCCGCCTTCGGGTGGCGCCGCTCCCTTCGCCCCGAGATTTTCCCTCCCAGTGAGGAACTAGAGATGAACGAACTGACCAACTTCGCCAATCCGGTCGCCAAGCCGGAGACTTTCGACCAGATCAAGATCGGCATCGCCTCGCCGGACCGGATCCGTTCCTGGTCCTTCGGCGAGATCAAGAAGCCCGAAACCATCAACTATCGCACGTTCAAGCCCGAGCGTGACGGCCTGTTCTGCGCGCGCATCTTCGGTCCGATCAAGGATTACGAGTGCCTGTGCGGCAAGTACAAGCGCATGAAGTACAAGGGCATCGTCTGCGAAAAGTGCGGCGTCGAGGTTACCGTCTCGAAGGTCCGCCGCGAGCGGATGGGCCATATCGAGCTCGCCGCTCCCGTGGCGCACATCTGGTTCCTGAAGTCGCTGCCGTCGCGCATCGGCCTGCTGCTCGACATGCAGCTCAAG
>NZ_DATHFV010000046.1:0-10900 GCF_035317925.1 Sphingomonas sp.
CGGACGCGCGCCGAGGCGGTCCTTGATCATCTCGACGCACATGTCGAAATTCGCGCCGGTGCGGTCGAGCTTGTTGACGAAGCACATCCGCGGCACGTGATACTTTTCAGCCTGGCGCCACACCGTCTCGGACTGCGGCTCAACGCCGGCAACGCCATCGAAACAGGCGACCGCGCCGTCGAGCACGCGCAGCGAACGCTCGACTTCGATCGTGAAATCGACGTGGCCGGGGGTGTCGATAATGTTGATGCGGTGATCGTTCCAGAAGCACGTGGTCGCAGCCGACGTGATCGTGATCCCGCGCTCCTGCTCCTGCTCCATCCAGTCCATGGTGGCGGTGCCCTCATGGACCTCGCCGATCTTGTAGGACTTACCGGTGTAATACAGGATGCGCTCGGTCGTGGTCGTCTTGCCGGCATCGATGTGGGCCATGATGCCGATGTTGCGATACATATCGAGCGGATGGCTGCGGGCCATGACGTATACTTCCTTAGCGATATGGGGAGCCGGACGATCCGGCTCCCCACTATGTAGGTATGATTCGAACGGGCGCTAGAGCGTCCGGCCTTACCAGCGGTAGTGCGAGAAGGCGCGGTTCGCTTCCGCCATGCGGTGCGTGTCTTCGCGCTTCTTGACCGCGTTGCCGCGATTGTTCGCCGCATCCATCAGCTCGCCCGACAGGCGCGCCGACATGGTGTGCTCCGAACGGGCACGGGCGGCCGTGATCAGCCAGCGGATGGCGAGCGCCTGCGAACGCTCCGGACGAACCTCGACCGGAACCTGGTAGGTCGCGCCGCCGACGCGGCGGCTGCGCACTTCGATGCCCGGACGAATATT
Organism: Sphingomonas sp.; assembly: GCF_035317925.1. Taxonomy (GTDB): domain Bacteria; phylum Pseudomonadota; class Alphaproteobacteria; order Sphingomonadales; family Sphingomonadaceae; genus Sphingomonas_I. The sequence goes on from NZ_DATHFV010000046.1 coordinate 838, forward strand.
GGCCAGCGCATCGTGGAACACGCCAAGCGGCTCGCGCTTGGCACGCGTCTCGACCGTGTCGAGCGCCGAGTAGACGATGCTCTCGGCAGTCGACTTCTTACCGTCGAGCATGACGCTGTTCATGAACTTGCTGAGCACGACATCCCCGAACTTCGGATCGGGCAGGATTTCGCGCTTTTCTGGACGACGACGACGAGCCATCTTTTTTCTTCCTTACAAACTTCAGCCTGATGATCGGACAGCCCACAGAAGGGGCCGATCGGCTTACTTCGGACGCTTGGCGCCGTACTTGGAGCGGGATTGCTTGCGGTTCTTGACGCCCTGCGTGTCGAGCACGCCGCGCAGAACATGGTAGCGGACACCCGGAAGGTCGCGCACACGGCCGCCACGGATCAGGACCACCGAATGCTCCTGAAGATTGTGGCCCTCGCCCGGAATATAGCTGATGACTTCGCGCTGGTTGGTCAGGCGAACCTTGGCCACCTTGCGCAGAGCCGAGTTCGGCTTCTTCGGGGTCGTGGTGTAGACGCGCGTGCAAACGCCGCGCTTCTGCGGGTTCTTTTCCATCGCAGGCACCTTGGACTTGGCGATCTGCGGTTCGCGACCCTTGCGGATCAACTGGTTAATCGTCGGCATGAAGCCCTTCACCTTTCACAGGGTTACTTTACCGTGTCAGCACCACATGCTGCCGTTGGAACGGCGGAATGCGATAACGGCCCAGGTGACGTTCGCCCCCGGGGCCTGCCAAGCATCGGCAATGTTCAGTGCACCCGCATGGGCCTATAGAAAGGCCCGCGAGCGAGCGGCCCTATAACGAGGGACTCGGAGAGCGTCAACGGGGCGCGCTGCGCGGACGCATTGCGATGAACGGTTCGTCGAACACACGCCTCGCTGCACCGCAGCAATAATCGCGAAACATCCTGCCGTATCGGTGGTTCATGCCCGGTGCAGCTTTTTTAGCCAAAGCGGGCGTGGATGTATCAGACCTCTCTGCTTGACGCCCAGACCATGGACCCTGCCAAGCCGCTCGCCCCGCGCTCGGCAACCATCGCCTACCCCGCGCAATGGCATAGTACCGCCCCCGGGCGCGCCCAGTTCCTCTCAGCCGCGCTGGCGCATCGCTGGGCAGGCCCGATCCTGCTGCTGTTGGCCGCCTTCACGGTGCGGGGAATCTGGTTCGGCGATCCCGTGGTGCAGATCGACGAGCAATTCTACCTGCTGGTGGGCGATCGGCTGCTCCACGGCGCGATTCCCTATGTGGACGTGTGGGACAGGAAGCCGATCGGCCTGTTCCTGCTCTATGCCGGTATCCGCCTCCTCGGCGGATCGGGCATTATCGAATATCAGATCGTGGCGACTTTGTTCGCGTGGGGCACCGCCCTGATCGTGACGCGGATCGCGCGCAGCGTGGCGTCGCCCCGCGCCGCATGGATCGCGGGGATGGTCTATCTGCTGTGGCTCAACATGTTCAGCGGGCCAGGCGGTCAGTCGCCGGTCTTCTACAATCTGTTCGTCGCCGGCGCTGGCTTGCTGACGCTGCGCGCCACCGGCCATGGTACGGCGAACGCTACGCGGTTGCGGCTAGGGGCGGCGGCGATGGCGCTGTGCGGCGTCGCGATGCAGATCAAATATACCGCCATGTTCGAAGGCATGTTCTTCGGCCTTGCCTTATGCTGGGCGCAGTGGCGCGAAACGCGGCGGCTGGACGCGACGCTCGGCGCCGGGCTCGGCTGGATGGGAATCGCGCTTGTGCCGAGCGCGGCGGTGCTCGCTTTCTACGCGTCGATTCATCAGGAGCAGGCCTTCCTGTTCGCCAACGTTCTGTCGGTAATGCAGCGCGGCAGCGCCGGGACGATCGAGCTGCTGCAGCGGCTGGGCATGATCGCTCTATTACTGTCGCCCCTATTGATCAGCCTGGCCTGGTCCGAGAGGGTCAAAACGTGGCGCGCGCACGATCATCATGCCCACAATTTCCTGCTGCAATGGTTCGGCGCGGCGGTGATCGGACTGCTCGTCTTCGGCACCTATTATGATCATTATGCGCTGCCGCTGCTGGTGTCGCTGTCCGCGGCGATCGCGCCTGTGTTCGATCATATGCGCGGCGACAAAAGGATCGGCTTGCGGGTTGCGGGCGTGCTGGTTGCGATCGGGGTGATCGCGACCGGCGTCGGCTATCGCATCGTCACCCTGCGCAAGGGCAATGCCGATTATATCGCGCAGGTCGTGGCGACGATCGAAGCGAATCGTCACGGCGGATCGCTCTACCTCTATGATGGCGAACCGGTCCTGTACCTGTTCACCGGCGCCCCGGCCCCGACCAAGTTCCTGTTTCCCAACCACCTCGACGAAGCGATCGAGGGACCGGCAATCGGGGTCGACCCGGTTGTGGAGGAAAAGCGCATCCTGGCGACCATGCCGCAGGTGATCGTCGATGGTGGCCTGCAGCCACAATATCGCACGCCCGAAAGGGTCAAGGGCGAGCTCGACTATATCAACCGGGCGACGCGCGCCGTGCTCGATCCGGTGCTGGCACGCGATTATCGTCTGGTCGCGCAATTCCCGCTCAAGAAGCGCTACCGCCGGATCTGGGTGCGGCGCCCGGACGCCGCCTGAGCGATCAGGACACCCGCGCCTTTGGCTTGATGTAGACGCTGGCGATCTGCGGCCAGGTATGACGCAGTTCGGCTTCGGTGTCGGCGATCAGCCGCTCGATATCTCCCACCGCAATCGCATCCACGAAATCGACGCTGGCGGAGACGAACACCTTGCGCGGCGCGATGTGGATGGTGATCACCTCCTGCACGTTGCTCACCTCCGGCCGCGCCGCGAACGCCGCGCGGATCGCATTGACCAGTTTGGGATCGGCGCGCTCGCCGATCAGCAACCCCTTCGATTCGCGTGCGAGCATGAAGGCGACGATCGCCAGCGCGACGCCGATCACGATCGAGGCGGTGCCGTCCCAGACCGGATTGTGGGTCCAATGGGTCAGGAAGACCCCCAGCGCCGCCACGACCAGACCGAACATCGCGGCCGAATCCTCGAACAGGACGATAAAGGTCGCGGGATCCTTGGAGCGGCGCACCGCCTGCCACCAGCCCAGATCGCCCTGCGTCACGCGGAATTCGCGCACCGCCGTCAACCAGGAGGCACCTTCCAGCGCGAACGAAACCGCGAGCACGACATACGCCCATGTCGCATTCTCGATCGGACCCGGCTCAAGAATGTGGCGGATGCCCTCGTAGATGGAGAGGCCGGCCCCGGTCGCGAAGATCAGGATCGCGACCACGAAGCTCCAGAAATAGAGTTCGCGGCCATAGCCGAGCGGGTGAATCTCGTCGGCGGGCTTCTGCGAGGCGCGCTCGCCGTAGAGCAACAACAGCTGGTTGGTGGAATCGACGACCGAGTGGAATCCCTCGGTGAGCATGGCCGAGGAACCCGTGGCCCAAGCCGCGAAAAACTTCGCGACCGCGATGCCGAGATTGGCGCCGAGCGCCGCCAGCAGGACGAGCTTGTTGTTGCTTTCCGCCATTAGGGTTCAGACCTGCTATTTAGGAGGCCGTGACAGCTGCTTACCGGGATGCCAGGCGAGGAGAGCCGCGAAGGGCGGGCCGGTTGCCCGATCGAGCAGCTCGACATAGCCTGGCGCCCGGGAAGCGCCTGCCCAAAGGGTGGGACGCAGAAACGCATTGGTGCGGTCGATCGCTTGGCAGCTACTGCCGGTAGCTGCCCGCGCGCTCTTCCTGCCACTGCGCTTCTGCGTCCCATCACGACCTCCTAAATAGCAGGTCTGAACCCTTAGCGCGCCGGGCCGGTCACCACCTGCCCGCCCTTCAACACCCAGGTCGGATGTTCGAGCAAACGAACGTCCTTGGTCGGATCGCCCGCTACCGCGACGATGTCGCCATAATGGCCGGGCGTGATCTGGCCGACATCATCGACGCGGTTGAGCGCGATCGCGGCGTCGCTGGTGGCGGCGCGGATCGCCTCGACCGGGGTCATGCCCCATTCGACCATCTTGGCGAACTGACGAGCATTGTCGCCGTGCGGGTAGACGCCCGCGTCGGTGCCGAACAGCATCTTCACGCCCGCCGCATGCGCGGCGCGGAAGGTCTGGCGCTGCTTGAGACCGATCATCTTTTCCTTGGCGAGGCTTTCGGCGAAGACGCCGTTCTTGGCGCCGTCCGACAGGATGTAGTCGTCGTCATAGATATCCATGTCGAACCAGGCGCCATGCGCCTTGGCCAGCTTGAACGATTCCTCGTCGGCCAGGCTGGCATGCTCGATCGTGTCGACGCCCGCGCGCAGTGCATCGTTGATGCCGTCGGTGCCATGCGCGTGGACCGCGACGCGCAGGCCCAACATGTGCGCCTCGTCGACGATCGCCTTGATCTCCTCGAACGAGATTTGCTGCGCGCCGACCGAATCCGTCTTCGACAGCTCGCCGCCGGTCATGCAGACCTTGATCACCTCGGCGCCATATTTGCGGAGCGTGCGGACCAGGGCGCGGAACTGTTCCGGACTGTTGGCGATGTTCGGCTGTGGCACGTTGATCGAGGGCGGGAACTCGGTCGAATCGCAATGGCCGCCGGTCGCGCCGATCGCGTAGGTGGCAGGCACGATGCGCGGGCCGGGCACATAGCCGTGATCGATGCCCTGCTTGAGCGCGACGTCGTCATAATTGGCAGAGCCGACCATGCGGACGGTGGTGAAGCCGGCCTCGACCGTCTTCTTGGCGTTGGCGACGCCGACCACGGTCCAGAAATTGTCGGTATATTCGAGGCCCTGATAGCCCGAGAGCGTCGGGTCGCCGGTCAGGTGGACATGCATGTCGATCAGGCCGGGCAGGATCGTGACGTCCCCCAGATCGAGCCGCTTGGCGTCCGCCGGGATATTGGGCCGTGCGCCCGTGCCGCTGACCAGGCCCTGCACCCGGCCATTATCGCCGATCACGACCACGACATTGTCGACCGTCACGCCCTTGGCGGGATCGAGCATATGCGCGGCGGTGACGACGGTCACGGCCTGGACGCTGGTCGTGGCGAGGAATGCGGCGAGTGCGGCGAAAGTCCACTTCATGGGCGGCCCCCTATCTGGCTGTATAGGCCGATGATTGGACGCGGAATTCCGCCCGCGCAACGATCTAATGCGCGGTCAGAGGTGCAGGGGGCGGCGAGGCGGCCGGCAGAGGCACATAGACCGGTGCGGCCAGCCCCAACCTCGCCACCGTGCCGAGCGCGATCGCGCCGATCAGCACGCCGCCCGCGATGAAGCTGCGCCGCCGATCGAGCGCGCGCGTATCGGCCAGCAGGATCAAGGCGAGCGCCGCCGCGACCATCGACCAGAGGTGATAGCGCAGATCGCTGGCGATGCTGACCAGCGCGAAGCTGGCGCTCATGCACAGGGCCGACAAAGCGAGCGCACGGCCGAGCCGCACCTGCGGGCCGGTCAGGCCCGTGCTCGCCCACAGCAGCCCGGCAGCGACGATCGCCCAGGCGAAGGGCCAGCCGAGCGGGCTGACCGCCATCAGTTTCGCCGCCGCGATCAGCCCCTCTCCGCCGGGATTGGGGGCGACGCCGAGCCCGTCATGATTGGGTTCACTGTCGAGCGGCGGGTTCGCGTCGGGCTCCCCCGGCCCGACCCAGAAGCGCAGATTGGCGTTGAAATGGCCGATGCGGTGCTCGGCATAAGCGAGCGGGTGATGCGCGACGAGACCGGCCCATTCCGCCATCATCCGCCGGTCGTCGAGATGGTCGAAGATCACCGCGTCGCCGACGAAGCCGCATTGCGCATCCTCGCCATAGGGGTTCCAGAAATAGGGCGTGTAGCAGCCCTTCTGCTCGGCCCGCGCCCAGCCTTCGGGCGCGAGCCCCGGCAAGGTCTGCAGATGCGCCAGGTGGGCGATGCCGGCCGCATCGTAGAGCGGCAGGGAGTTCTCGACACCGGTATGCTCGGCACGGAAAAAATATAGGTTTAGCAAAGGGTTGATGATCAGCACCGCGCCGATCACGGCGAGCACGGCGGCGCCCTTGTGCCAGAACTTCGGCAGGCGCGGCCAATCGAACAGGGCGAATGCGAACGGGATAGTCGCGAAAACGGCATTGCCGCGCACCAGGGTCGCATAGGCGATCAGCAGCAACGCCAAGGCCAGTGCCCAGCGCGGCAAGGGCCGCTCGTCGAGCCGCCAATGCGCGACAAGACCGGCCGCGCCGACGAGGCAACAGGCCATCTGCGCATCCTTGAGGATCACTGTCGCCCAGCCGAGCCAGAGCGGCGCGATCCCGACCAGCAGCACCAAGGCCGCCGGACCATGCTTGGCACGCCGCCCGAACGCGGCCGAAATCAGGGCGAGACCGCCCCACCAAAACAGCATCTGGAGGAAGAAAAAGGGCGCTGAACCGCTGTGGAGATGGAGCAAAAGCGACCAGGTGCGCGCCATGATCGGCGGATGCCAATCGGCATAAGTACCGTCGACCGCCTGCTCATATTGGGCAACGCTGTCGTACATGGCGACGCCGGGAAAGCGCATCGCCAAGGTCGCGCCGAACAGCAGGAAAGCCGACACGAACCAGGGCGCGGAGGCGCGCGAACGCCCTTCCATCGCGGTCGTTACTGCCCCTTTTTCCGCACCCATCGTGCCTCTTGTAGGGGAGGAAACGGCCTGCACGCCACCGTTTCGCGCGCTTTTAGCGGTCGAAACGGTGACGCTAAGGCGGTTTATCGGGGGATCATACCGATCGTAACCAGCCATTTGTCAGCCAGAAGCGGCCAATCGGCGGCGGGTTTGGCACTGTCATGGCGCAGCCCGAAGGCGTGGCCGCCATGTGCGAAGAGGTGCATCTCGGTCGGCACGCCGGCCTTCTTGAGCGCCCTATAATAGACGAGCGAATTGTTGACGCTGTCGACCGGATCGTCCTCGTTCTGGATGATGAACTGGGGCGGCGTGCGGGCGCTGACTGGCACATCCGGGTTCAGTTCGAACCTGTCCTCGTCGATCCAGAGATGGCCGGGATAGAGCGCGATCCGAAATCGGGGCGCACGCTGATCCGATCGATCGCGTCGACCGGCTTGTAGATGCGCTCCAGCGTGCTGGTCGCGGCGACGAGATGGCCGCCGGCGGAGAAGCCGAGCACGCCGATCTTGTGTGGATTTATGCCCCAATCCTTTGCGTGGAAGCGCGTGAGCGCGATCGCGCGCTGTGCGTCTTCGAGCGCGGCCGGATTGTCGGGATAGGGCCCGGAACGGGGATAATGCTTGTCGCCGGGCACGCGATATTTGACGAGCACGCAGGTGACGCCCTTCGCGGTCAGCCAGTCGCAAACGTCGGTGCCTTCGAGGTCGATCGCGAGGATCCAGAAGCCGCCGCCCGGGTAGACCACGATCGCCGCGCCCGTATTGCGGCCCTTGGGCCGATAGACGATCATCGTCGGGCGCGAGACGCGGTCGATCGCGATCACCGTCTTGCCGCCGATCAGCGATTTGGGATCGCGCGTCATATATTCGGGGCCGCTGACGGGGAGCGGATCGGGGGCCGCGCCGGGCCAGAGCGGGATTTGCGGATGGCCGGGCGCGGGCTGCCAGGTGGCGGCGTGCGCCGCGCCGGCGAGGCTGAGCGCGAGGCCAAATATCATCTTCCTCATTTCACGCGCCCCGCTTTCTCGTCGGCGATGCGCTTGTCGAACAGGGCTTCGAACCGGTCGGCGAAGGCGCGGCACGCGCCGGGATCGAGGAAGGGATTGGGGTCGGTGCCGGCGCGCAATTGGACCGCCTTTACGTCGCCGCCCGACTGATCGGGATGCGCGCTGATCAATATGTCGCAAGGCAAGGCGCGCATCGTCGCGAAGCTTTGGCGGAAGGCGTCGGCGAGCCCCTGATGCTCAGGGCCGGTGAAGAGATAGAAGTCCGCCGCGATCGGGTTGAGGCTGGAGGCAAACACCATCGCCTTGCAGTCGCCCCGCTCGCACGATTGCCAGCTCCAGCTGGTGCTGCCGGGCGTGTGCCCTGGGGTCGCGACCGCGGTGACGGTGACGCCGCCCAGCCGGATGGTCGCGCCGTCGCTCACACCGCGCACCGGCCCGACGCCGTGATAGTGGGCATGGTAAGCAGCCTGCGGATCGTCCGCACTCGGCCGTCCCGTTTCCAGGGCCTGCACCGCCGCCTTGCCCGCGATCACGACCGCATGTGAATCCCGCGCCAGTGCGCCGATGCCGCTGGCATGGTCGAAATGCGGTTCGGTGCTGAGGATGTAGCGGACGTCGCGCACCCGGAAACCGAGCGCCTTTATGTTCGCCTCGATCGCCGGAACGCCTTGCGGCAGCGCGCCATCGATCAAGATCAGGCCAGCCCTGGTCTTGATCAGGCCGACGTTCAGACCGGCGAAGCCCACAAGATAAGTATTGCCATAAATATGGAGCGGGGGCTGCTTCACCAGCCATTGGTTCGCCGCGACCGGGTCGACCGGCTGCAGCAAAGGATCATGCGGCACGCGCGCATTCGCTTCGCCGCCCGATACAGAAGCGATCAGCGCGAGCCCAAACGGGACGATCTTCGGAACTGCCATCAGCGGTCTCCCTGCATTTCTAGCGCGATGATGATCGGGCGAGCGGGACAAGCGCAAAGCATCTTATCTCGACAGAGGCATGAGCTTAATTCATGACTGAACCATGGATCGGGCCCAACTTCCGCTGAATGCACTGCGCGCGTTCGAGGCGGCGGCGCGGCACCTCAACTTCACCCGCGCAGCGATCGAGCTGCATGTCAGCCAGGGCGCGGTCAGCCATCAGGTGGCGGCACTGGAGGAAAGGCTGGGCACCCCCCTGTTCCGCCGCCTGCCGCGCGGGCTGGCGCTGACCGACGAGGGGCATGCTCTGGTGCCGGCGGTGGCCGACGCGTTCGACCGGATCGGCGCGACGCTCGATCTCTATGCCGACGGGCGGCTGCGCGAGGTGCTCAATGTCGGCGTGGTCGGCACCTTTGCCGCCGGCTGGCTGCTGCGCCGGCTCGACGCTTTCAACCGCGATCATCCGCGCGTCGATCTGCGGCTGATGACCAATAACAACCGCGTCGATCTCGCCGGTGAGGGCCTCGATTTCGCGATCCGCTTCGGCAACGGCGCGTGGCACGGCGTGCATGCCGATCCGATCCTGCAGGCGCCGCTCTCGCCCCTCTGCAGCCCGGCCATCGCCGAACGGCTGACCGATCCCGCCGCGCTGGCGCGCGAGACGTTGCTGCGATCCTATCGCGCGGACGAATGGCCGCTCTGGTTCGAGGCGGCGGGCGCGCCCTGCCCTTCGCTGCGCGGGCCGGTGTTCGATACCTCGCTCGCGATGGTGGCGGCGGCGCAGGCCGGCCACGGCGTAGCGCTCGCTCCGCCCGCCATGTTCGCCGACGATCTGATCGGGGGGCGGCTGATCCAGCCCTTCCCGACCGAGATCGTCACCGGCGGCTATTGGCTGACGCGGCTTATGTCGCGCAGGGATACGCCGGCAATGGCGGCGTTTCGAGGGTGGTTGAAGGCGGTGGCTCAACCCTAACCGTCATGCTGAACTTGTTTCAGCATCCATCCATCATCCGCACCGCCGCGCCTGTGGCAAGATGGACCCTGGAACAAGTTCAGGGTGACGCTTTTCGGATCAGATGTGGATCACCCGCCCATACGCCGCGAGCACGCTTTCGTGCATCGCTTCCGAAAGCGTCGGGTGCGGGAAGATGGTCTCCATCAGGTCCGCCTCGGTCGTCTCAAGCTGCTTGGCGACGGTATAGCCCTCGATCAGTTCGACCACCTCCGGGCCGGTCATGTGCGCGCCGAGCAGTTCGCCGGTCTTGGCGTCGAACACCGTCTTCACGAAGCCGTCGACCTCGCCCATCGCGATCGCCTTGCCGTTGCCGATGAAGGGGAATTTGCCGACCTTGACCTCATAGCCGGCATCCTTGGCCTTGGCCTCGGTCAGGCCGACGCTCGCCACCTGCGGCCGGCAATAGGTGCAGCCCGGAATGTTAAGCGCATCCATAGCGTGCGGATGAACGTCCTTATTGCCCAATGCCTGGGCGATCGCCTCGGCGGCGA
>NZ_DATHFV010000047.1:0-8666 GCF_035317925.1 Sphingomonas sp.
CGAGATTGTCCTCATGTTCGTAGGCGGCGATATCGGCGGCCGCGACCTCCGCCGCCGCCGCACCATCGCAGCGAACGAAGAATGCGGGCAGCAGCCCCGCGACCCGCGCCAGGGTCAGCGCCGCCGACGCCGCGACGCCCTCCGCGACGGGCCTCGTCCGGTACGGCCCCTTGAATGGGGTGGCGAGATCGTTCGCCGGATCGGCGAGCGCGAGCGCGGCGGTAAGGTCCAGCCACGGCACACGCTCGATCAAAACCGGCTGGCCGGGCGTCGCGGCGTCGCGCTGGTTGGCGAGCTTGAGGATCGCGCCGCGTTCGGCTGACAGCAGCAATTCGGCTTTGCCGTCGGGATCGAACGCCGCCAGCCGCGCATCGTCCGCCCGCTCGACCGCCAGCACGACGATCGCACCGTCGATCCGCACCGGCCAGCCGCGCCGAAGCGCATCGATCGCACGGGCAGCGGCGAACGCGTCGCTCACACCGCGAACTCGGTCACGAGCGGCACATGGTCCGACGGCTTGAGCCAGTTACGGCAATCCTCATGGACCGTATGCGCGGTCGCCTTCGCGGCGACTTCCTTGCTCGCCCACATATGATCGAGCCGGCGGCCGCGATCGTTGGCGGTCCAATCGGGCGAACGATAGCTCCACCAGGTGTGCAACCGCGCGGGCGCGGGATAGAAATGACGGCCGAGATCGACCCAGTCGTGCGCCGCCTTGAGCCGATCCAGCGCATCGACCTCAACCGGCGTGTGGCTGACGACGTCGAGCAATTGCTTGTGGCTCCAAACGTCCTCGGGCAGCGGCGCGATGTTGAAATCGCCCACGATCAGCGTCGGCTCGTTCAGGCACTTGGCCCATTCGGTCATGCGTTCGACGAAAGCCAGCTTCTGCGCAAACTTGGGGTTCACCGCCGGATCGGGGATATCGCCGCCAGCCGGGACATAGACATTCTCGAGCCGGAAACCCGCCTCCAGCCAAACGCCGACATGACGCGCCTCGCCATTGTCCTGCCAGTCGAAACGCCAGCAATCGTCATCCGCGTCGCGGAACGGAATGCGCGACAGGATCGCGACGCCATGATGCATGCGCTGGCCGTGGAGCCGCTGATGGACATAGCCCATCCGCTTGAAGTCGGCCGCCGGGAAGACATCGTCCGCCGCCTTGGTTTCCTGCAGGCAGAGGATGTCGACCCGTTGTTCCTGGAGGAAGCGCTCGACGATGCCGATCCGTGCCCGCACCGAATTGATGTTCCACGACGCAATCTTGAGAACTGTCATGCCGAGCATGTAGCGACGCGAGCGCGCGGAGGGAAGATTGGCCCGCCCCTATCCTGCAGGGGAATTTTGTACCGGGCGGTTGGCTTCGCCGGGCGGCGTGGCTATATCCGCCCGCTAACCAGCGGCTGGGAGGGCCAATGTCGTCGATCCTATCCGTTTCCGCCGCCACCAAGCGCTATAAATCCGACTTCACCGCACTCGACCATGTCGATCTTGAGATCGAAAAGGGCGAGATTTTCGCGCTGCTCGGGCCGAACGGCGCGGGCAAGACGACGTTGATCAGTCTGGTGTGCGGCACCGTGTCGATGACCTCGGGCACGATCAAGGTCGACGGCCACGACATCCAGAGCGACTATCGCGCCGCGCGTGCCAAGATCGGTCTCGTGCCGCAGGAAATCGCGCTCGATATCTTCGCGACCGTCTGGAACACGGTCAGCTTCAGCCGCGGCCTGTTCGGCAGATCGCCCAACCCGGCCTTCATCGAAGAGCTGCTGCGCGACCTTTCGCTGTGGGAGAAGCGCAACAACAAGGTCATCGAATTGTCGGGCGGCATGAAGCGCCGCGTGATGATCGCCAAGGCGTTGAGCCATGAGCCCGATCTGCTGTTCCTCGACGAGCCGACCGCGGGCGTCGACGTCAATCTGCGCCGCGACATGTGGGCGTTGGTGCGCAAGCTGCGCGAGAAGGGTGTCACGATCATCCTCACCACCCATTATATCGAGGAAGCCGAGGAAATGGCCGATCGGGTCGGTGTGATCGACCACGGCAAATTGCTGCTGGTCGAGGACAAGGCGGCCTTGATGCGCAAGCTCGGCAAGCGCCGGCTGACGGTGGTGCTGCAGGAGCCGATGGCGGCTCTGCCCGCCGCGCTCTCCGACTGGCCGCTCGCGCTCGAGGATGACGGCCACAAGCTGGTCTATTCCTTCGACGCCGAGGCGGACGCGCTGGGGATTCCCAAATTGCTGCGGCGGCTGGACGAACTGCATATCGACTATCGCGATCTCGATACGGCGCGGAGCTCGCTCGAGGATATCTTCGTCGGCCTGGTGGAGCGTGCGGCATGAGCGTCAACGGCTTCGGCATGAGGGCTATCTACAAGACCGAAATGGCGCGGACGCTCCGCACCGTCTGGCAGAGCATCGCCACGCCGGTGATCACCACCGCTTTGTATTTCGTCGTTTTCGGCGGCGCGATCGGATCGCGCATCCAGCATGTCGGCGGCGTCCATTACGGCGCCTTCATCGTGCCGGGGCTGATCATGCTGACCTTGCTCACGCAGAGCATCAGCAATGCCTCGATCGGCATCTATTTCCCCAAATTCACGGGCACGATCTTCGAGATATTGTCCGCGCCGATGTCCACGGTCGAGACGGTAGCGGCCTATGTCGGCGCGGCGGCGACCAAGTCGGTCGGCATCGGGCTGATCATCCTCGTCACCGCGACCTTCTTCACCGACGTTCAGATCCTCCATCCCTTCTGGATGGTGGCCTTCCTGCTGCTGACGTCGGTCACGTTCAGCCTGTTCGGCTTCATCATCGGCATCTGGGCGAAGAGTTTCGAGCAGCTCGCGATCATCCCGTCGCTGGTGGTGACCCCACTCACCTTCCTCGGCGGCGCTTTCTACTCGATCGATATGCTGCCCCAGCCGTGGCGCACGCTCAGCTTGTTTAACCCGGTCGTCTATCTGGTGAGCGGATTCCGCTGGAGCTTCTACGGGATCGGCGACGTCGGGGTGGTGGCGAGCCTCGGCTTCACCACCGCCTTCATGGCGGCCTGCCTGATCCTGCTCGCCTTCATCTTCCGCACCGGCTGGCGGCTCAAGCCGTAACCACCTGATAGACCCGCGACGTCCCGCTCCCGAACGCGAAATAGGGCGCGAAAGTGGGGCTGCCGGCAAAGCCCCATTCGACTCCTCCGGGCCTGCGCTGGCGGATCGAGGCGAGTTGCGCCCGCGTGAAGCTCGGCGTGTTATCCCCCAGCGCAAACAGGGCGAGCGGGCCCTGCATCACCGCGACGCGATCAGGATGTTGCGCGTCGACCGCTTCTAGCCGGAGCGACCGGTCGATGGTGAGCGTGATGCGATCCCCCTCGCGCCATTCGCGCGCGATCGTCGCGAACCGCCCTGGCACGACGCCGGCGTGAACCCGGCCGTTGACCGCGATCCGCGTGGCCGGGCCCGCCCAGGCCGGGATGCGCAGCCGCAGCACCATCCGCACCGGGCGCTGCACGAATATGCTCATCTCGATATCATCGCCCAGCGGATAATTGCCGTCCTGGGTCAGCGTCAGCGCGGTCTCGCCATCGCGACGCCAGTTGGCCAGGAGCGGAAGGTAGAGGTTGACGAACAGGCCGTGCGCATCGCCCAGTACCGCGTTGATCCCATAGTCCGCGGTCAACTGGCCGATCGAGCCCGAGCAGCAGGGACAGATCGTGTCGTAATAGGCCTTGTGCCCGACCTGATTGTAGTCGGCATAATAGAATGCGGTGCCATCGGACTTGAGCGGCAGCGCGCCCAGCGCGGCGTTGTAGAGCAGCCGCTCCATCCCGTCGCCGTAGCGGCTGTCGCCCGTGATCCGCATCAGATAGCGCGCGACCTTCATATGGCCGTAGCTGCCGCACGGCGCCTCGAAGCTGGCGTGGGTCTTGTCGAGACTGTCACCCAGGCCGCCCGAACCGGGGACGACATAGCCCTCGTTCGGACCCCACCCGCCAGTCGCGAAACTCTGGTCGAGGATGAAGCCCATGCCGTTGCGCGCAGCGGCAAGGTGGCGCGGATCGCCGTCGACGATATAGGCCTCCGCCGCCGAGGCGAGCGCGTTCATATGGCTATAGGCATGGCGCCCGGGCAGCACGTTCTGGCCGGCCGCGAGCGGGAAGAAATACGCGTCGTTCAACTGGTAGGCGCGCGCCATCGTGCGGTAGCGCTCGCCCGCCCCGCGGTCCGCCGCGAGGTAGAGGTTCTCGGCCAAAGTATAGGTCTCATCCCAGCCGAACGCCTGTTCGGCACGCGGCTGCTTCTCGACGTCGGGTCGGTTGAGTGCATGGCCCGGCAGCCAGGGCAGCACCGCGTCGGTGCTCGGCGCGACCAGCTTCAGCGCCTGGGCGTTGCCGGCAAACTGATGCGCATCGATCAGCCCGATCAGGGTCTTGTCGAACGTATAGGCCGGCAGCGTGTAGTTCTTGTAGAAATCCGGCGTGATGGTGGGTGCATAGCCGGCAATCAGCCGGTCCACCTTGGCCTTTGCCCGCGCGTCGTGGGTAACCGCATAGCCGCGCGCCAGCGACGAGACATATTGACCGAAACTGTGGCCGGGGATGAAGCCGACCATGCTCTGCTTCGAATGAAATTCGGGCACGAAATCATACCACCCGCCAAACCGGTCCGCCGCGACCGGCAACCCGGCGCGCTCGCGGAACGGTCGCAGCAGTCGCGCCTCGTCCATCGCCAGCAAAGTTTCGAGCGTCCGCCCCGCCTGGATCTGCGCCGGCCCTTCGAGCAGGGTAACATCGCGATAGGCGAGCACGTCGATCGGCGCGCGCGTCGCGGGCGCTGCCCGGGCCGCCGCGGGCAGCAATGCTATCGTCGCGAGTGCACCCGCACCGCCCAACAATGTCCTGCGTTCGATCTCCATCGGCCCGCCTCTCCCTTGGACAGGATTACTCCGACAAATGCGCAAGTCAAAGCGCGACCGGCCTGGGTCCGTCGAGCAGGCGTTCGTAGAAGCCGCCGAACTTTCCGTCCGGCGAGACCAGGTGGATTTCGAGAATCCAGTGGCGCACGCGGCCATTGCCGTCGCGGTTGCGCATCGGATCGGGATTGTCGGGGCTGATATGATGATCCTGTTTGCGGCCGGGCACGCGCGCATGCGGGAATTCGGCGACGATATGCCCGGCGATCTTGCCGCCAAACGTCCAGCCGGTCTCCGCCGCCGCGTCGCAGGCAAAGGCGTAAACCTGCGCGCCGGTGATATCCGGATCCCGGTCGAACCTCGCCTTCACCGCGTCGAACAGGATCGGCAGGTCGCGGCACAAGGCCTGCTTGCGCGGATCGTTGCCGACCGCATAGCTCCGCCCGACATCGGCTTCCCAATGATCGAAGACGGGGCCCAGATCGAGGAAGACGATATCGTCGTCCTCGACGATGCGGATCGGCGGATTGTCGCCGGCGACCGCGAGCGTGTTGAGCCCGGCGCGGACGATGCGCTTGTGCCAATGACGCTCGATCCCGAACCGTTCGGCGGCAAGCGTATGGATATCCTGCTCGATCTCGCGCTCGCTGCGGCCCGGCCGGATCAGCCCCGCCGCCTCGATCGCATCGAGCAGGGCCAGCGCCTTTTCTTCCGCCGCGACCAGTTCGGCATGGCGTGTCGTTTCCTCGGCGGCGGCATCGGCTGAATCCATGTTATGACCCTGCCGCAGCACGATCGTTCCGGCAACGTTCAGCAGGGAAATTGCACGGCACGCGCGTCGGGAGAGCCGCACCGATGATCCTTTATCTTCTCGCTTATCTCGGCGGCGCGCTGACGATCATCAGCCCATGCATATTGCCGGTGCTGCCGTTCGTGTTCGCGCGTGCCGACAAGCCGTTCGTACGCAACGGATTGCCGATGCTGGCCGGCATGGCGGCGATGTTCGCTCTGGTCGCGACGCTGGCGGCGCTGGGCGGCGGCTGGGCGGTCCAGGCCAACCAATATGGCCGCGCGCTCGCCCTGATTCTGCTGGCCTTGTTTGGCGTTACCTTGCTGTTCCCGTCGCTGTCCGACCGCCTGACCCGCCCGCTGGTCGGTTTGGGCTCGCGCCTGTCGCAGCGCGCGGATGCGGAAGGCTCGGGCATCGGCACGTCGCTTTTGCTCGGGGTGGCGACCGGCTTGCTGTGGGCGCCGTGCGCAGGACCGATATTGGGTCTGGTCCTGACCGGGGCCGCGCTGCAAGGCGCGAGCGTCGGCACGAGCCTGTTGCTGCTCGCTTATGCCGCGGGTGCCGCGACCTCGCTCGCCTTGGCGCTGCTGGTCGGCGGACGATTGTTCAAGGCGATGAAGCGTTCGCTCGGCGTCGGCGAATGGGTCCGGCGCGCGGTCGGCGCGGCGGTGCTGGTGGCGGTGGCGGCGATCGCGCTCGGCGCGGATACGGGCTTCCTCACGCGTGTCTCGCTGAGTGGCACCAACAGCGTCGAGCAGAAGTTGCTCGATCGTTTCGAGATGGCCCAGATTGCCGAGGCGAAGCATGCGGACCTCGCGGTCGAAGGCACGATGCCGCCGCTCGACGGGGCGGTGCAGTGGCTCAATTCAGCGCCGCTGACGCGCGAAGGCCTCAAGGGCAAGGTCGTTCTGATCGACTTCTGGACCTACAGCTGCATCAATTGCCTGCGCTCGCTCCCCTACGTGAAAGCGTGGGCGGACAAATATCGCGACAAGGGGCTGGTCGTGATCGGCGTCCATGCGCCCGAATTCGCGTTCGAAAAGGATATCGGCAACGTCCGCAAGGCGGTCACCGATCTCGGCATCGATTATCCGGTCGCGATCGATAACGATTATGCGATCTGGCGCGCGTTCAAGAACCATTATTGGCCGGCGCATTACTTCATCGATGCGCAAGGCCGGATCCGCCATCACCATTATGGCGAGGGCGATTATCCCGAATCCGAACACATCATCCAGGCCTTGCTCGCGGAGGCGCATCCGGGCGTGGTCGCGACCGGCATCGTCGCGGTCGATGCGAAGGGTGCGGAGGCGGCGGGTGGTGGCGACGTGCGCTCGCCCGAAACCTATATCGGCTATGCCAAGGCACGGGGTTTCGCCTCGCCGGGCGGCATGACGCACGATGCACCGCATATCTATGCGGGCGGCGCGTTGACGCTCAATCAATGGAGCCTGGCGGGCACCTGGACCATCGCCGCCCAACAGGCCGATCTCGTCCAGGCCGGTGGACGGATCGCCTATCTTTTCCACGCGCGCGACCTGCATCTGGTGTTGGGATCGACCGGCAAGCCGGTCCGCTTCCGCGTCACGATCGACGGTTGCGCGCCCGGCGCCGATCACGGCGCGGACACCGACGCGCAGGGTTACGGCACGATCACCGGGCAGCGGCTGTATCAATTGGTGCGCCAGCAGGGCGCGGTCGCCGACAGGAACTTCCAGATCGAGTTTCTCGACCCGGGCGCGCAGGCCTTTTCGTTCACGTTCGGCTGAGCGGCAGAGCCCCAGAAAAGGAAGGGCCCCCGCTCCGGGGGCTGGAGCGAGGGCCGACCTGGCGTTCGTCACGCAGGTGAGGTTGCGATACTCTGCCCGAGCAACAGGGGGGAATCCCGGGGAGCGGCATCGCGACCGCCAAGACGCTTTAAGGCAGCAAACCTGTCACTAAAATGAATGAGACCGTTAATGCTTGCCGGTTTGGGGGCGTGGATCGCGCCACAGGAACGTCCTGTCGCTCACCGTCATGCCGAATTTCTGGTCGGACAGCACCGTCGTCGTGCGATTGCCCTGCGCGTCGAGCACGCTCCAGCCCGCCAGCATCAGCCCGCCGGGCGCACCCGCTTTCGGGGCGAATCCGATCGTGATCGTGCCGAATTCGGGATGCTTGGGATCGCGGCCTTCGATCACGATCCGTCCGTCGGGCGAGCCGGGGACGAGGTGAGCGTAACGCGAAATGTCCTTCGAGGGATCGAGCAGCAGCCCGAGCGGCGAATTGCCGACCGGCCAGCGCGACACCTGCGCCACCTGATAATCGATCATCGTCAGCGCCTTGCCGTCGCCGACGATCAGCAGGGGCACGCCCTGCTGATACTGGAAGCGGATCTTGCCCGGCTGCTTGAGCGTGATCGTGCCGGTGAGCGTGCGGCCGTTGCGATCGGTCTGGGCAAAGCCGGCGGTCATGGTGGTCACCGCGCGGAGATGCGCCTGGACCTCGACGAGGCCGCCCGCCTGGGCAGCGGCGGGCGCCGCGATCAACGCGGCGGCGATAAAGAAACGATGCATCCGGTCTCCGTGGGGCGACGGCCTTGAACTCGGCCTGAATTCTGATCCTTCTTGTCATTGCGAGGAGCGTAGCGACGAAGCAATCCAGTCCTGGAAGCTGGATTGCTTCGCTGCGCTCGCAATGACATCGCGACTATTTCTTGCGCGGCTTCGGCTTGGGCCGCGTCATCGCCCAATCGCGCGACGCTTCGATCTGATCCCGCACCATGTCGACATTGTCGGTGTCGTAGCGGACCAGCAGCGCGGTGTAGCCCTCATAATGCGGCGTCTGCCAGAAGGTGTCGGGATCGATCAGCTTGAGCATCTCGATCTTGTCCTTGGGCGCATGCAGGCAGAAGCTGTCGGCCTCGTGGCTGGGCGTCACCACCGCGCGATCGTTCGCCTTGACCGCCGGGCCGCCATAATAGGTCGTGA
>NZ_DATHFV010000048.1:0-3478 GCF_035317925.1 Sphingomonas sp.
GCAGAGGCCAGTCGCGCGGGCCAGCGGACGGCGCGGCGCGGACGCGCAACAGCAAGGCGCCCGCGACCGCCGCGCCGACCAGCAGCAGGGCGGCGAGCGCGACGACGAAGCTCGCCGGCGCGATCCGCGACCACAGCAACAGCAGCGTCGCGGCCGCGAGCAGGACGATCGCGAGCGACACGAGGCCATTCCGTCCGCGCTGGGCGGGCGGCAGGAACGGCAGCAATGGTGCCCGCGTCGCGATCGGCCTTCCCCTTCCGGACCGTGTAGCGCCCCTTACCAGACCAGGACGCGCTGGTCCGGGGTCAAGTACATCTTGGCGGTCGGCGCAATCTGATAAGCGTCATACCAGGGCTGGAGATTGCGCACGATCCAGGTGCGCTGGATCGACGGCGAATGCGGATCGGTCAGCAGACGCTGGCGCAGATTGGCCTCGCGATAGGAGCGCCGCCAGACCTGCGCCCAGCCGAGATAGAAACGCTGATCGCCGGTCAGCCCGTCGATCACCGGCGCCGGCTTGCCGCCGAGCGAGGCATGATAGGCGTCGAGCGCGACCGTCAGCCCCGCCAGATCCGCCATATTCTCGCCGAGCGTGAGCGCCCCCTGGACATGCGCGCCCGGAAACACCTCGTACGCGTCATATTCCTTGACCAGTTTGTCGGTGAGCGCGGTGAAGCGTTCCACGTCCTGCGGCGTCCACCAATCGGTCAGGCGCCCCGTCTTGTCGTACTTGCGGCCCTGATCGTCGAAATGGTGGCTCATTTCGTGGCCGATCACCGCGCCGATGCCGCCATAATTGATCGCCGGATCGGCATGCGGATCGAAGAACGGCGGCTGCAGGATCGCGGCCGGGAACACGATCTCGTTCCACACCGGGTTGGCGTAGGCGTTGATCTCCATCGGGGTCATGCCCCACTCGCCGCGATCGGCCGGCTTGCCGAGCTTGTTCAGCCCATATTGCCAGTCATACGCGTTCGAGCGCTTGATGTTGCCGTAGAGATCGTCGCGCGCGACCTGGAGGCCGGAATAATCGCGCCAGTGATCGGGATAGCCGATCTTGGGCGTGAAGGCAGCGAGCTTGGCGCGCGCCTCCTCGCGCGTCTTGGGGTCCATCCAGGCGAGCGTTTGCAGGCGGCGGTCCATCGCCGCGATGATGTTCTTCACCAGCTGGTCGGCGGCGGCCTTCGTCTCGGGCGGGAAATATTTGTCGACGTAGCTCTTGCCCAGATCCTCGCCCATCGCATTCTTGACGAGATCGACGCCGCGCTTCCAGCGGACCTGGATCTGCGGCGTGCCCGACAAGGTCGTGCCGTGGAACGCGAAATTGGCGTCGACGAACCGGCGCGACAGCCACGGTGCCGCGCCATCGATCGTGCGGACCAGCAGATAATCCTTGAGCACCGGCATCGGTGTGTCGGCGATCAGCTTCGCCGACGCGGTGATCGCGCTCGGCTGCGCGACCAGATAATGATTGTCGTTGTTGAGCCCGGCCGCGCCGAGATAGGCGGTCCAGTCGAAGCCGGGCGCATTCTTCTCGAAATCGGCGCGCGTCCAGACATTGTAGGTCTTGTCGGAATCGCGGCTGTCGATCCGGGTCCAATGGGCCTGCGCCACCTTGGTTTCGAACTCGACGATCGCGGCCGCGCGGGCGGCGCCATTGGGCTCCCCGGTCAGCGTCAGCAATTGCGCGATATAATCGGCATAGGCCTTGCGCGCGCCGGCCATGTTGGGGTCGTTCTTCAGATAATAATCGCGGTCCGGCAGGCCGAGGCCGCCCTGGGCAACCTCGATCGTCGGGCGATCCGGATCCTTGCTGTCGAGCGACACGCCGGCGTCGATCGGGCCGCCGATGCCGTTGCGCAGGCCGAAACCCAGCGCGCGCGCATAATCCGACTTGCTGGCAATCGCCTTGATCGCCACGAGATCGGGCTTGATCGGATCGAAGCCCTTCGCCTCGACCGCGCCTTCATCCATGAAGCTCGCATAGAGCGCACCGGTCTTGGAACCGGGGTCCTTGATCGCGATATCCAGCAGGTTGTGCATGCGTTCGATCGACAGATCCTCGAGCACGCTGAACGCGCCGTAATTGGATCGATCGGCCGGGATCGGCGTGACCTTGGTCCAGGTGCCGTTGGCGAAACCGTAGAAATCGTCGCCCGGCGCGATCGTGCGGTCCATGCCCGCTTCGTCGAAGCCGAACTTGCCGATCTGGGGCGCGTCGGCGGCGAGCGCGGCCTGCTGGCCCGCGACCGGGCCGACGGCGGCGCCGGCCGGCTTCTTGGCATGGTCGGCGGGGGCTGCGGCCACGGCGGCGGAAAAGGCGAACAGGCTGCCCGCGAGCAGCAGCATGGATTTGGAGGATGTCAGCGTCATTGGGGGGAGGAACCTTGCGAAATCTGGCGAATGGTCAGCGGGTTAACGCCTCCGGCTGCACGCGCAAGAGCCTGTCTGGAAACGGCCAAAATGGCGCTATGCCGCAGGAGGGCCGCAGTTCGGAGTGAGGCCGCGGCGAAAAGGGTGTTTTCCGAGAACCGGAGCGCAGCGTACATCAGTACGTGAGCACCGGAAGCGCAGGAAACGCCCTTTGCAGCCCGGCATCACCCGAAGGGCGGCCCTCCTAGCCACGATCCCGCATGATGCGGGCCTGATCGCGCTTCCAGTCGCGGTCCTTCGTCGTCTCGCGCTTGTCGTGCAGCTTCTTGCCCTTGGCCAGCGCGAGCTCGACCTTGGCGCGGCCCCGGCTGTTGAAATAGACCGACATCGGGATGAGCGTCATGCCTTCGCGGCTCATGCCCTTGTGCATCTTCTCGATCTCGCGCTCGTGCAGCAGCAATTTGCGCGGGCGCTTGGGCTCGTGATTGTTGCGGTTGCCGTGGCTGAATTCGGGGATGTTGGCGTTGATCAGGCTGACCTGGCCGTTCTTCACCTCGGCATAGGCCTCCGCGATCGAGCCCTCGCCAAAGCGCAGCGATTTCACCTCGGTCCCGGTCAGCGCGATCCCCGCCTCGAAGAAATCCTCGAGGAAATATTCGAACCGCGCGCGCCGGTTCTCGGCGACGACCTTCTTCTTGTCGAATTCGGGGGGACGTGGACGGGCCATAAGAGGGCGCGATGTAGGGGGTTGGGGCGGGTGTGGCTAGGGTGAGGTTCGCCGTTGGCCGGGCGCATTACGTTCCCACGATCACGTACCGCCCCCCTCAAGCGGCTCCGAAATGATGGCCCCTCCCGGTCGCGATCGGGACCAACCCTTATTCCGCCATACCCGGATATTAACCATATCCGGGGTAAAAAGCCTTGATAAATCAAGCATTACAAACGGCGTCGACACGGCTCTCACGCCGTAATTTCAGTTCAGTGGCGAGGCGTTTTGTCCATGGAAATCGGCGTAAATCTGGCCTCCATCAACTATTGGTCGACGGAGGAGCCGTTCATCGACCGGTTCCATATCGCGGACGCGTGGCATGCGAAGGATGCGGCG
>NZ_DATHFV010000049.1:0-15946 GCF_035317925.1 Sphingomonas sp.
CAAGCTCGGCCCGGAACGCCGTCACCCGGCGGTTTTCAGGATCCTGATCGCCCTCGATCGCTACCAACAGATAATCCTCTCCGTCGTCTGCCTGCCGCGTGAACAGGCACAGGCTGTCGATGCCTAGCAGCGTGCGCGCCCTTTCCTCCACCGGCCCGACCGGCACCTTCTGGCCGGAGATGTTGAGCACGTCCTCAGCGCGACCCAATATCCGTATCCGGCCGTCCGCGCGGCGCGTGGCGAGATCGTTGGTGTTGAACCAGCTGCCCTCGACGCCCGCTTCCCCGCTAGCCGGCTCGCCGGAATAGGGCCGGGGATCGCAGGCATGCAATTTCACCTGGATGACCGCTTCCTGATCGTCCGCGGCGGGCTCGCCGAGCTCGTCGACCAGCCGCAGGTCGGCATTTGGCAGCGGCCGCAGCCAGATCGCGTCCTCCTCGACCTGGATCTCGCTCTGCAGCCGCACCCCGAATTCGGAGCCGGCATAGTTGAGGAAGATCCGGCAACGCAGCTTCTCACGCAATTGGGCCACGAGCGGCGCGGCGAGAAACCCGCCGCCGCAATAGATCTGCAGATCGGGGTCCCGCGGCTTGGGCAAATCCATGGCAGCGAGCGTCCTGATCTGCGCGGGCGTCACGAACAGCCGGTTGATCGGAAGGTCCAGCAGGTGATGCAGATTATCGTAGCGCTGATCGAACAGGCAGGTCGCCCCCAACGCCCAGCAGGTCAACGGGCATTTGCCGCCGACGGCGGTCCATGCCGTCAGGCTGTGCAGGTGGAAGGCGCTGCTCCGATCGAGCCGGAATTCGGCGGCCGTGCGCGTCCACAGCTGCTCGACGGCCGCGCCCGAACGAACCAGGATCTTGTGATCGCCGGTAGAGCCGGAGGTGAATTCGATATAGTCGCCAAAGCGGCTGTCATCGACGGTCGACGGCAAGGCATCGTCGCGGATCGCGTTGATCGCTTCTATCGGAAGCTCGAAGATCGGCAGATCGGGCCAACGCTGGTGGGCAGTCGGCACGTAGCCTTCCCGGCGGGAGGCGCAAACCAGCATCGCCCCGGGAAAATGGCGCAGCTTTCCGATCGTCTCAAGATCGCGTGCGGCGACCGTGGTGATTCCCAGCGAACGGAGCGCGATGCTGATGAGCCAGAGGTTGAGCAGTCCCGGGCTGGCAATGATCGCGGTACCGCAGATGGGCGGCAACGCCTGGGCGGCGTGGCAGCGGATCTTTAGAATGCCTTTGGCGAATGTCTCATAGTTGATGGGCGCGCCGTTGCTGACAACCGCGATCTTGTTCGGATGGCGCCCGGCATGGTCAAGTATGCGGCTCAGCAGCACGACGTTCCCCCCGTCGCCGGCAGAGGACAGCAGAAGCGCGCCACTCGTCAAACCCAAAAGTGGTCGCTGCCTGAATTCCGGCTCAGGCGGGGCTCTTGCCCGCTCTTTCGAGATTGCTGAGCGTCTCGCGCTCCAGCGCGCGCAATTCCGTGATCGTCTGGTCGAGCGCGGCCTTGCGATGTTCCAGCTCGGTCAACCGCGCGCGCACGCGTTTGATGAAGACGCGCATTTGCTCCACATGCTCGGGATCGACATCGTAGAGATCGAGGAATTCCTTGATCTCGCGCACGGTGAAGCCGAGCGCGCGCCCGCGCAGCACCAGCCGGATGCGCGCGACCTCGCGCTTGCCGTAGATGCGCGTGGTACCGACGCGCTGCGGCGCAATCAGGCCCTTGTCCTCGTAGAAGCGGAGCGCGCGCATCGTCATGCCGAGCTCCTTGGCGACCTCCTGGATCCCCTTGAGCGCGGCATGGTCTTCGGTCGGCTTGTGGCGTGCGGTCATGCGGCGCGCCTCGCGGCTTCTTCTTCGGCCAACGCCTTCTTGGAAAGCTTGCCGATCAGCGTCTTGGGCAATTTGTCGCGGATCTCGATGCTCGACGGCATCTCGATCTTGTTCAGCCTATCCGCCAGGAAAGCGCACAAACCGGCTTCGTCGGCGTGTGCGCCGGCATGGAGCGACACGAACGCCTTGGGCGATTGCCCGCGATAGCTGTCCGGAACCCCGATCACGACCGCCTCCGCCACCGCCGGATGCTCGTACAGCGCATCCTCGATCACCCGCGGATAGACATTGTATCCCCCGCACAGGATCAAATCCTTGATGCGATCGACCAGAAAAAGATAGCCGTCTTCATCGAGATAACCGACGTCGCCGGTGCGGAGCGCGCCATCGACGAACACGGCTTCATCATCCTCGGGCCGGTTCCAATAGCCCTGCATCACCTGCGGGCCGCGGGCGCACACTTCGCCACGCTCGCCGAGCCCAAGCACGCGATGCGGATCTTCGAGGTCGCGTATCTCGAGGATCGTCTCGGGAAAGCGCGGGCCGCAGCTATTGTCCTTCACCAGGCCCTCAAGCGGATTGCAGGCGATGATCGGCGAGGCTTCGGACAGGCCGTAGCCTTCGACGATCCGGCACCCCATACACCGCTCGAACGTCTCGCGTACCTCCAGCGGCAAGGGCGCGCCGCCCGAAATGCAGACGCGGATCGTGCTCATGTCGGGCGCTTCGTCGTCGGGCAAAGCATTCATCGCCGCATAGAGCGTCGGCACGCCGAAGAATTGCGTCGGCGGGGTGCGGCGGATCGTGGCGAGGAACTGCTTCATCTCGAAACGCGGCAGCAGAACCATCTCGGCGGCGGTATCGATCGAGTAATTGAGCACCGTCGTCAGCGCGAAGACGTGGAACAGCGGCAGCACGCCCAATGTGCGTTCCTGCTGTTCGGGCATATGCCCCACATGCAGGATCATCTGCGCGCTGTTGGCGGCCAGGTTGGCATGGCTCAGCCGTGCGCCCTTGGGCAGGCCGGTGGTGCCGCCGGTATATTGCAGCACCGCGAGATCGTGCGGCGATTGCGCGACCGAATCGGGATCGGCGTCGTCGATCAGATCGGCGAACATCACGTGACGCGCATCGTCGGGAATATGCGCGATCTCGCGGCGCTTGAAGCAGGCGAAGCCGATCCGCTTGGCGAGCGGCAGGACCGCCCCGAACGGGCAGACGACGATATTCGTCAGCCCGACCTCGTCGGCGATCTTCGCGACCTTGGCGTGGATCATCTTGAGATCGGGCACGACCATGATCGTCGTGCCCGAATCGACGATCTGATGCTTCAATTCGCGCTCGACATAGAGCGGGTTGAAATTGACCACGACCCCGCCGACCCGCAGGATCGCGAAATAGAATATCACGAAATAGGGCGTGTTGGGCAGGCACAGGCCAACCCGCATGCCCGGCTTGACGCCGATATCCTGCAGTCCGCGCGCAGTCTGCCGTACGAGCTCGCCGAGTTCGGCATAGGACCAGTGGCGGCCCATGAAATCGATCGCCGGCCACGCCCCGTGATGCGCGACCGCCTTGTCGAGCAGATCAGTTAAAAGGCGCGGCGCGATCGTCGGCATGACCTCCGGCGGCAGATCCGCCGCCGGATTGTCTTCACGCATCATACCCGCCGCGCCCCACATCAGAACTTCAGGTGCGCGCCGACCGAGAGCACCAGCGCATGTGCGTTCTGCAGCGTGCCGTTCACGACGATCGGCGTCTGCACCGGCGAGCCCGCATAGGCCGCGGTGAGGCGGTCGATGCTGGAATCCTTGAACTTGATATAGTTCACGGCGGCGTCGAACCCGAGGCCCTTGGTCACATCGAAGCTGGTACCGGTGGCGAAATTCCAGCGGTCGCTGTCGGGCACCCGCGCATCGCGATGCGTGTCGCGCGTCGGCGTTTCGTCCCGCTGGATGCCCGCGCGCCACGTCCAGTTCGGCGCGATCGCGTAGTCGAGACCGCCGGCATAGCTCCACGTATTGCCGTAATTTTCGGGGATCGCGACGTTGAGCGGCGCGCCGAGCTGGATCGTGCCGAACTTGTTCCAGCCGAAGCGGACGATCTGGCCGTCGAGGGTGAGCTTGTCGGTCGCCTTGAAGCGGATGCCCGCGACCGCCTGCCACGGGGTGCGGAACTGGGCGGTGGTCGTGAGCGAGCCATTCTGCCCCGCAAGCGGGCCGGCCAGACCAGCGGTGGTGACGCTGCCGTCCAGCGTGTGCTTGACGCTCGACTTGTAGCTCAGGCCGATCGAGACCGGGCCGGTGTGGAATTGCGTGCCGAGGCTCCAGCCCCAATCCCAGCCATTGCCCTTGAGCGTCTGATGGCCGTCCGGCAGCAAGGGCGACAGATTGGGCAGGTAATTGCCCAGGATCGCGCGGACATATTCGGCATTGGCGCCGACGCCGACGCTCCACTCCGGCGTGATCGCGAATGCGACCGTAGGCTGCAGGTCGATCGTGCGCAGCTGCGTCTTGTCGGCCGTGTAGCGCGCCCAGCTGGTCGCGGCGTAATTGGTGGTGAAGCTGAACGGCGATGTCACCGCGAGACCGATCGACAGGCGCGGTGTCAGCGCATAGGCGATCGCGCCCGAGGGCAAGGTGCCGTTGTTGATCGGGTTGTGCGAATCCGTGTCGCCGCCGACCGGTGCGGGCGCCTGGCCCGGACGCACGATCACGGTGCCGTTGTTATGGACATCGCCGCGCGGCATGATCTCGCTCACGCCGAGCGAAACGTCGCCGCCGGTCATGCCGCCGATTGACGCCGGGTTCCACCAGAGCGACGCCGCGCCCTGATCCGCGCCCTCGCCTGAGAAAGCACGTCCGGCGCCACGCACCGATTGTTCCTGCAGGTAGAAGGCCGCCGCATTGGCGGAGGTGGCGATACCGCCCGCGAGGACGGAAACAGTCGCGGCGAAAAGCGCGCGCGTGGAAATCTTGGTCATCCTGAACTCCCTCGTCTCTTTGTTGTCGTTGGTCATGGGGACGCGCCTCAACGGACGCGCGTCCAGGTCTGGCTCTTGCACAAAGGCCACATGATACAGCCGCGCACCTTGAGGTGATCGGCGTCGATCGGGGTGATGGTGGCCTTGTAGGTGCCGCCGTCATCGCCGTTGTAGATCGTTCCGCCGGTCCATTCGCCGTCGCCGCGGGTGAAGCCGCTCATGAATTGCAGGTTCATCATCCGGCGGCCGCGCAGCGACGCGTCCTTGTTGTTGACGTCGAGCAGATTGGGGTTGGCCCTGAGCCCGTCCGAATTGGTCAGCTTGCCGCAGATCGACGCGCCGCAGCGCTCGACCTCGACGATGCCGTGACGAGTCTCGGTCTGCCAGCGCCCAAGCGCCGTGTCCGGGCTGAGCGCGGCCGATGCAAGGCCTGCGAGCATGAGAAAGCCAGTCATACCTCTCCTTCATCACTCTCCGATCCCCGCTCTGTGGCAGGTGATCGTTGGGCCGGTTCATTGGACCGGCTGCGAATCCCTATGTGACTCAAAATTTGCTTGACGTATAGGGAAAGTATCGCACCCTTAGAGACGACAGGGCACGATACCGTAAAGTGCCGCCGGAGAGTGACTGATGCGCAACACCGTGATCGCGGGCTACGCCCGTTCGCCTTTCCATCTCGCGACCAAGGGCGATCTGGCGCGCGTCCGGCCCGACGATCTCGCCGCGCAGGTGATTCGCGGACTGATCGAGAAAACCAGGATCGATGCCGCCGATATCGAGGACATCATCCTCGGCTGCGCCTTCCCCGAAGGCGAGCAGGGTTTGAACGTCGCCCGCCTGATCGGGCTGCTCGCGGACCTGCCGCTGTCGGTCGGCGGGATGACCGTCAACCGCTTCTGCGGATCGTCGATGAGCGCGATCCATATCGCGATGGGCCAGATCCAGCTCGGAGCGGGCGAGGCCTTCATCTGCGCAGGCGTCGAGTCGATGAGCCGCGTGCCGATGATGGGCTTCAACCCCCTCCCCAACCCCACGCTCGCCGCCAAAAGCGCCGCGTATATGGGCATGGGCGACACCGCCGAGAATGTCGCGACCAAG
Source organism: Sphingomonas sp. (assembly GCF_035317925.1). Taxonomy (GTDB): domain Bacteria; phylum Pseudomonadota; class Alphaproteobacteria; order Sphingomonadales; family Sphingomonadaceae; genus Sphingomonas_I. The sequence goes on from NZ_DATHFV010000049.1 coordinate 5,923, forward strand.
TACCAGATCACGCGCGCCGAGCAGGAAGCGTTCGCGGTCGGCAGCCAGCAGAAAGCCGCCGCCGCCCGTTCGGGTGGTAAGCTTTCCGACGAGATCATCCCGATCAAGACCAAGACCGGCGTGGTGAGCGAAGACGGCACGCTTCGTCCCGACACCAATGCCGAGGGCCTCGCCGGCCTCAAGCCTGCCTTTGATCAGAATGGTTCGGTCACCGCCGGCACCTCCTCCCCGCTCACCGACGGCGCGAGCGCGGTGCTGGTGACGAGCGAGGATTATGCCCGCGCGCACGGGCTCGAAATCCTCGCCCGGATCAAATCGGTCGGTATTGCCGGCTGCGCGCCCGAGATCATGGGAATCGGCCCGGTCGGCGCCTCGACCAAGGCGCTTGAGCGCGCCGGGATCAATGTCGGCGATCTCGATGTGGTCGAGCTCAACGAAGCCTTCGCCAGCCAGGCGCTCGCCTGCATGCGCGACCTCGGATTGAAGCCCGACACGGTCAATATCGATGGCGGCGCGATCGCGATCGGCCATCCGCTCGGCGCGACCGGCGCGCGCATCGTCGGCAAGGCCGCGTCCTTGCTCAAGCGCGAGGGCGGCCATTACGCGCTTGCCACCCAATGCATCGGCGGCGGCCAGGGAATCGCCACCGTGCTGGAGGCAGCCGAGTGACCGACGCCATCAAACCAGCCGGCGTCCGGCCGGACTCTATCAAGAAAGTCTGCGTGATCGGCGCGGGCGTGATGGGCGCGGGCATCGCCGCCCAGGTCGCCAATGCCGGCGTACCGGTGCTTTTGCTCGACATCGTCCCCAAAGGCGATGGTGGCTCCGCCAACCGCAATGCGATCGCCGAGGGCGCGGTCGCGAAGATGCTCAAGACCGATCCCGCGCCATTCATGTCGACCCGCGCCGCGAAATTGGTCGAGACCGGCAATATCGAGGACGATCTCGCCAAGGTCGCCGAGTGCGACTGGATCATCGAAGCGGTGATCGAACGGCTCGACATCAAGCATGATCTCTATGCCAGGCTGGAAGCCGTGCGCCGCCCCGGCAGCGCGATCTCGTCCAACACCTCGACCATCAAACTCGACAAGCTGATCGAGAGCCGCACCGATGCGTTCAGGCGCGACTTTCTGATCACCCATTTCTTCAACCCGCCGCGCTACATGCGCCTGCTGGAGATCGTCACCGGTCCGGCCACCAATCCTGTCGTAGCCGCGAAGGTCGAGGCCTTTGCCGATCGCTCGATGGGCAAGACGATCGTCCATGCCAGGGACACGCCCGGTTTCATCGCCAACCGCATCGGCACCTACTGGATTCAGCTCGGCCTCAACGCCGCGTTCGACCTTGGCCTGACGGTCGAGGAAGCCGATGCGGTCGGCGGTCGTCCGATGGGCATTCCCAAGACGGGCATTTTCGGGCTGGTCGATCTGGTCGGCATCGATCTGATGCCGCATCTCCAGAAGAGCCTGACCGAAACCTTGCCGAAGGACGATCCCTACCAGGCGATCGCGCGCGTCCATCCTTTGATCGAAACGATGATCGAAGGCGGCTTCACCGGCCGCAAGGGCAAGGGCGGCTTCTATCGCGTCAATCGCGAGATGGGGAAGCGCAAGGAGACGATCGACCTCATTACCGGCGAATATCGCCTGCCGATCAAGGCGGGCGGCCTCCCCGCCGATGCCGCCAAGGGCGATTTGGGCGCGCTGATCGGGCTCAAGGGAAAGATGGGCGATTATGCCTGGGCGGTGCTCGGCGGCACGCTCGCTTATGCCGCGGGTCTCGTGCCCGAGGCGGCGGACAGCATCGTCGCGGTCGATGACGCGATGAAGCTCGGCTACAATTGGAAGTTCGGGCCGTTCGAGCTGATCGACAAGATCGGCGCTTCAAAGCTAGCCGCACGGCTTGCAGCCGAGGGCAAACCCGTCCCTGATTTGCTCCAGCTGGCGAGTGATCGCAGCTTCTATCGGACTGAGAACGGCAAGCGCCAATATCTTGGAATCGATGGCGATTATCATAACATAATCCGCCCCGAGGGTGTGCTACGGCTGGAGGATATCAAGCTCGCGTCGCAGCCCCTGCTGAAGAACGGTTCGGCCGCGCTCTGGGATGTCGGCGACGGCATCGCAGCCCTCGAATTCACCGGCAAGATGAACGCGCTCGATGGCGATGTCATGAAGCTGATCGGCCAGGCGATCCCGCTCGTCCAGAAAAGCTTCAAGGCGATGGTTGTCTACAATGACGGCAGCAATTTCTCCGCCGGCGCCAATCTCGGCCTCGCCTTGTTCGCGCTCAATATCGCCGCCTGGAGCGAGGTCGAGAAGCTCGTTTCCGGCGGCCAGAAGGCCTACAAGGCACTCAAATATGCCCCCTTCCCCGTCGTCGGCGCACCCGCCGGCATGGCGTTGGGCGGCGGTTGCGAAATCCTGCTCCATTGCGACGCGATCCAGGCGCATGCCGAGCTCTATATGGGCCTGGTCGAATGCGGCGTCGGCCTGATCCCCGGCTGGGGCGGCTGCGGCGAGATGCTCCAGCGCTGGCGCGATGCGCCCGGCATGCCCCACGGTCCGATGCCAGCCGTCGCCAAGGTGTTCGAGACGGTCAGCACTGCAACCGTGTCCAAGTCCGCCGCGCAGGCGAAGGAACTGATGTTCCTGCGTCCCGACGACGCCATCACCATGAACCGCGACCGGCTGCTGTCCGACGCCAAGGCGAAGGCGCTTGCGCTGGTCGATGGCTACCAGCCCCCCGCCCCGCCCGAATTCAAATTGCCGGGCGAGAGCGGCCATGTCGGGCTCAACATGGCGGCACAGGGGTTCCGCAAACGCGGGCTCGCGACCGACTACGACATGGTCGTGTCCGACGCGCTCGCGGGCGTGCTGACCGGCGGCCCGGCCGATCTGGTCGATACCGTCAGCGAAAGCGACATACTCAAACTGGAACGCGAAGCCTTCATGCTCCGCGTCCGTGACGTCCGCACGATCGCGCGGGTCGAACATATGCTGGAGACGGGCAAGCCGCTTCGTAACTGATTGCAGGACGCAGCCGCATTCCGGCGCGCGAGGAGAGTGAAATGCAGGTCTATGAAGCGCCGCTGCGCGACATGAAGTTCGTGCTGCACGAACTCCACAATGACGACGGTTTTGGCGGCCTCGACGCGCTTGCCGAATTCACGCCCGATCTGGTCGATCAGATCCTCGAGGAAGCCGGCCGCGTCGCGCGCGAGGTTTTGCTGCCGCTCAATCGCTCCGGCGACGAGGAAGGCTGCCGTCTCGAGAATGGCGTCGTCCGCACGCCAAAGGGCTTCAAGGCGGCCTACGACCAGTTCCGCGAGGGCGGCTGGTGCGCGCTCGCGTCCGACGCGCAATGGGGCGGGCAAGGGCTACCGGAGACGGTCAACAAGATGACCGAGGAGATGATCTGCGCGGCCAACGTGTCGTTCAGCCTCTATCCCGGCCTCACCCACGGCGCGACCACCGCGATCGAGGGTTTCGCCAGCGACGAATTGAAAGCGCTCTATCTGCCCAAATTGGTCGAGGGCAGCTGGTCGGGCACGATGTGCCTGACCGAGGCGCATTGCGGCACCGATCTCGGCCTGCTGCGCACCAAGGCGGTGCCGCAGGACGACGGCAGCTACAAAGTGACCGGCTCCAAGATCTTCATCTCGGCGGGCGAGCATGATCTGACCGAGAATATCATCCACCTCGTGCTCGCGCGGCTGCCCGATGCGCCCGCCGGCGTGAAGGGGATCAGCCTGTTCCTCGTGCCCAAATATCTGCCCAAAGCCGATGGTTCGGTCGGACCCTCCAACGGCGTCCAGTGCGCCGCGATCGAGCACAAGATGGGGCTCAAGGCATCCGCCACCTGCCAGCTCAATTTCGAGGAATCGACCGGCTGGATCGTCGGCAATGCCCACAAGGGCATGGAAGCCATGTTCAAGATGATGAACACCGAACGCGTTTCGGTCGGCGTCCAGGGGCTCGGGGTCGGCGAGGCCGCCTACCAGTCGGCGGTCTATTACGCCAAGGATCGCCTTCAGGGCCGTTCGCTGGCGGGCGCCAAATATCCCGACAAGCCGGCCGATCCGATCATCGTCCATCCCGACGTGCGGCGCATGCTGATGACGATGCGCGCCTATAATGAGGGCTGCCGCGCGGTCTGCGGCTGGGTCAGTCGTGCGCTCGATGCCGAAAAGCATTCGACCGATCCGGAAGTGAAACAGCGCGCCGGGGATTTCATCGCCTTGATGACGCCCGTCGTGAAGGCGCTGTTCACCGACATGGGCTCCGAATCCGCCAATTTCGCGGTCCAGGTCTATGGCGGCCACGGCTACATCGCCGAGAGCGGCGTCGAGCAATATGTCCGCGATGCGCGGATCGCGATGATCTACGAGGGTACCAACGGCATCCAGGCGCTCGATCTGGTCGGCCGCAAGCTCGGCGCGCATATGGGCCGTTACCTGCGCTCTTTCTTCCACCCGGTGTCTACGTTCATCGAGGACAATGCCGAGAATGAGGCGCTGGCGGGAATCATCCCTGGCTTTGCCCAGGCGTTCGGCGCGCTCCAGCTTTCGACCGGCACTATCGCGCAGAAGGGGTTGAAGGACCCCGAGGAAGCCGGCGCGGCGGCAACCGACTATCTGCGCCTGCTCGGGCTGGTGGCGATGGGCTATTGCTTCGCCCAGGCGATGAAGATCGCGCAGGCCAAGGTTGCCGCAGGCGACGGCGAGGCCGATTTCTACAAGGCCAAGATCGCGACCGCGTCCTTCTTCTTCGATCGCATATTGCCACAGGCGACCGCCTGCTTCCTTGCGATCAAGGCGGGCAAGGCTTCGATGATGGCGCTGAGCGAGGACGCCTTCTGAGGTGAGCATCCCCGCCCCGCTCGCCGGCCGTCTCGCCATCCCGGCGATCGTGGCGCCGATGTTCCTGATCTCGGGCCCCGATCTGGTGGTGGAATGCTGCCGTGCGGGCCTGCTCGGCACCTTCCCGGCCTTGAACCAGCGCACCACCGACGGCTTCGTCGAATGGCTCGACGAGATCGAGGCGCGGCTCGACGAAAACAGCGCGCCCTACGGCGTCAACCTGATCGTTCACCGCACCAACACGCGCCTCCAGGCCGACCTCGACGTCATCGTCCAGCGCAAGGTGCCGTTGGTCATCACCTCCTTGGGCACGGTCCGGGAGGTGGTCGATGCGGTCCATAGCTATGGCGGGCTCGTCTTCCACGACGTGATCAGCGCGCGCCACGCGGAGAAAGCGACCAAGGCCGGTGCCGACGGCCTGATCGCGGTGTCGGCCGGCGCGGGCGGCCATGCCGGGACGATCAGTCCGTTCGCCTTGCTCGACGAGATACGCGGCATCTTCGACGGCGCTTTGGTGTTGGCGGGTGCCTTGTCGCGCGGACGCCATATCGCCGCCGCCGAACTGATGGGCGCGGATTATGGCTATTTCGGCAGCCTGTTCATCCCGACCGACGAGAGCCTCGCCCCGCCCGAGCAGAAACAGATGATGGTCGAATCCCGCGCTGCCGACATCGTCCACACCGACAAGGTCACCGGCATCTACGCCAATTTCATGAAAGCGAGCCTCGCCGCCAACGGCCTGCTCGATGCGCCGGGCCACGTCGGCGCGCTCGATCTCGAAGGCGAAGCCCGCGCGTGGAAGACGATCTGGTCCGCCGGCCATGGCGTTGGCGCGACCCGCGCGGTACGGCCCGCCCGCGCGATCTGCGAGGACCTGATCGCGGATTATCGGAGCGTGAAGAGCTAGTGGCCGATCCGCAATCCGAGGACGAGGTCGCAGCGCTCGTCGCCTTGCTCGACGTCGAAACGATCGAGCCCGATCTCTATCGCGGACCCCGCTATCCGCGCGGGCGCGGCCGCGTGTTCGGCGGACAGGTGATCGGCCAGGCGCTCGTCGCCGGTGCGCGCTCCGCGTCTCCCAGCCAGCAGGCGCATTCGCTCCATGCCTATTTCATGCGGCCGGGCGATGAGGATCTCGAGATCGACTATCGCGTGCTCAAGGATTTCGACGGGCGCAGCTTCGCGACGCGCCGCATCGTCGCGCTGCAGAACGATGCGCCGATCCTGACCATGACCGCCTCGTTCCAGCGCTCCGAGGCCGGGTTCGAACATGGCGCGCCCATGCCCGATGTCCCCGGCCCCGATGCGCTCGATCCTGGCGACAAGGATGGCGGCGGATCGCCGGTGATGGCGCATTTCCTCAAACGCTTCGGCGCGTTCGAATTCCGCCCGATCCCGCCTTTTGGCGAGCTCGCGCCGCGGCCGCAGCCGGGCCCGAGCCGCCTTTGGTTCCGGCTCGCCGGCGCCGCCCCCGCCGATCCCGCGATGCGCAGCGCGATGCTCGCTTATCTCAGCGATTTCGGTCTGCTCACCACCGCCGTCCTGCCGCACGGCGTTCCATTGTTCAGCGGAAAATTGCAGGCCGCGAGCCTCGACCACAGCCTGTGGCTGCACGAGCCCCCCGCCTTCGATCAGTGGATTCTCTACACGATGGAAAGCCCCTGGGCGGGCGGCGGACGCGGCCTGACGCGCGGCACCTTCCACACGCAGGACGGCCGCCATATCGCCAGCGTCGCGCAGGAAGGCCTGATCCGCCCGATCGAACGAAGCTAGGCCGCGTTCGGATTCCACAACGCGCGCAATTTATGCGCCGCGAGCTTCGGCCGCCGATCGCGCGTGAACACGCCTTTGAAATTGAGCCCGTCGACGCGCATCGTGCTCTGCGACGTGCGGAAATCGGCGAACGCCCACGGGTGCGTGCCGATCACCCAATCATGCTTCGCGGCGAAGCGCAGATACATCGCGATCACCTCCGCCTGATATTCCTCGTCCCACATCAAGGCCGGCTGATCGTGCATGCCCGCAACCGCGTCGGCGCCGAACTCGGTGATCATCAGCGGCTTGTTCGGATAGAGCGCGTGCAGCGCGGTCATCTCGCGTTCCAGCACCTGCGCGGCGTCGTCCATCCGCGCCGACACCGCATACCAGCCGTCATAACTGTTGGTGCAGATGAAATCGCCCTTGGCCAGCCAGTCCGGCGGCCCGCCCTGGACGCTGACCAGGGTCGCCGGCCGGGTGCGATCGAGCGCGTGGATATGGTCGAAAATGTCGTCGAAGAAGGCCTTGCCGCGCTGCGCCGCGTCGGCGGGCGCATCGCCGATCGTATGGAAAGGCTTGGTCAGCGGCTCATTGCCGATCGACCAGGCGATCACGCAGGCGCGATTGCGGTCGCGACGAACCATGTCCGTCAGGTCAGCACGCAACTGGCGCCGCCGTGCTTCGATGATCGCGGGCTCGTCGGAAAAGGTCAGACTCACCCCCGGCGTCTCGGCGATGACGAGCAGGCCGACCCGGTCGGCGAGCATCAGCGCCTCTTCGGCATAGGGATAATGCGAGGTGCGGAAGCTGTTCGCGCCGATCCATTTCAGCAGTTCGTAATCGCGCACCAGCACGGGCAGATCGAGGCCCTTGCCGTGGAAGAAGAAGTCCTCATGCTTGCCGAAGCCGCGCAATTGCACCGGTTCGCCGTTGAGCAGCAATTGGGTGCCGCGCACTTCGATCGTGCGCATGCCGAAATCGAACGCATATTCGTCGATCGGTCCTGCCCCGCCGATCATCACCGTGACGCGGTGTAGGAAAGGATCCCCTGTACTCCAGAAACGGGCACGACGCATTGCGACGACTGTGGTGCCGCGGCCCCCGGTGATATGAACGATTGCCGAGCCGCGACTTTCGCCGCCCTCGATCTGGACGCGTGCCTCCCCCGACCAGCGACCGCTGACGGATACTTCCACTTGGACGCCCCAGCTCGCGCTCCGGTCGATGTGGACCGTCGTCGCTACAACATCCGTGATATGCGTCTGCGGCAGCGCGCACAGCCAGACCTGGCGATGGAGGCCCGCGAACGGGAAAAAATCGTAGCTGGTCTGGGGATATTCCTCGACCGTCCACTTCCAGGCCGCGACATCGGGATTGTTGGGGACGCGGTCGCGCTCCAACTTGTTCTCGACCATCACGCTCAGGCGATTGGCCTCGCCGAACCGCGCTGCGCCACCAATGTCGAACACGAACGGCAAATGGCCGCCACGATGTTCGCCCAGCAACTTGCCGTTGAGCCACACCCTGGCGCGATAGACTGCCGATCCGAAGCGCAGCCGCAGCGCGCGGCCGCGCCACGCCGGATCGACCTGAAAGTCGGTCTCGTACCAGGCCGCGCCGACATAATTGCGCGCATCGTCGAACAATTCCTGCCAGCTCGCCGGCACCGGGATGCTGCGCCAATTGGTCAGGCCATTTTGCCAGCCTTCCTTCTCGCCGGCATCGTCGCGGTCGAGCTTGAACCGCCACAGGCCTGACAGATCGCGCGTGGATCGGGTCGGGCTTTCGAACGGGTAGAGCAGCGACAAAGCCTCGTCGGGCGCCTGCGCGTCCACGCGGCCCGCGATCGCAACCGCACCCGCCACACCCGCGAGGGCAAAGCTTTCCCGCCGCGTCAGCGCGACTGGCGCGACGCCTTCTTCCGTCCCGGCCATGCGAAACCCTCTCTTCTTGTCTGTCTTTAGCTCAGCGCGGCATAGCGGCGGCGCTGCTGCGCCACGCGCGCCCGCGCCTGCTCCATCTCGTGCACTTCGGTCGCTTCCATGATCGATTCGAGCACGCGCGTGAGGTGGCCGCGCATCGCGGTCCGTGCGCGTTCCGGATCGCGCGTCCGCAGTGCTTCGACGATGATATTATGCTCATCGATACGCGGGATAACGCCCGCGGCATGCGCCTTGTCGCTCAGCAATTTATATTGCGGCGAACGCGCGCGCGCATCCCACAGGGCTTCGACCGCCGTCACCATCGGGCTGTTCTGCGTCGCTTCGGCGATCAGCACGTGGAACCGGCGATCGGCGTCTTCCGACCGATCGATATCGCGGCCATTCTCGTCATGCATTTCGGCGATCAGGCCCGTCAGCGCGTCAAGTTCGGCATCGGTGATGCGCACCGCCGCCAGCGCGCACGCCTCGCCTTCGATCGCGCGGCGCGCCTCGAGCAATTCGAACGGGCCGACATCGGCCTCCGCCGCCTTGCCGCCGCGCGGCGTGGTCGAGGTGACGTAGACGCCCGACCCCATCCGCACCTCGACCAGGCCGTCCAGTTCAAGCGCGATGATCGCTTCGCGCACCGTCGGGCGCGACACCGAATAGGTCTGGGCGAGCACGCGTTCGGCCGGAAGGCGCTGGCCGATCGTATAGGCGCCGGAGGCAATCCGGGCGGAAAGGTCGTCCGAGACCCTCTCGTACAAACGGCCGCTTGCGGATTTGCCCACCATGTCCTCCGCTTAGCTGGTCGGGCCGATTTCGGCAATGGTCATGATATTGGCCTTACCTATATTACAGGTTTCGTCCTGACCACATGCTTGCATTTGGCCTGACCAATCTCTAAGCAGCTTCCACAAGCCGGCCCGAGCCGGCGATAATGGGGAGAGGAAACCATGGCTTACAAAATGACGCGCGCGCTCGCGCGGCTGCTCATCGGAACCGCGCTCGGCTCCGGCCTGGCGACGGCCGCTTTGGCCCAGGCGGCCGCTGCACCCGCAGCCCCGGCGGCGGCAACCGACGCCAACAATGCGGCCGAAATCGTGGTCACCGCGCAGAAGCGCACGCAGAATGTGCAGGATGTGCCGCTCGCGGTGCAGGTGGTCGGATCGACCCAGCTTCAGGCGGCCGGCGTCAGGGATTTCAATGATCTCACCCGCGTCGCGCCGTCGCTGATCGTGCGGCCGGCCGAAAATCCGGTGAACGCCTCCATCTCGATGCGCGGCGTCGGCACCTTCGCCTTCGCGATCGGCGTCGAGCCGTCGGTCGCGGTCGTGCTCGACGACGTGCCGGTCACCTTCCAGGCGCGCGCCTTCGCCGATCTCTCCAATATCGAGCGGATCGAAGTACTGCGCGGCCCGCAGTCGACCTTGTACGGCAAGGCCGCCTCGGCCGGTCTGATCAGCATCGTCACCCCGGCCCC
>NZ_DATHFV010000050.1:0-19999 GCF_035317925.1 Sphingomonas sp.
GGTGGGAACAGTCGAGCCCGATTCGCGGCGGGTGAGCGCGGTTTCGAACGCGCCGCCCTGGGGCCGGAAATCGATATCGTGCGCCTCGTCGAGCCATTCCCCGAAATGGCGCACCATGTGCAGCAGCACCTCGTCGCAGTCGGTAATCAGCAACGGCCGGCTCATGCCTCCAGCGCCTCCCGCGCGGCGACCAACATCGAGGGCGTGACGTCGAGTGCGTGCGCGCAGGCGATCAGATCGGGTTCATAGGCTTCGAGAAAGCCGAGCAAAGCCGCCAGCACCGCCGGATCGGTCGCCCGCTCACGCAGATCGTCGCCGGTGAGCCCGGTCAGTGCCAGCATGCGATCGGCCCGTGCCTGTTCAGCCACAGTCCATGCAAGTGCATGCAAGGCCAGTGCAACTGGGTCCACAACGAATTGTTTACGCTCTTGCATCATGAGTAACCGGGGGCTTGGAGTTGGTGATGTTCGATCCGGAGCCTGCCCGGACCAAGAAGGTGCTCGTTGTCGAGGACAATGAGCTGAACCTCAAGCTGTTCTGTGACCTTTTGCGGGCGCATGGCTACGAAGCCGAGCCTGTGCGCGACGGCTGGGACGCGGTCGCCCGCGCCCGCGAGACGCATCCCGACTTGATCGTGATGGACATCCAGCTGCCCCACATCACCGGCCTCGAACTGATCGAGACGATCAAGGCCGACGCCGCGCTCAAGGACGTGCCGATCATGGCGGTCACCGCTTATGCCGCCAAGGGCGACGAGGAACGGATCCGCGAGGCCGGCGCGGAGGCCTACGTCTCCAAGCCGGTGACGGTGGTGCGCTTCATGGAAGCGGTGCGCAGCCTCGCCGGCTAGGCGGTTTTGACGATCCCGTCGGCGACCGTGACGGGCCAGGGCGTCAAGCCGGCGCCGGCACAGGGCCCACCAAGACAACGCCCACTCTCGATATCGAACAAGGCGCCGTGCCACGAGCACATTATCAGTTCGCCGCCCGAGCTCAGATAATGATCGAGCTCCTGCGCGAGCGGCAGGCCCATATGCGGGCAACGGTCGCGATAGCCGAACACCTGTTCGCCCTTGCGGACGACGAAGCCGTGGAAGCGGCCGGCCTTCATCTGGATGACGAAATTGCGCGCTTTTCCGTCAGCGATCAGGTCGAGCCGGCCGAGGGCGATACCCGGCGGCGTCTCGACGAGCCGCTCGGCTTCGTTCACGCGGTTTCGGCGCCCGGCTGGAGATCGGGATGCGCGGCGGCGAAGGCCGGGTGCGCGCGCGCCTTTTCGGCAGCGGCCGTCAGCTTTGGGAAAGGCGTCAGATCGATCCCGAACCGCTCGGCATTATAGACCTGCGGCACGAGGAAGCAGTCGGCCATGGTCGGGAATTCGCCGAAGGCATAGCCGTCGCCATGGCGATCGATCAGCACCTCCAGAGCAGCGAAACCTTCCCCGATCCAGTGCGCGACCCAGCTGTCAATCTGTTCCTGTTCTCTCTCAAAGTCCTTCTTCAGGTATTTGAGAATACGAAGATTATTGAGCGGGTGGATGTCGGCGGCGATCGTCGTCGCCATCGCGCGGACGATCGCGCGCTGCTCGATCGCCCCGGGCAGTAACGGCGCATTGGGCCAGCGTTCCTCGAGCCACTCGATGATGGCGAGGCTCTGCACATAGACCTGGCCGGCATGTTCGACGGCAGGTACCAAGCCGGCGGGCGCGATCGCCTTGTAGGCTGGGGTGTTTTGTTCGCCGGTACGCAGGTCATGACCGATCTGCTGATAGTCGAGATGCTTGAGGTTGAGTGCGATCCGGACGCGATAGACCGCGCTCGACCGCCAGTAACCGTGCAGGATGATCTCGCTCATACAGCCGGCAATATCACCGCGCTGCAGGCGCCGAAACCGATCGGAACATGACCGTCGGCGCGCGCGGTGGCGCTCAGCGTCACTTCGTCGCCGTCCAGCAGGAAGGTGCGTGTTTCGCCGGCCGGCAGCGTGAGGGGTTTTTTTCCGCCCTGGCTGATCTCGAGCAGGCTGCCGAAGCCGCTTTCGTCCGGGCCGGACAAGGTGCCGGTGCCGATCAGATCGCCCGGCTGGAGGTTGCAGCCGTTGGAGGCGTGGTGCGCGACGATCTGCGCCATCGTCCAGTACATCGTCGTCGCCGATCCGCGGCTGAGGACGAAGGGCGGCAAGCCCTGGTCGCGCATCGCGGCGCTGGACAGGCGCACCTCCAGCTCAAGCGCGAAGGCGCCGCTGCGCTGATCGGCCTCGTCGAACAGATAAGGCAGAGGCGCGGGATCACCCTCGGCGCGGGGCGGCTGGGCGATGCGGAACGGTGCCAGCGCCTCGGCGGTGACGATCCAGGGCGAGATGGTGGTGTGGAAATTCTTGGCGAGGAATGGGCCGAGCGGCTGATATTCCCACGCCTGGACGTCGCGCGCGGACCAGTCGTTGAGCAGGCAATAGCCCGCGATATGCTCGCGCGCTTCGCCGATCGGGATCGGATGGCCGAGTTCGTTGCCCTGCCCCATCCAGATGCCGAGTTCGAGCTCATAGTCGAGCCGGCGCGACGGGCCGAAGGTCGGCGTATCCTCGTCGGGCGCCTTGCGCTGGCCGTTGGGACGCACGACCGGCACGCCCGACGGCCGCACCGACGACGCGCGGCCATGATAGCCGATCGGGACATATTTATAATTGGGCAGCAGCGGATTGTCGGGCCGGAACAGCGCGCCGACATTGGTCGCGTGATGGATGCCAACGTAGAAATCGGTGTAGTCGCCGATCGCGGCCGGCAGATGCATCACGCAATCCGCCGCCTTGTGCAGCAGCGGCTCGACGATTTCGCGATGCGTGGGGTCGGAGAGCAGTTCGGACAGGCGACGGCGCAATGCGACACGGTCTGCCGAGGGCAAAGCCATCAGTGCGTTGAGCGTATTGCCGGTGAGGAGATGCCCGACCGTTTCAGGCAGCAGAGCCCCTACCCCGCTCAACTCAAGAATCATATCGCCGATGGCGACACCCGGGCGCGCATGGTGACCCGGCGGCGAGAAGATACCGAGCGGAAGATTCTGGATCGGGAAATCCGAGTGGCCGTTCGCGCTTTCGACCAAGCTGGTGCGCTTCGGGTCGTGGGTTTCGTCGACCCCGCTCACAGCAGTTTCGCCTTGTCGAATCCGGCCCAGCAATCGTCATAATCGAGCTGACAGAGCGGTGTTTCCGCCGCCCAGCGGGTCGGGCGGATCACCCAGCGGCTTTCGAACATGAAGGCCATCGTCCCTTCGATCTTGTGGGGTTTGAGGTCGGCCGCGACCGCTTTTTCATAGCTGGCGCGATCGGGGCCGTGGCCCGCCATCTGGTTGTGCAGGCTCGCGCCGCCGGGGGCGAAGCCGCCTTCCTTGGCGTCATAGGCCCCTTCGATCAGGCCCATATACTCGGACATGACGTTGCGGTGGAACCAGGGCGGGCGGAACGTGCCCTCCGCCACCATCCAGCGCGGCGGGAAGATCACGAAATCGCAATTGGCGGTGCCGTGAATTTCGCTTGGGCTGGTCAGCACGGTGAAAATCGACGGATCGGGATGGTCGAAGCTGACCGTGTTGATCGTGTTGAAGCGCGTCAGATCGTAGCGGTACGGCGCCAAATTGCCGTGCCAGGCGACGACATCGAATGGCGAATGATCGAGTGTGGTCGTCCAGAGCTTGCCCTGGAACTTCTGGATCACCTCGCACGCTTCGTCGCGATCCTCGTACCAGGCGGCGGGCGCCTCGAAATCGCGCGGATTGGCGAGGCCATTCGAGCCGATCGGACCGAGATCGGGCAAGCGGAACGGCGCGCCATAATTTTCGCAGATATAGCCGCGCGACGGGCCGTCCAACTCGACCCGGAAACGCAGGCCGCGCGGGATCAGGGCGATCTGCAGCGGCGCGACGTGGATCCGGCCAAGCTCGGTGACGATCGTGAGCGCGCCTTGCTGTGGCACGATCAGCAATTCGCCGTCGGCATTCTGGAAGGCGCGGCCCGCCATCGAACGGTTCGCGGCGTAGAGGTGGATGCCGATGCCGCTACCGGTCGCGACGTCGCCGTTGCCGCCATACGTGACGAGGCCATCGATGAAATCGACCGCGACGTCGGGCAGAGCCAGCGGATCCCAGCGCAGGCGATTGGGCGTCGGCGGCAGTTCGTCGAACGGCCCGGAGCGAAGCAGCGAACCACCCTGATAGGGCTTGTAAGGCGGATGGCTCGCGGTGGGACGCAGGCGATAGAGCCAGGAGCGCTTATTCTCGCTGCGGGGTGCGGTGAAGGCCGTGCCGGAGAGTTGCTCGGTATAGAGACCGAACGGCGCCTTCTGTGGCGAATTTCGGCCGACCGGCAGCGCGCCGGGCACCGCCTCGGTCGCTAAATGGTTGCCGAAGCCGGAGAGCATGTCGGTCATGTCGGGCCGCCCTAGCTTATTCGTCGACCGTGATCACCCCGCGGCGGATCTGGTCGAGCTCGATCGATTCATAGAGCGCCTGGAAATTGCCGTTGCCGAAACCCTCATTGCCCTTGCGCTGGATGATCTCGAAGAAGATCGGGCCGAACATATTCTCGGTGAAGATCTGGAGCAGGATGCCCTCGTCGCCGACGTCGCCGTCAATCAGGATGCGGTTCTTGCGCAGCCGCTCAAGGTCCTCGCCATGGCCGGGGACGCGCTTGTCGACCAGCTCGTAATAAGTCTCGATCGTGTCCTGCAGGCGCACGCCGCGCGCGCGCAATTTCTCAACCGTATCGAAGATATCGGGCGTCGTCAGCGCGAGGTGCTGGATGCCCTCGCCATTGTAATCCTTGATGAATTCCTCGATCTGGCTCTTGTCGTCCTGGCTCTCGTTCAACGGGATGCGGATCGCCTTGTCGGGCGCGATCATCGCTTGGCTGAACAGGCCGGTCGCCTTGCCCTTGATGTCGAAATATTTCTGCTCCTCGAAGCCGAAGAGCGTCTTGTAGAATTCGGACCACACCCGCATCTGCCCGCGCCGGACATTGTGGGTCAGGTGATCGAGCAGATCGAGCCCGACATTGTTCGCGGCTTCCGCCTCGCGCCAGCCGGGATATTCGGCCCAGTCGGCATAGAGATCGGTGCCGTCCTTGATGAAGTAGAGATAGGATCCGCCGATCCCCTGGATGACGGTATCGTCCTCGTCGGTGGCCTTGCCGCCGTTGGACAGGGCCCACAACAGAGCCGCTTCCGGATCGGCGACGCGGAACGCCATCGCGCTCGCGGACGCGCCATGTTCGTTGCGGAAGGCGGCGACGCGGCCGTCGGCGTCGCGATTGAGCATCAGGTTGATGCGACCTTGCTTGTAGCGGGTGATATTCTTGGTGGGATGGCGGTGCGACGGGACGAAACCCATCTGCTCGAACTGACGCCCCATCGCCTCGGGATCGGGCGAGGTGAATTCGACGAATTCGAAGCCGTTGAGACCGAGCGGGTTGGCGGGATCGTGGATCATGACCGACTCTTCCAAACTAGTATCAAATGAAACCATCTAATGCGACTTTGCCCGGATGGTGTCAAATGTTACCAACGCGCATGGCCGATGTTTCGCTGCGTCTCGACGCATTCATTCCGTTCCGTTTGTCGGTCACTTCGAACCTGGTGAGCGACGCCATCGCCAGCACCTATCAGGCGCTGTTCGGGCTCACGATTCCGGAATGGCGGCTGATCGCGGTGATCGCGGAAAATGAAGGCACGACCCAGCAGCAGGTCGGCCGGCGCACGCGGATGGACAAGGTCACGGTCAGTCGCGCGACGATCGCTTTGGTGGATCGCGGATTGGTGGACCGGCAGCCACATGCCAGCGACCGCCGCTCGCAATCTCTGCACCTTACGGTGGCGGGGCATGACCTTTATGCGGTGGTGGCACCCAAGGCGCTCGAACTGGAGCGCCGCATCTTCGCCGGCTTCGATCCCGAAGAGGTGGCGGCATTCAGCGCCATGCTGGCGCGGGTGCAGGATGCGACGCTCGCGGTTCGTCAGGACGATTAGAAGGGCAGCATCCCGAAGAAGTGCAGGATCGCGACCACCGCGATCAGCAAAGCGATCGCTGCGATGATCCCGCCAATGCTGCCGCCGGTCTTTTCGACGACGACCTTTTCTTTCTCGTCAGCCATGCTGTCCTCCTGTTCGTTGCCGCGCCGTAACGCGTCGTCAGAAGGACCGTTCCGGATCAGTCGCGCAGCGTCTTGCCCTGCTGGCCGGCCAGTTCGACCACATATTGCCAGGCAACGCGGCCCGATCGGCCGCCGCGCTGGGTCGCCCAGCTGATCGCTTCCTGCGGATCGAAACGCAGGCCGTAAGCGCGGGCGTAACCCTCGACGATCGCGACATAGGTCGGTTGGTCGACGACGTGGAAACCGAGGCTGAGGCCAAAGCGATCGGCCAGCGCGAGCTTGTCGTCGGCGGCGTCGCGCGGATTGATCGAGCCGTCCTGCTCGCTCATGTCGCGCGGCACGATGTGGCGGCGATTGGCGGTGACGTGCAGCCGCGCATTGCCCGGCCGCGCTTCCGCCCCGCCCTCGAGCACCGACCGCAGCAGGCGCGGTGCCTCGCTCGGTTCGGCGAACCCCAGGTCGTCGATGAACAGGATGAAGGCGCGTTTTACGCCGGCGAGAGCCGAGAACAGGCCCGGCAGGCCGGCCAGTCCGTCACCCGCGACCTCGACCAAAGCGAGCGCCCCGCCCTCGCCCTGGACCGCGCCGACGGCGGATTTCACCAGCGCCGACTTGCCGGTGCCGCGCGCGCCCCACAGCAATACGTCATGTGCGGGCAAGCCCTTGGCTAGACGGCGCATATTGCCGAGCACGGCTTCCTTCTGCGCCTCCATGCCTTCGAGCAGGTCGAGCGGCATCGGCGCGAAGTCGCGCGCGGCCTGCAAGGCGCCGTCGCGCCAGACATAGGCCGCGTGCGCGAGCGGATCGGCGCTCTCGGGCGGCGGCGGCGCGATCCGTTCGAGCGCGGACGCGATGCGGGCGAGCAGTTCGTCGTTCATCGCCGGAGCGCCTCGAGCGCCGGCCCGTCGATTCGCCACGGCTGCCAGCCCGATTGCGGGCGGCCGCCGAGCACGCGGTAGAAATCCATCGCGGGCGTGTTCCAGTCGAGCACCGCCCAGTCGATCCGCGCGCAGCCAAGCTTTTCGGCGTCCACCGCCAGCGCCTTGAACAGGGCCTTGCCCGCGCCAAGCCCACGTGCCGCATCGGCGACGACCAGGTCTTCGAGATAGATGCCGGGCTTGCCCGTCCAGGTGGAATAATTGAGGAACCAGACGGCGGTGCCAATGACGGCGCCGTCGACCTCGGCGACATGCGCGAACACCTGCGCATTGTCGGCGAACAAAGTGCCGATCAGCGATTCTTCGGTCGCCTTCACCGCATCGGGCTCGCGTTCATAGGTGGCGAGCACCTTGATCAGGTTGAGGATGGCGGGCACGTCGCCGGGAATGGCGCGGCGGACGATCACGACGCGGCCTCGGTCGACGGCAGAGGCGTCTGACGTCCGCGCGCCGCGATCACGCAGCCTGCGATGATCATCGCGGCGCCGGCTATCGTCAGCGGCAATAGTTTCTCTCCGAACACGATCGCTCCCAAAATCGCGGCCCACAGGAAGGCGGTGAACTCGACCGGCACCAGCCGCTGCGCCTCGGCCCGGGCATAGGCCCAGGCCAGCAGCAGCGACGAGACGACCGCAAGCCCCGCCGCAAGCCCTATGAGGGGCAAGGATATGAGAGGCAACCATGCCGCCCCTATCGGCGCGCCAATCAAATATAAGCCGGTGAAAACGAGGTTGGTGAAGAAGGTGATTTCGATGGGCCCGGCGAGCAACGCCGAGCGGCGCAGCAGCACGAGATTGTAGGCGTAGAACAGGCCCGCGATGATGATCGCGATCGCGCCATGGAGAGCGGCGGGCCCGCCGCCCTCATGCGCCTTGCCGAGCACGATCACGATCACGCCGGCGAAGGCGAGCAGGCACGCGCTGATCGCGCTCTTGCCGACCTTCTCGCCCAGCATTGGTGCGGCGAGCAGCAGCGCCAGGATCGGCGACAGGAAGCTGAGCGCGATCCCCTCCGCCATCGGCACACGCACCAGACCCCAGAAGAACAGCAGGACGGAAATACCGGCTGCACCGCTGCGCTTCACGTGAAGCAGAAGACGGCCGCGATCCGGCCATTGCACCCGTGCCACCAGGAACAACGGCGCGCTCAGCAGCAAACCGATGATCGAACGCCAGAGCATGGCATTGTAAGCGCCGATATCGATCGACACCCGCTTCATGATCGCGTCCATGCACGAAAAGGTCGCGATGCCGAGACAGGCTACGCCGAAGGCGACGACGGGACTGGTCAGCTTGCTCAATGGGTCGGCGGCGCGCGCCTACTCCGCCGCCACCGCGACCGCCGCATTGGCAGCCTCGATCTCAACGGCCTTTGCCTCGACCAGCTTGACGAGGTGGTCGATCATATCCTCGTCCTGGATCGTGTGGTCGGTCACGCCGGACAGATAGACCATGTGCTTGCCGTTGCCGCCGCCGGTGAGGCCGATATCGGTCTCGCGGGCTTCGCCGGGTCCGTTGACCACACACCCCAGAATCGAGAGCGACATTGGCGTACGGATGTGGGTCAGGCGCGCCTCGAGCTTCTCGACGGCACGGATCACGTCGAAGCCCTGGCGCGCGCAGGACGGGCAGGAAATGACGCGCACGCCGCGCTGGCGCAGGCCGAGCGCCTTGAGCATCTCGAAGCCGACGCGCACTTCCTCTTCGGGCTCGGCCGAGAGCGAGACGCGGATCGTGTCGCCGATGCCGTACCAGAGCAGGCTGCCCATCCCGATCGAGGATTTGACGGTGCCGCCGATCAGCCCGCCCGCCTCGGTAATGCCGAGGTGCAATGGGCAATCGACCACTTCAGCGAGCTGCTGATAGGCGGCGACAGCGAGGAACAGGTCCGACGCCTTCACCGCGACTTTATATTCGTGGAAATCCAGGTCCTGCAGATATTTGATATGGTCGAGCGCGCTTTCGACCAAAGCCTCGGGGCACGGCTCGCCATATTTTTCGAGCAAATCGCGTTCGAGGCTGCCGGCATTGACGCCGATCCGCATCGAGCAGCCATTGGCCTTGGCGGCGCGCACGACTTCGGCGACGCGCGCCTCCGACCCGATATTGCCGGGATTGATGCGCAGGCAGGCCGCGCCCGCATCCGCCGCTTCGAGCGCGCGCTTATAGTGGAAATGGATATCGGCGACGATCGGCACCTGCGAGGCGCGCACGATCTGCTTGAGCGCGGCCGTCGAGGCCTCGTCCGGGCAGGAGACGCGGATGATGTCCGCGCCCGCTTCCTCACAGCGCCGGATCTGGTCGACCGTCGCGCGCACATCCTCGGTCGGCGTGTTGGTCATCGTCTGCACGGTGATCGGCGCACCGCCGCCAACCGGCACGTTGCCGACCATGATCTGACGGGATTGGCGGCGCGCGATGTCGCGCCAGGGGCGTACGGAGGACATGGAGCCTCTATAGGCGCTCAAGCGGGAAGGTTCAAAGACGCTGTTCGAGATCCGCGCGATAGCGGCGGCTGCCCTTGGCGGTGCTGCCGTCGGACAGCACCACCTCGAAATCGCCGGACTGGTTGGTCTCGATCCGGCGGATCGCGTCGCGATTGATCAGCCGGCTGCGATGGATGCGTACGAACCGCCCACCCAACTCGCTCTCCATCGTCGCGAGCGTCGCGCGGTGGAGCAAGGCGCGGCCATCAAGTTCGATTTCGACATAATTTCCAGCGGCCGTCACCTGGACGATGTCGTCGATCGGCACCTGGTGCGTGACCGCGCCGTCGCCGACCGCGAGATAGCGGCCCTTCTCCAGCTCCGGCTGGGGCGTCTGCGTGCCGACCCGGGCGAGCAGCCATTGGCACAAGCCGGCGAGCGTCACGAACTGGAGATAGGTGGGCACGTCCTTGCGGAATTCGTAGAGATAGGGGTTCGCGATATCCCCCATGAAATGATAGCGCTCGCCTTCGGCCGCATAGACCAGGCTGCGGAACGCGATCATCAGCCCGATGTGGCAGCCGGACGCGACCGGCAGGCCGATCACGAACAGGATCGCCACCATCGGCCAGGTGAAGCGCGGCGGACGAATCCGTGCGACACCCCACCAGACCAGCACGGTCACGCATAGCCATGCCAGCACGCTGCTGATCTGCCAGATCCAGATGTGCGCCAAGGTTTCATGCACGCCGGCGGCCGCGAAGTCGCTGATCATCGATTCGGCATTGCCGATCGTGATCAGCGCCAGAACGAGCAGGAACACCGCCGCCATGCCGAGCGCGAGTTTGCGGCAGGCGCCGTTCGCCCCCGTATCGCTGCCGTTCGTCCCTGACGTGATTTCGCTCATCCCTACCCTGCCGCCGGACATCCCCTGGCAATAGCGGCCCGGCGCGACGACGATCTAGCCCCGCTCCATTACTAACCGCCAGCGGAGAAACGGGCGATGGAAACGGGCAAGCCGGCAGGCCGGCATTATGGAATGGATTGGCTGCGCATCGGCGCCTTCCAGCTTCTTATCCTTTATCATGTGGGCATGGCGTTCGTGCCATGGGCCTTTTCGATCAAGATGACCGCGCCGATCGGGTGGACCGTGGTCCCGATGTTTCTGACCAATCCGTGGCGGCTGTCGCTGCTGTTCGCCGTGTCGGGCTTCGCGAGCGCGGCCCTGCTCGAACGCAGCCCGGGCCTTGGCGCATTCGTGCGCTCGCGGTTCGCGCGGCTCGGCATCCCCTTGCTGTTCGGGGTCGCGGTGATCGTGACACCGCAGCCGTGGGTCGAGCTGGTGACACAGCACGGCTACGCCCACGGCTTCGGCTATTTCCTGCTGCACGATTATTACCGGCCGCAGCAGTTGGACGGCGTATTCATGCCGACTTACATGCATCTGTGGTTCGTCGTGTATCTGCTCGTCTACACTTTGGTGTGGGGCGCCTTGCTGACGCTGCCCAAGGCATGGATCGCCGGCGTGAAGCGCATGGCCGAGCGCGTGCTGGCCGGGCCGGCCTTGCTGCCGTTCGGTATCGCCACCTTCTTCCTGATCCACAATTTCGTGTCGCCGGGCTGGGCGGACACGCACTTGCTGATCAACGACTGGAGCGCGCATCTCGATTATTTCAGCGCCTTCCTGTTCGGCGTGCTGCTGCGCCATTCGCACGCCGTCCGCACCAATGTCGCACGCTGGTGGAAGGTGGCGGGCATCGCCGCGATCCTCGGCTGGGCCTATCTCGCCTGGGCCGAACTCTCCTATCCGGGCGATATGCGGATGAGCTATGCGCTCGGCCTGCTCTACCGGGTCTCGCGCTCGACCGAAGCGTGGGGTGCGATCGTCGCATTGGTCGGTCTCGCCGAGAGCCATTGGAACCGGGACAGCAAATGGCGTCCGATGTTGGCGGAAGCGGTCTTCCCCTTCTACATCGTCCATCAGACGATTATCCTCGTCGTCGGCTATTGGCTGCTGAGCACGGCGACCAATGGGCTGGAGCGCTTCCTGATCCTGGTGGCGGCGACCTTCCTGGGCTGTTGGGCCTTCTATCTGATTGGGCGCTCGATCGAGCCGTTGCGCCCGCTGATCGGATTGAAGCGCCGAACCGTCGCCAAGCCGGTTTCCGGGGCGGCATTGCTGGTCTAAGCCCAACCCATGACTGACCCCGCGCCAACCTGGACCATCGTCATCCATGGCGGCGCGGGCAGCATGACTCCGGACAATCTGGGCGCCGCAGAGGAAGCGGCGGCCCGACAGGCTCTGGCGGCGGCGCTCGAAGCAGGCGCCGCCATCCTGCGTTCGGGCGGCGCGTCGCTCGACGCGGTGCAGGCGGCGGTGCGCGTGCTGGAGGACGATCCGCATTTCAACGCCGGCCGTGGATCGGTCTTCACCGCCGAGGGCCGGATCGAATGCGATGCCGCGATCATGGATGGCGCCAATCTGGATGCCGGTGCGGTCGCAGGCGTGCGATCGACCAAAAACCCGATCCTGCTGGCGCGCGAAGTGATGGACCGATCGACCCATGTTTTCCTTGCGGGCGTCGGCGCGGACAATTTCGGGCGGGCGCACGATATCGAGGCGGCCGAACCATCCTGGTTCGAGACGCCCGAACGCCGACGCCAGCTCGACGAGATCCTCGCCAATCCCGACATGCCGTTCGACAGCGCGATGAAGTACGGCACGGTCGGCGCGGTCGCGGTCGACGGTGACGGCCATGTTGCATCGGCGACCTCGACCGGCGGGCTGACCGGCAAGAAATGGGGCCGGGTCGGCGATTCGCCTTTGATCGGCGCGGGCACCTATGCCGACGATCGCGCGGCGGCGGTGTCCTGCACCGGCGCGGGCGAATATTTCATCCGGCTGGGCGTGGCGCATGAGATTTGCGCGCGCGTGCGGCTCGCCGGTTGGAGCATAGAGGATGCCGCCGACACGTTGATCGACGAACTCGGCGATCTGGGCGGCAAAGGCGGCGTGATCGTGGTCTCGCCCGATGGCTCGGGCGGCTGGGCATTCAACACCAAGGCGATGTACCGGGCGATGGCGATGCACGATTCCGCGCCCGAGATCGCGATCTACGGCCACGAATGACCTTGCGCCGTCACGCCGCTGGTCTAACCGGCGACCTATGATCCGTTTCCGCTTCTCGGCCCTGTTTGCCGCACTCGCTTTGCTCCTTCTCCCCTCCCCGGCCTTCGCCTGGTGGGAATATGGGCATGAGACCACCGCAGAGGTGGCGATGAAGCTGGTCAAACCACGGACGAAGCAGTCAATTCTGGTGTTACTGAAACAGCAGAAGGTGCTGGAGACGCCCAAATGCCCCGCGCGGACGATCGAACAGGCTTCGGTCTGGCCCGATTGCATCAAAACGCTCGGCGATCGCTTCAGCTACGCCTTCTCGTGGCACTTCCAGGATGTCGAAATCTGCAAGCAGTTCGATCTCAAGGAACCTTGCGCCAACGGCAATTGCGTTTCCTCGCAAATCGCGCGCGCGCAACGGATGGTCGCCGACCGCGAACTGCCGACGCGCGACCGGCTGATGGCGCTGGCCTTCCTCGTCCACTTCGTCGGCGACCTGCACCAGCCGCTGCACGGCGCGGAGCATGACGGCGATCAGGGCGGCAACAAGGTCAAGGCCAGCTACGGCGTGATCCCGCGCACCAACCTCCATTCGATCTGGGACGGCTTGCTCGCCGAGCGGGCTATCTCTTCTCCGCCGCCTGGCGCAGACGGCATCTTGTCGGAAGTTTTGCCCGAGCAAAGGGCGGAACTGGCGAAGGGCACGATCCAGGATTGGGGCCGCGAAAGCTGGGAGATCGCCAAGACACAGGTCTATGGCAGCGTGATCGCCGATCCCTGCGCCAAGCCCGCCCCCGAAAAGGTGGCGATGGACGAAGCGACGATCGAGAGACTGATCCCGGTGGTGCGGCTGCAGGTCGCCAAGGGCGGTATCCGGCTCGCGCGCCTGCTCGACGAGGCGCTCGACGGCAATCATCCCGAGGTCGCGCACCCGCCTCGTCCGCCCAAGAAGAGCTGATGCGCTATTTCCTCGATACGGAGTTTAACGGCTTCGGCGGCTGCCTGATCAGCCTGGGCCTGGCGGCGGAGGATGGCGGCGAGGATTATTATGTCGTCGTGCCGATGACCGAAGAACCCCTGCCCTGGGTCGCCGAACATGTCGTGCCGTATCTCAAGAGCGTGCCGCCGGTGATGTACAACCAACTCGATCCGATCGCCGCGGCGCACGACATCGCCGCCTACCTGCGCACCGATTCCGATCCGGAGATCGTCGCCGACTGGCCCGAGGATATCGCGCTGTTCTGCCGCTTATTGCTGACTGGCGACACCGAGATCGTCGACGTCACCAGCCTGCGCTTCCACTTCCTGCGCACGCCCGGCTTCTCGACCTCGCGCAACAGCAAGGTGCCCCACAACGCCCTGCATGATGCGCGGGCGTTGCGAGACTTTGTCTTGGGGAACGAGCGCTAAAGCCCTCCCTTCGCAGGGAGGGAGCGATAGTCCTACTGCGGCACCACGGACACGGCGCGGCGGTTCTGGGCCCAGCTATCCTCGTCCGAGCCGGTCGCGACCGGGCGTTCCTTGCCATAGCTGATCACACTGATGCGCGCAGGATTGACGCCGGCATTGACCAGGAAGTTCTTGGCCGAATTGGCGCGGCGATCGCCCAGGGCGAGGTTGTATTCGCGCGTACCGCGCTCATCGCAATGGCCCTCGACCGTGACGCGCACGTTGGGAAATTTCTGCAGCCAGGTCGCCTGCTTGGTCAGGATCGCGGTCGCTTCGCTGTCGATATCCGAACTGTCGGTCGCGAAATGAACGGTATCGCTGCCCGCCTGGTTGAGGAAATCGGCGCGTGAGCCCGGCGTGACGCCGTTGGTCTGGGTGTTCGTCGTGGTCGTCGTCTCGGGCGTCGTGACGGTCTGCGAGGGGGCCGGCGGCAGCTTGGCCGGCGGCTTCTTGGTGCAGCCGGCAACGGCGATCAGGGCTGCCGTGCACAGCAGCGTGGTCGTCTTGTTCATCGTTGCACTCCTTCTTTGATATCAGTTCAGGGAAGTAACGGTCCCCAGGCGGGATCCGATCCATCGAGCGGTGTCGGGATGGCACGTTCGTTGACGCCGGTCAGGTCGACCGACCACAAATCGGCCTTGCCCGAACCTTTGGCGGTACGGAAGAACATCAGCACGCGGCCGTTGGGCGACCAGGTCGGGCCTTCGTCCTGCCAGCCGTTGGTCAGATCCTTGGCGCCCGATCCGTCGCTGCTCATCACGCCGACCGAGAAGCCGCCGCCGAGATGGGTGTAGGCGATCAGGTCGCCGCGGGGGCTCCAGACGGGCGTGGCATAACGGCCGCTGCCGAAGCTGATCCGGTGCTGGCCTCCGCCGTCGGCACCCATCACGTAGAGCTGCTGCGTGCCGGAGCGATCGCTTTCGAACACGATATGCGCGCCGTCGGGCGAATAGCTGCCGCCGGTATCGATCCCCGGCGAAGTGGTGAGGCGCGTTGCGGTGCCGCCACCGGCCGAGACGCGATAGATGTCGCAATTGCCGTTCACGATCATCGAGAAGAGGATGAAGCGCCCGTCGGGCGAGAAACGCGGCGCGAAGGTCGTGTAAGGCTGGTTCACGACCAGCCGCTTCCGGCCCGAGCCGACATCATAGACATAGACGCGCGGCTGATCGTTCTCGAACGACATGAACACCACGGTCTGTTGACTGGGCGCGAAGCGCGGCGTCAGCACCAGGCTCTGGCCGTTGGTGATGAAGCGGTGGCTGGCGCCGTCCTGATCCATGATCGCGAGCCGCTTGGTGCGGTTCTTCTTCGGCCCGGTTTCGGAGACGTAGATGACCTGGCTGTCGAAATAGGGTCCCTCGCCCGTCAGGCGCGAATAGACCGTGTCGGCGCATTTATGCGCGCCGCGACGCCAGTCGGACGGCTTCACGACGAAGCCCTGGCGCACCATCTCGGTCTTGGAAAAGACGTCGTAGAGGTAGCAGCCGACGGTAAGCGTGCCGTCGCCATTGGCCTGGACATAGCCCTGGACCAAAGCCTGCGCGCCGGTCGGCAGCCATGCGCCATAATCGGGCGCGGGCACCTGCGGGAAACTGACGGGCTTCAATTGCCCCTTGGAAAGCGGCGCGAACAGGCCGCTATTCTTGAGATCGTTGGTGATGACGTCGGACACCTGCGAGCCCAGCGCATCGGTCGGTCCCGCCGGCGTCTGGAGCGCGCTGGGGGTCGGCATGACCGGGATCGCGATCGGCATCGGTTGCGAAATGCCGCCGCTGATGTCGACCGTCAGCCGCTGGCCCGCGACCGGCCCGGCCCCCGGCGCGGGGCCTGGGCCCGGTTGAGGGGCATTCTGTGCGGTGGCAGCCCCCGGCAACAGCATCAGCCCGAGCGAGACCAGCAGGCGCAAAGTCTTCATCGATCCTCTTCCCGTCATCGTTTCTGGCGTCATTGCATCTGCCCCGGGGTGAAGCGGAAATTCAAATCGTCCCAGCCACCCTGATAGAGTTCGGCCGGCAGGTGAACCGGCGAGCAGCGCAGGACCGCGCGGCGCGCCACTTCGGCGATCTGTTGCGCATAGGCACGGTTACCCGCATTCACCCCGCTCTGATCGACGACCTGAGGGTTTCCCGCGACCGAACCATCCGGATTGTAACGCAGGCGGAGCGTCGTGACGATCTGCATCGCCGGTGTACCGCCCAATCCGCCCAGTTCGTAGCAGGGCTGGACCTGGCGCTTGATCGCGGCGGCCAGGCCGTTCATCGCCGCCCCGGTCACGGCGGCACGCGCGGTCTCGCCCTTCCCTGCCGACGCGCCGATCACGCCTTTCAAAAGGCTGCCGACCTTTTCGGATGCGGCGCGATCGGCCTTTGACTTGGCGTCGCTGCCGGCCTGCTCGCTGCGCGCGGTGGCGTGGACGTCCTTGAGGATGTCGGTGAGCGGCTTGGCGGCAGGTTGCAGTTTGGGCTTGATCGCGGGCACGGGCGATACCGGCGTCGGCAAAGGCTTGGCCTCGGCCGGCTTGGGGGTCGGCGGCGTCGGGCTCGGCGCGGGCGGCGGCGCCTCCTGCGGCGGCGCCTGATCGGGCGCCTGCATCTCCTGCGGCACGTCAGTCGCCGGAACGGGCGCGGCCGACCGCAAACCGACCGCATCGACCAGTTGTACGTCCATCGCCTCGACGGGCGCCTGCACCGGCGGCACGCGCTTGGCGATGCCGATCGTCAGCGCGGCGAACAGCAGCAGATGGGCGACGACCGCAAGGCCAAGACCCTTCTGGTCAGAACGTGCGATCACTTCGGCTCTTGCGCCTCGTTGGTGACGAGCGCGACCTTGGTCAGGCCGGCACGGCTGATCTCGCCCATCACCTGCATCACACGGCCATAATCGAGGCTGCGATCGGCGCGGAGGTAGATTTGCGGCGCGTCGGCACCGTGCGGCAGGCTCGCCAGCTTGCTGGCCAGACCCGCCATCGGCGTCTCGACATCGTCCACATACAGCTTGCCCGCCGTATCGAGGCTGATCTGGACCGGCTTCTGCTGCTGCTCGAGCGGCTTGGCGCGGCTGTCGGGCAGGTTCACGGGCACGCCCGCGACCAGCAGGGGGGCGGTCACCATGAAGATGATCAGCAGCACCAGCATCACGTCGACCAACGGCGTGACGTTGATCTCCGCCATCGGCGCGCGCCGGCGGCCATGGCCGCGGCGGGGAACACCACCCATCGCCATCAGGCTTCGGTATCCAGTTCGCGGCTCAAAGTCGCGTGGAAGCCGTCGGCGAAGCGGTTGAGGCGCGCCTCGATCCCGTCGAGGCGGTGAACCATGCGGTTATAGGCGATCGTCGCGGGAATCGCCGCGAACAGGCCCAAGGCCGTCGCGAACAAGGCTTCGGCGATACCGGGGGCGACCGCGCCGAAGCTGGTATTCTGCGAGGCGGCGATGTCCGCGAAGGAGCGCATGATGCCCCATACCGTGCCGAACAGGCCGACGAACGGGCAGACGCTGCCGATCGTGGCGAGGATATTGAGCCCGCGCGACAGATCCTCGACCTCGCCGGCCGAGGCCGACGCCATCACCAGCGACAGGCGGTCGCGCGTGGCCGCCTTGTCGAGCCGGTTCTTGGCGGTCGACTTGCGCCATTCGTTCATGCCCGCGGTGAAGATACGCGCGGCGGGTACGTCCGCCTTGGCATTCTCCTGATAGAAGCGGTCGATATCGGAAGTCTTGGCGAAATCGCGCTCGAACTGCGTGCTGTTCCTGTCCGCGCGGCGCAGAACGCCGGCGCGGCCGAAGATGATTGTCCAGGTCCACAGGCTTGCCAGCAACAGGCCGAGCATCACGATCTTCACGACGATGTCGGCGTGGAGAAAGAGCGCGACCGGCGACAAAGCGGCCTGGGTGTTCGTGACTACGGTGATGCCGTTCATTGTGCTTGTTCTGCTCCACTATAACCCTGGAATGCCTCGATCCACGCGGCAGGCTGGCGCCGGGGCCTGCCGTCCGCGCCGACAAACGCGACCGTCAGCCGGCCTTCGACCACTAGCTGATCATCGCGCATGACTCTCTGCTGAATGACGCATGCCGCCTGGCGGACCTCCTCCAGCCGGCTGAGAATGGTCAACGCCTCGCCCAACCGGGCCGGCCGGACATATTTGATCTCGGCAGCGGCAACGACATAGACGCCCTCGCCCGCATGCTGCGCGGTCGCGATATCGATCCCGCAAAGCGCCAGCATGTCGGTTCGCGCCCGTTCGAAAAAGCGCAGGAAATTAGCATGATATACGACGCCCCCGGCGTCGGTATCCTCATAATAGACGCGCACCGTAAAGCGATGCTCGCGATCCACGAAACGGCCCGAATAAGGCAAATCGGAGGGTGCGCCGGACATCCTGAACAGTCTTAGGCAAGGGAGCCGCGCAAAAAAACCCCTTGCGGTCGTGTAACTCAAGGGTTACATGTCACCTTAGAGTTACAACGGAGGGCGAAATGGTTGATCAGGTCTATGTCGAGCGCATCGCCAAGCGGCGCGCAATCTGTGCCCGTTTGATGGCGTTGCTGCTGCTGATGAGCGGCATAAGCCAGATCGGCAGGCTGCACGGATTGACCGCCCTGCGTCCGGTCGATTTCGTCGCGGGCTCGGTCTGGATGGTGATGATCGTCATGTTCGTATTGTTCGCGGGCGGCGGGCTCACCCGCACGCCGCAGATGCGCGCTGCCATCTATGACGAAAGCACGATCGAGCATGGCCGCCGCGCCTTCGCGCTTGGCTTCTGGATCGCTTTGGCTGTGTGTGGCGGCTATTGGATCGCCAGCCTCTATACGCCCATAGGCGGGCCGGAGGTGGTGCGCGCCGTGACGACTTTGTCGATCTCGATCGCGCTGCTTCGGTTCGCCACGCTCGAAATGCGGGCGCTCAAGGATGAGTGACGAACTGATCGTGCGGCTGCGCGAGGAACGCGCCGCCCATGGCTGGACGCAGGCCGAACTCGCCGAACGGATCGGGGTCAGCCGCAAGACGATCAACACGATCGAGAATGGCGTGTTCGTGCCCTCGACCGTGCTGGCGCTCAAGCTGGCGAAAGCGTTCGGGACAAGTGTGGAAGCGCTGTTCGCGTTGAGTGAGTGAAGTTCCCCCCTCCCTGCCAAGGGAGGGGGTCAGGGGGTGGGTCCGGCCATCTGGGGTCGACCAAGAACGGAGTCACCCACCCCAACCCCTCCCTTGGCAGGGAGGGGTTTAGAGATCACCCCACCTTCAGCGCCAGCTTGCCGTCGGCATCGTCGACCGTGACGGTCGATCCATCCGGCACCTCGCCGCGCAGGATGGCCTCGGCGAGCGGGTCCTGCAGATATTTCTGTACCGCGCGCTTGAGCGGCCGCGCGCCATAGACGGGATCGTAGCCGACCCGTCCCAGCCAATCCCGCGCCGCCTGGGTGAGGTCCAGCGTCACCTTGCGATCGGTCAGCAGCTTCCGGACCCGGCCGACCTGGATATCGACGATCGGGCCCATGTGCGCCTGACCCAGCCGGTGGAACAGGATGATCTCGTCCAGCCGGTTGAGGAATTCGGGCCGGAAATGCGCGCGCACGACCTCCATCACCTGCGGCTCGACGCTTTCGGTCGTCGCGTCGTCTGGCAGGTTGGCGAGATATTGCGAGCCTAGGTTCGAGGTCAGGATGATGAGCGTGTTGGTAAAATCGACCGTGCGCCCCTGCCCGTCCGTCAGCCGGCCGTCGTCGAGCACCTGCAGCAGGATGTTGAACACATCCGGGTGAGCCTTCTCGACCTCGTCGAACAGCACCACCTGATAGGGCCGGCGCCGCACCGCCTCGGTCAGCACGCCGCCTTCCTCATAGCCGACATAGCCGGGAGGCGCACCGATCAGGCGGGCGACCGCATGCTTTTCCATGAACTCGCTCATGTCGATGCGGACCATCGC
>NZ_DATHFV010000051.1:0-14414 GCF_035317925.1 Sphingomonas sp.
CACGCTGCCGACCCACGGCGTCGCGATCAACGCGCTCTTCTATCTCGCCTCCGGCGCGGGGCCGCATCCGACCCTGCTGCTGATGCACGGCTTTCCCGGCAACGAGCAGAATCTCGATCTCGCCCAGGCGATACGGCGCGCAGGCTGGAACGTGCTGACGCTCCATTATCGCGGCACCTGGGGCAGCCCCGGCGCCTTCTCCTTCGCGCATTGCGCCGAGGACGCGAAGGCGGCGGTGGATTTCCTCGAATCGCCGGAAGCGGTCGCCAAATATCGTATCGACCCCAGCCGGATCGTCGTCGGCGGCCACTCGATGGGGGGGATGATGACCGCGCGCGTCGCCGCCGACGATCGCCATGTGATCGGTGCGTTCCTGATCGATGCGTGGGACATAGCCGGGCTGGGTCGCGCCAATGCGGCCGATCCTGCCGCGCGGGCCGCCTATATCAAGCGCGATCTCGACGGCGACATGCCGCCGCTTGGCGGTACCAGCGAAGCCGCTTTGCTGGCGGAGCAGGAAGCCGCGTCGCCAACGATCGATCTGATCAGGACCGTGCCGGGGATCGCGCCCCGCCCCGTGCTGGTGATCGGCGCCGAACGCGCGCTGGGATCGACCGCACGCAAGGCGGCTGCCGCGATCGAGGCAGCGGGCGACAAGGACGTGACGTTGATCGTGATGCCGACCGACCATGTCTTTTCGGACCATCGCATCGCGCTCGCCGACGCGGTCGTCGGCTGGCTCGCGCGGTTCCAGCGTTAGACGTGCATGGCTGGCTGATCCTCGACAAGCCGATCGGGCTGGGCTCGACCCAGGCGGTCTCGGCGGTCAAGCGCGCGCTGCGCATCGGCGGCTACGGCAAGGCCAAGGTCGGGCATGGCGGCACGCTCGATCCGCTCGCCAGCGGCGTGCTGCCGATCGCACTCGGCGAAGCGACGAAGCTTAGCGGGCGAATGCTCGACGCCGACAAGGCCTATGACTTCACGATCAGCTTCGGCACCCAGACCGATACGCTCGACGCCGAAGGTAAGGTCGTAGCGGAAAGCTACGTGCGGCCGACCTTGATGCAGGTGGAGGCGGTGCTGCCGCGCTTCACCGGGCCGATCAGCCAGATACCGCCGGCTTTCTCCGCGCTGAAGGTAGATGGCAAGCGGGCGTATGACCTTGCCCGAGCGGGGGAAGACGTCGAGCTGGCGAGTAGAGATGTGACGATCCACGAACTCTCGATCCGTCACCCCGGACTTGTTCGGGGGTCCACCGGGCCCCAAACGCCAGAGCAAGCGGTTGGGTGGATGCCGGAGCAAGTCCGGCATGACGGGTTGGAGGAAATCACGCTCTCCGCCCGCGTCTCCAAGGGCACCTATATCCGCAGCCTCGCGCGTGATATCGCCCACGCGCTCGGCACGGTCGGGCATGTCACCATGCTCCGCCGCACCAAAGCCGGGCCGTTCGCCCTTGAATCGGCGATATCGCTGGACATATTGGACCAAGCCGCTAAGGACGCGCGGCTGCAGGAGCTGCTCCTGCCGCTGACGGCCGGACTGGACGACATCCCGGTTCTCGCCGTCTCCCCCGAACAGGCTCAAGCGCTCCGTCAGGGTCGCCGTCTGCCGGGACACGCAGCACCACCCGGTCTCAACCTCGCAATGCTTGGGGATATCCCCGTCGCATTGGTCGAAGTCGGAACCGAAATATCGGTGGTGCGCGGTTTCAATCTGATGTCGGAGTGAAAAGACAATGACGATCACTGCCGAGCGCAAAGCCGAAGTCATCAAGGACAATGCCCGCAGCGAAGGCGACAGCGGTTCTCCCGAAGTCCAGGTCGCGATCCTGACCGAGCGCATCGCCAACCTGACCGAGCATTTCAAGACCCACGCGAAGGACAATCACTCGCGCCGCGGTCTGCTGATGATGGTGAACAACCGCCGCAGCCTGCTCGACTATCTCAAGAAAGAGGACGCCGCCCGCTACACCGCGTTGATCGCGAAGCTCGGCCTCCGCAAGTAACAAGAGGGCGCCTTCGGGCGCCCTTTTCGCATTCCCATCACCCCGTCATCCCGGCGACGCCGCGATGACCTAGACGGGACCAATCGGCAATTCGGCCGACGTCCAGGGACCAAGACGGTCCCACACCGCCGCGGGCCGGCTAGCCCGCAACACAGGCCCCCCGCGCATCTGGCTCGGGGAGTGAAGGAAATGAAATGTTCGATATCAAGAAAACGGAAATCGAGTGGGGCGGCAAGACGCTGACTCTCGAAACGGGCCGCGTTGCCCGTCAGGCCGACGGCGCGGTGATCGCGACGCTCGGCGAAACGGTCGTGTTGTGCGCGGTCACCGCCGCCCGCTCGGTCAAGGAAGGGCAGGATTTCTTCCCGCTTACCGTCCATTACCAGGAGAAGTATTCGGCCGCGGGACGCATCCCCGGCGGCTTCTTCAAGCGCGAGCGCGGCGCGACCGAGAAGGAGACGCTCACCAGCCGTCTCATCGATCGTCCGATCCGTCCGCTCTTCCCGGAAGGCTTCTACAACGAGATCAACGTCATCGCCCAGGTGCTGAGCTATGACGGCGAGAACGAGCCCGACATCCTGGCGCTGGTCGCCGCGTCGGCCGCGCTCACCATCTCGGGCGTGCCCTTCATGGGCCCGATCGGCGCCGCCCGCGTCGGTTACATCGACGGCGAATATATCCTCAACCCGACGCTTGAGCAGATCAAGGCCGGCGATCTGGATCTCGTTGTCGCCGCCACCGGCAACGCCGTGATGATGGTCGAATCCGAAGCCAAGGAGCTTTCGGAAGAGGTCATGCTCGGTGCGGTCGTGTTCGCGCACACCGCGTCGAAGAAGGTCGCCAAGGCGATCATCGACCTCGCCGAGAAGGCCGCCAAGGATCCTTGGGAAATGGCACCGCAGGCTGACCTGACGGCCGCCAAGAAGAAGCTCAAGGATCTGGTCGGCAAGGACATCGCCGCCGCCTACAAGGTGACCGACAAGTCCAAGCGTTCGGGCCTGCTCAACGAAGTCCGCGCCAAGGCGAAGGCGGCATTCGCCGACGCCGCCCCGCAGGACCAGATGGCCGCCGGCAAGCTCGTCAAGAAGCTGGAAGCCGAAATCGTCCGCACCGCCATCCTCAAGGAAGGCAAGCGCATCGATGGTCGCGACACCAGGACCGTCCGTCCGATCGAGGCGATGGTCCACTTCCTGCCGCGCACGCACGGCTCGGCTCTGTTCACGCGTGGCGAGACGCAGGCGATCTGCACCACCACCCTGGGCACCAAGGAGAGCGAGCAGATGATCGATGGGCTGACCGGCCTGTCGTACGAGCGCTTCCTGCTCCACTACAACTTCCCGCCTTATTCGGTGGGCGAGGTCGGCCGCTTCGGCGCGCCGGGCCGCCGCGAAGTCGGCCACGGCAAGCTGGCATGGCGTGCGCTGCACCCCGTGCTGCCGTCGATCGAGGAGTTCCCCTACACGATCCGCGTATTGTCCGACATCACCGAGAGCAACGGCTCCTCGTCGATGGCGACGGTCTGCGGCGGTTCGCTGGCCATGATGGACGCGGGCGTTCCGCTCAAGCGTCCGGTGTCGGGCATCGCGATGGGCCTGATTCTCGAAGGCAAGGATTTCGCGGTGATCAGCGACATCCTCGGCGACGAGGATCATCTCGGCGACATGGACTTCAAGGTCGCGGGCACCTCGGCGGGCATCACCAGCCTGCAGATGGACATCAAGATCGCCGGCATCACCGAAGAGATCATGCGCGTCGCGCTCGCCCAGGCGAATGAGGGCCGTGCCCACATTCTCGGCGAGATGGCCAAGGCGCTCGATCACACCCGCACCGAATTGTCCGCACACGCACCGCGCATCGAAACGATGCAGGTGCCCAAGGACAAGATCCGCGAAGTGATCGGCACCGGCGGCAAGGTGATCCGCGAGATCGTCGCCACGACCGGCGCCAAGGTCGACATCGAGGATGACGGCACCGTCAAGATCTCGTCGTCGGATCCGGCGCAGATCGAGGCCGCGCGCAAGTGGATCGAAGGCATCACGCAGGAAGCCGAAGTGGGCAAGGTCTACTCCGGCAAGGTCGTGAACATGGTCGATTTCGGCGCGTTCGTGAACTTCATGGGCGGCAAGGACGGCCTGGTTCACATCTCCGAGATCAAGAACGAGCGGGTGGCCAAGGTCTCCGACGTCCTGACCGAAGGCCAGGACGTGAAGGTCAAGGTTCTCGAGATCGATCCGCGCGGCAAGGTTCGCCTGTCGATGCGCGTCGTCGATCAGGAAACCGGCGCCGAGCTGGAGGACACCCGTCCGCCGCGCGAAGCCGGCGATCGTCCGGAGCGCAGCGATCGTGGTCCGCGCCGTGACGGCGAAGGCCGTGGCGATCGCGGCCCGCGTCGTGATGGTGGCGATCGTGGTCCCCGTCGCGACGGCGGTGACCGTGGTCCGCGCCGTGATGGCGGTGATCGCGCCCCGCGTCCCGCGCGTGCGGAAGGCAATGATGACGGCCCCGCGCCGGAATTCGCGCCTGCGTTCCTGAAGCGCGACGACGACTGATCTTCAGGTCAGACTGAAACGGAAAGGGCGTCCCGCAAGGGGCGCCCTTTTTGTTGATCAGCCCTTTCTGCGCCGTCGCACGGCCCATCTGATCGCAAGCACGATTCCGACGATGGGCAGTGCGAAGATCGCAAGAATGACGAGATAGATCACGACGTGAAGGGCGCTCATTGGTTATCCCCTGACTATATAATTGCCCGCCGCTCGCTGAGCGGCTCACCTTTCCCCGAACAAATCCCGCTGCGCTTTCTCCAGTTCGTCGGCATAACGGCGGCGGACGAAGCTTTCGGTGAGGATTCCCAGGATGCGGCGGTCGGGGTCGAGGATGACGAGTTCGTCGCTCTCCGCCTGATCGAAGCGCGTCATCACCTCGCCGATATGCATTTGCGGGGCGAGCCAATATTCGCGCACGCGTGCCAGCGTTTCGACCGGCGTATCCGGCGCGACGCCCTCGTCGAACACGGCGGCGGGGGTGACGATGCCGATATAGCGATCCTCGCCGTCGACCACCGCGACCCGGCTCGACGAGCCGAGCGGAAAGCGGCGGCGGAATTCGGAGGCTGCCACGCCCTGCTCGACCTTCTTGACCTCGCCACGCATCATCCGCCCGGCGGTGAGCGTGCGCACCCAGCCGACGTCGCGCGCGCTCTTGATCGTCTGGCCGCGCAGATGCAGCCGCCAGGTCGAGAAGCTGTAACCGAACGTCTCACGCACGATCGTCGAGGAAACGAGGCTGGCGGCAAGCACCGCGCCGGTCAGGCTGAAATTCCCGGTCGCGCCCAGCACCAGCATCGCCATCGTGATCGGCGCGCCGACCACGGCGGTGGCGAGCGCGGCCATGCCGACCATCGCCGCATTGCCGGAATCGAGCACGGGATGGCCGACCATCCACTCGGCCGCCGCCGCATAGAGATGCCCCGCGAGCGTGCCGAGAAAGAGTGAGGCGAAGAACAGGCCGCCACGAAAACCGAAGCCCAGCGAGACGATCGACGCGAGGCATTTCGCCGCCAGGATCAGCGCGAGGAAGGCGATCGGGACGGTCGCGATGATGTCGATATGGAGCGCGCTATGTCCCGCCGACAATACCTGCGGTGACAGGAAGGCGATCGGCACCAGCAGCAGCCCGCCGATCGCCGGCCGCGACCAGTGCGGCAGCCACGCGCGCGAGCGTTCCTCGACCACCGCCACGCCTTGCATGATCAGGATGCCGATCAAGGCGCAGGCGAGGCCGAGCCCGGCATAGATCAGGTAACCCGCGGTATGGATCGCCGGGCCGGGATTGACCGTCACC
This sequence comes from Sphingomonas sp., assembly GCF_035317925.1. Lineage (GTDB taxonomy): Bacteria > Pseudomonadota > Alphaproteobacteria > Sphingomonadales > Sphingomonadaceae > Sphingomonas_I. The sequence continues at coordinate 5,846 of NZ_DATHFV010000051.1, forward strand.
ACATAGGGCACGCCGCCCAATCGCTGCGCGACTTGCGCGCCCGCTAGGCTCGCGGCGGCGACCGGTGCGATCGCGGCGGGCGTATAAGCGCCGATCACGACCTCGAAGGCGTAGAAGGCGCCCGCGAGCGGCGATCCGAACGCAGCGGCGATGGCGGCACCCGCGCCCGCACCGACCAAAGTCCGCATGTCGCCGCGCCGCATCTCCAGCCAGCGTCCGGCGCGCGACGCGACCACGCCGCCCATCTGCGCATAAGCGGCTTCCAGCCCGACCGAGGCGCCGAAGCCGTTCGACAGGATCGTCTGCCCGGCGACGACCAGACTGTCCCAAACCGACATGCGCCCGCCATGGAGCGCATTGGCCTCGACCGCGTCGACCAAAGTGCGTTTGCGCGCCTGCACGCCCCAGGTGAAGAAGGCGAGGATCAGCCCGCCTAACGGCAGGATCGCAAGCTGGAACCATGTCAGCGGCGGCGCACCGCTCAGCCGCGTATCGTCGGTCAGGCCGAACAGCATGTGCTGCAACAGCCAGGCGACAATGCCCTGCAGAATGGTGAGCAGCCCCGCGCCCATACCGACCACGATCGCGAGCAGGATGAAGAAGAACTCGCTGCTGCGCACGCGCTGACGCAGCCACCGGCCCCAGGCGAAGCCCTTGCGGCCATAACGCTGGACATGGGCGGACACCTGCATGGCGCCGATGCTGGAGCCATTGGTGGCGCACTTATGCAACCCTTATCTGTTCGGTGGCTGCCCGATCGGTTGCGACCGTCCATCGGGGCCGACCGCGACCATCACGAATTCGGCCGAGGCGGCGCGGCGTCGGTCGCCGGTCAGCAGATCCTCTGCCCAGAGCGCAACGCGGACCCGGACCGAACTGCGGCCGGTCATCGCGATCTCGGCGGCAAGCTCGACCATCTCCCCCTCGCGCACCGGCGACTGGAAATCGATCCGGTCGGATGCCGCCATCACCATCACCGCGCGCGCATGGCGGGTCGCGGCAATGAAGGCGGCCTTGCCGAGCATACGCAGCGCGTCGCCGCCGAAGAGCGTGCCATAATGGTTGGTCTGCGGTGGGAAGACCATGTCGGCCATCAACAGCGGCCCGCTTTCCTGCTCCACAGGCTCAGGGGCGAGTGGCGGCAGTGGCAGGCGCGTATCCGGCCCCTTGGTGGCGACCAAAGTGAAGCGCCCGCGCGTGCACAGCCGCCGTTCGCCCGAGAGCAAAGCCTCGGCGGTGAGCTCGACCTCGACGTCGAGTGCGCTCGTGCCGACGCGCACGACCCGGCCCGCCGCCTCGACCAGTTCGCCGCGCAGCGCGGGCGCGGCGAAGTCGATCCGTTCGGAGGCGGCGGTGACGAACGGCGCGCGGCCGTGGCGCGAGGCGGCGAGGAACGCGACCTTGTCCATGTGCGCGAGCGCGACCCCGCCGAACAGGGTGCCGTGATGGTTGGTGTCGCCCGGGAAGATCATGTCGATCAGCCGGACGACCCCGTTGTTGACCGGGTCGGTCATGCCGGTTCGCGCAGCCGCTGCGCGGCCTCGACCATCGCCACCAAGGCCGGGCGCACCTCATCCCACTTCCGCGTCTTGAGCCCGCAATCGGGGTTCACCCACAATTGGCGCGGCGGCAGATGCTGGGCTGCGAGCCGCATCAGATCGACCATCTCATTGGTGGTCGGCACACGCGGCGCGTGGATGTCGTACACGCCCGGCCCGATCGCGTTGGGGTAACGGTAATCGGCGAAGCCCGCGAGCAGCTCCATCTGCGATCGCGCGGTCTCGATCGACAGCACGTCGGCATCCATTGCGCCGATCGAGGGCAGGATATCGTTGAACTCCGAATAGCACATATGCGTGTGGATCTGGGTCGCGTCGCCGACCCCGGAAGCAGTCAGCCGGAAGCAATCGACCGCCCAGTCCAGATAGGTCTGCCAGTCGCGGCGGCGGAGCGGCAGGCCTTCGCGCAAGGCCGCTTCGTCGATCTGGATCGCCTTGGCGCCGGCGGCTTCGAGATCGTTGACCTCGTCGCGGATCGCGAGCGCGATCTGGCGGCAGCTCGCCGCGCGCGGCTGGTCGTCGCGCACGAACGACCAGTTGAGGATCGTGACCGGGCCGGTGAGCATGCCCTTGACCGGTTTGTCGGTCAGGCCCTGCGCGTAACGCCACCATTCGACCGTCATCGGCCTGGGCCGCGACACGTCGCCATAGAGGATCGGCGGGCGCACGTAGCGCGATCCGTAGGACTGGACCCAGCCGTTGACGGTGAAGGCGAATCCGGCGAGCTGCTCGCCGAAATATTGGACCATGTCGTTGCGCTCGAACTCGCCGTGGACGAGCATGTCGAGCCCGATCTCCTCCTGCCAGCGGATCGCGCGCTCGGTCTCCTCGCGCAGGAATTGATCGTAGCCCGCATCGTCGAGATGGCCGCGACCATGCTCGGCCCGCGCGTGGCGGACCTCGGCGGTCTGGGGGAAGGAGCCGATCGTGGTGGTCGGGAAATCGGGCAGGCCCAGCACCTTTTCCTGCGCCTTGCGCCGCGCGGCATAGGCCCGGTTGCGCTCGCGCATCGCGGGCGTGACCGTGGCGATGCGCTGGGCGACCTTGGGGTCGTGGATACGCGGCGAGACGCGGCGCGCGGCGGCGGCCTTGGCGGACGCGGCGAGCGCGTCGGCGACGGCGGCGCGGCCCTCGTTGAGCGCGCGCTTGAGCGTCGCCAGTTCGTCGACCTTCTGGACCGCGAAGGCGAGCCATTGCGCGATCTCCGGATCGAGCTTGCTCTCGAGCGCGAGATCGACCGGCGTGTGCAGCAGCGAGCAGGACGGCGCGAGGATCAGGTCGCGGTCCGCCGCGACCGGCGCGAGGCGATCGAGCAATTTCTCCAGATCGGCGCGCCAGATATTGCGGCCATCGATTACGCCCAGCGACAGCAGCAAGTCCTTGGGCGCCTTGGCGAGCAGTGGATCGAGCTGTTCGGGCGCGCGTACGAGGTCGACATGGAGGCCATTGACCGGCAGCGAAAGCGCCAGGTTCAGATTGTCGTCGAGCGCGCCGAAATAGGTGGCGAGCATGATCTTGGGGCCGGTCCGCGCGAGCCGGGCATAAGCGCGCGTGAGCGCGGCACGCTGGCGCTCGGTCAGGTCGAGTACGAGGCAGGGTTCGTCGATCTGGACCCATTCGGCGCCGGCATGCTTCAGATGGCCGAGAATGACCGTGTAGAGGCCGAGCACCTGATCGAGGAAGTCGAACGGATCGACATCGCGGCCCTTGGCGAGCGTCAGCCAGGTAACCGGGCCAAGCAGCACCGGGCGGGTTTCAAAACCCTGCGCCTTGGCCTCGCGATATTCGCCGACCACCTTGGAGGCATCGAGCGACAGCCGCTGACCCGCGATCAGTTCGGGCACCATGTAATGATAATTGGTGTCGAACCATTTGGTCATTTCCTGCGCGGTCTGGCCGCCATGCGCGTGGCCGCAGCCTGGCGCCTCGCCGGTCGTACCGCGCGCCATCGCGAAGTAGGTGGCGAGCGTCGCCTCGCCGTCGCCGACGCCGTAGCGCGCCGGCACCGCGCCCAGCATCAGGCTCGTGTCGAGCACATGATCGTAGAGCGAGAAATCGTTCGACGGCAGCCAGTCGGCGCCGAGCGCCTTCTGTCGCGCCCAGGCGACGGTGCGCAGCGCGGCAGCCGCTTCCTGCAATTCGGCCTCGGACGATTTGCCCGCCCAATATCTTTCAAGCGCGAACTTCAATTCGCGGCGCGGGCCGATGCGCGGGAAGCCCAATGTGGCGACGGTGACGGTCATAGCTCTCTCCACCCGAGGATCGGCGGAGGTCTGGCCAAGACGCGGGCAGGCTGGCGGGCGGACGCACGTCCGGCCGGGCTTGCAAGCGACCTGACCGGAATCCCCGCCGGAGGACGTTATCGCGACGAGGCAGGTCTCCTGGCTCGCGGGTCGTCACGTCGGCCTGGCCTTCCCGGGGCATGCTCCCAGTGACGCGTATCGGCCGCCGCTCGCCGCTTACAGTTGCGGGGGCAGCGCCGGAATTGATCCAGGGATCGCACCGGCTTCCCGTCTTAGCTCCGCACGATTGCGCGCACGGAGAACCTCGACCCGTTAAGCATCGGCCCGCTTTGTGACCGCGTCAAGTCACATATAAAGAATTCTTTATATCGTCTTTTAGCGGACTTTGCCGGCCCGGTTCTCGACCACCACGTTGGAGAGGATCGCGGTGTCGAGCTTGTCCGGCAGATGCGCGCAAAAGCCGATGCCGACATAGAAGGGCCCGTCGAGGTGAAGCGTGATCGGCGCGCCCCAGGCGTGCATCGGCTCGCCGAACAGGCTGACGTAGAGCTGGAACTCGTCGCCATGTTTCTCGATGCCGATCCGCTTGGCGATGGCGGGGACGAGGCTGTCGGGCGACTTGCCGCCGGGCAGGCCGCCGCGCGATCCGATGCGATATTCCATGTCCTTGACACGGACGCCGGGATCGGAGCGCCAGGCGATGTGGATCATGCCCGCGCCGTGCAGCGCGGCGACGGCCTCCTTGCTGTCGTCGTCGAGGCTCTGGCGGATAACGAGCACCGCCTTGCGGTCGCCATAGCCATTGGGGTCGGGGTAGGCGATGTCGGCGGCCAGGCTGACGTCACCCGACATCTTCTTCCAGAGGTAACGAAACTCGTCGCGGGTATACCAGACGTTGTAGCCGGCAGAGGTGATCCGGTAGCTTCTGGTTGCGGGATCGTAGCTCGACGATCCGGGCACGACCGCGCTGCCGACATCGGTCTGTCCGTCGAACGCGCCGATACTTTTCATCTCGGTCGTCGGCTGACGGTGGAAATCGGGTGGTGGCGCGACTTGGTGGTGCGTCGGCGTGTCGGGATAGGCCCAGTCGGGCGCGAGCTGCGGCGTTTGCGCCGCGAGGGGCGCGGCGGAGAGTAAAAGGATCACCGGAAGCAGGCGCAGGGCGGTCATCATATCTCTCCGCTTGTCGTTAGCGGAGACTGTGCACGGCGCGCGATGGTAGCGCAATCAGGCCATGGTCGTAGCGGGAAAGTGGGGAGCTTCTGTTGCTCGGTGCTCCCCGTACCGCCGGAATCCGATTCTGTTGCCCGGTTCGGCCCGAACCGCGTTCAAGCTTTGTAATCTAAGTCGTTAGACCTTGATTACGCAGCAATCGCGAGCGCCTCGTTATCGTTGGCACTTGTGGTTTTGATCGGTTTTACGGCTCAATCACGCCGGGCAAAAACATAGCACCTGTACACACGTCGATCCTAGTTCGGCCCCGTCAGAGCCCGCCCCGAAGGACGGGTTATGGTGGAGCCGCCGGGTACCGCCCCCGGGTCCGCTGCGCCAAACACTATGCCATTTATCACCATAGCCGGGCGAACCCGGCACCCCCGATATAGGCCTTTGCCGCCCCGGATAAAAGGGCCGTGGGCGCAACGGTATTTCGAAGCGGTGGACCTGGATTGCTTCGCCGCTACCCGGCTCGCAACGACGGACGCGCGCGCGTCGCCGTCATTGCGAGCGCAGCGGAGCAATCCAGTACCCGTCCACCCGACTCTGTCACAATGAAGGCTGTCACTTTCCGCCATCGAGCGGCTCGCCGCGACGATCGCGGCGAGCACATCCTGATTATTTCCGGCCGGACCGGAGCTCGTCGCGGATCTCGCGGAGCAGCACCGCTTCGGGCGTTTCGGCGATCGCGGCCGCGGCGGCGGCCTCTTCCTTCTCGAACGTGGCCATCGCCTTGGTGATGCCGCGCACGAGCAGGAAGATGATGAAGGCGACGATCAGGAAATAGACGACCTGGGTCACGAACTGGCCGTAGCCGATCATCGACACGCCCGCTTTCTTGAGATCGGCATAGGAGGTGAGCGAGCCCTTATAGTCGGCCGGGATCGGGCCGAGCCGGACGAACATGCTCGAGAAATCGATTCCGCCCGAAACCCTGCCGATGATCGGCATGATGATGTCGTCGGTCAGGCTGGTAATGATCTTGCCGAACGCGGCGCCGATGATCACCGCCACCGCCAGATCGAGCACGTTGCCGCGGGCGATGAATGCCCTGAACTCCTTGAACATGCGATCCCTCCTTGGATTGCTCCAGCACCCTTTAGGCACTTCGTCGCACGCCCAATCAAGCCCGATTGCGCAATGTGTATTGCTGCACTAAAACGCCGCGTGACGACCTGTAAGGAAGGTGCCCCCCATGACCCGCCTGCGTCTCGCTCCCGCTCTGCTCGCCCCGGCCGCCGCGCTTGCGCTCGGCGGATGCGGCCTCAATTCGATCCCAACCGCCGAGGAAACCGCCAAAGCGCGCTGGGCCGACGTCCAGAACGAGTATCAGCGTCGTGCCGATCTCGTGCCCAATCTGGTCAACACCGTGAAGGGTTATGCCAAGCAGGAATCGACCGTGCTGATCGGCGTGACCGATGCGCGCGCCAAGGCGACCTCGATCCAGGTCAGCGCCGCCGATCTCAAGGATCCCGCCAAGCTCCAGCAATATGGCGCGGCGCAGGGCCAGCTTTCGCAGGCGCTCGGACGCCTCCTGTCGGTCCAGGAGAATTATCCGGACCTCAAATCCAACGCCAATTTCCTCGCGCTGCAGTCGCAGCTCGAAGGAACAGAGAACCGCATCACGATCGCACGGCGCGATTATAATGCGTCGGTGCAGAGCTATAACACGCTGATCCGCACCTTCCCCAGCTCGATCGGGGCCAAGGTCTTCTACGGCGCCAAGCCGATGCAGACGTTCGAGGCCACCGCTCCCAACGCGCAAACCGCGCCGACGGTGAACTTCTGAGGTGAACGCGCAGCCGGCGGGCATCCGCCAGCCTTGGACGGTGGTGAGGCAGGCTGTGCTTGCCTTGCTGCTGATCCTGCTGCCGGCGACGGCACAGGCGCAGACCTTCCCGAAATTCACCAATTTCGTGGTGGATCAGGCCGATATCATCCCCGCCAAGATGGAACGGCAACTCGACGGAAAGCTCGCCGACGTGCAGCGGCGGACGCGGCATCAATTCGCGATCGCGACGGTATCGAGCCTCGAAGGCACGCCCATCCTGGAATATTCGGTCCAACTCGCGCGGACCTGGGGCGTCGGGCGTCGCCACTATGATGACGGCGTGTTGCTGCTGGTCGCGCCTGTCGAACACAAAGTCCGGATCGAGGTCGGTTATGGCCTCGAAGCGACACTGACCGATGCGCGTTGCGCCGAGATTATCCGAACCCTGATCCTGCCCCGTTTCGCGCAACAGGATCTCGCTGGCGGGATTGCGGCAGGGGCCGACGCCATCATCGGCCGCCTGCGTTCTGCTGCGCCGCTCGAAAGGCCAAATGCGTCATGATGCGTCGTTTTTGGCACGTCGTCCTGGGGCTGCTGGCGTTGCTGGCGACCCCCGCCTTCGCGCAGAGCGTACCAAATTTTCCCGCTTTCACCGGCCTTGTCACCGACGCGGCCAACATTCTGCCCGCCGACCGCAAGGCCGCGATCGAGGCCAAGCTCACCGCGCTGAAACAGCAGACCGGGCGCCAGGTCGTCGTCGCGACGATCCCCGATCTGCAGGATCGCGACATCGCCGATTATGGCTATCAGCTCGGACGCGCCTGGGGTGTCGGCCTCAAGGGGGTCGACAATGGTGTGATCCTGATCGTCGCACCTAAGGAACATAAGGTCCGGATCGAGGTCGGTTACGGGCTGGAACCGGTTCTGACCGACGCCTTCGCGAGCGTGATCGTCCAGCAGCAGATCGTCCCCGCCTTCAAGCACAACGACATGCCCGGCGGGATCGAGGCGGGCGTCGATGCGATCGCCGAGCAGCTGAGCCTGCCCGACGATCAGGCCAAGGCGAAGCTGGCCGAAGCGGTCAAGCAATATGACCAGAGCCATGCGCGTCATAACGGCGGTGGCATCCCATTCGGCGCAATCATCTGGATCGTGATCGTCGGCGTGGTGATCGTCTCGCATATCGGCCGGAGCGCGGGCCGCGCGCGCCGTTATGGCGGTGGCGGCGGCAGCAACTGGCCGATCTGGCTGTGGGCAGCGAGCGAGATGATGGACAATAATCATCGCGGCGGCGGCCCGTGGGGCGGCGGCGGATCGTCGCTGGGGGGCGGCTCCTCCGGCGGCAGCGATAGCGGAGGCGGCGGCTGGATGGGCGGTGGCTTCAGCGGCGGCGGCGGCGGCAGCTTCGGCGGCGGCGGCGCATCGGGGAGCTGGTGATGCATCTCAATCCCGATGACGGCGCCAAGGTCGCCGCGGCGATCCGCGCGGCCGAGGCCGGCACCGATGGCGAGATCAGCGCGATCGTCGCGGCCTCGTCCGATACTTACAACGACGTCGTGCTGCACTGGGCCTTGCTGTTCGGTCTGTTGCCGCTCGCGATCAGCGCGGCCTGGCCAAAGTTGCTGGTGTGGGGCGCGTCGCTGATCACGCCGTGGGACGAACCGTCGCAGCGCTTCATGCTGACCCTGCTGCTGGTCAAGTCGATCGTCGCCTTCCTGATCGCGCGCTACGTGATCGGCATCCAGGCGCTGCGCCTCGCGCTGACGCCGGCGGCGACCAAG
>NZ_DATHFV010000052.1:0-9104 GCF_035317925.1 Sphingomonas sp.
AAGCAGGCCAAGAAGTGGGTCGAGAAGGAGCGCAAGGAAGTCTGGGACATCCTGGATGAGGTCATCCGCGAGCATCCGGTTCTTCTGAACCGCGCGCCGACGCTTCACCGTCTCGGCATCCAGGCATTCGAGCCTGTCCTGATCGAGGGCAAGGCGATCCAGCTTCACCCGCTGGTCTGCTCGGCGTTCAACGCCGACTTCGACGGCGATCAGATGGCCGTGCACGTCCCGCTGAGCCTCGAGGCCCAGCTCGAAGCGCGCGTGCTGATGATGTCGACCAACAACATCCTGTCGCCCGCCAACGGCAAGCCCATCATCGTCCCGTCGCAGGACATGGTGCTCGGCCTCTATTATCTGTCGATGATGAAGGAAAACGAGCCCGGCGAAGGCTCGATGATCGGCGACATGTCCGAGGTCCATCAGGCGATCAACGCCAAGGCCGTGACGCTTCACACGAAGATCACGACCCGCGTTCCGCAGACCGACGAGGACGGCAAGACCTACATGAAGCGGGTCGAGACCACTCCGGGCCGGATGCTGATCGCCGAGACGCTGCCGAAGAGCCACAAGGTGCCGTTCGAGACCGTCAACCGCCTTCTCACCAAGAAGGAAATCGGCGACGTCATCGATCAGGTCTATCGCCACACCGGCCAGAAAGAGACCGTGCTGTTCGCCGACGGCATCATGAGCCTCGGCTTCCGTCACGCGTTCAAGGCGGGCATCTCGTTCGGCAAGGACGACATGGTCATCCCGGCGGCCAAAATTCCGCTGGTCGACGAGACGCGCGCGCTCGTGAAGGATTACGAGCAGCAGTATCAGGACGGTCTGATCACCCAGCAGGAAAAGTACAACAAGGTGATCGACGCCTGGTCGCGTTGCGGTGATCGCGTCGCGAACGAGATGATGAAGGAAATCCAGGCCGTTAAGAAGAATCCCGACGGCCGGGAAGCGGACATCAACTCGATCTACATGATGGCCCACTCCGGCGCCCGCGGTTCGCAGGCGCAGATCAAGCAGCTCGCCGGCATGCGCGGCCTGATGGCGAAGCCGTCGGGCGAGATCATCGAAACGCCGATCATCTCGAACTTCAAGGAAGGCCTGACCGTCCTTGAGTATTTCAACTCGACCCATGGCGCCCGTAAGGGCCTCGCGGATACCGCGTTGAAGACCGCCAATTCGGGTTACCTGACCCGCCGTCTGGTCGACGTGTCGCAGGATTGCGTCGTCGTCGAGCTGGATTGCGGCACCGAACGCGCGCTGGAGATGCGCGCGATCGTGCAGGGCGGTTCGACCATCGCCTCGCTCGGCGAGCGCATCCTGGGCCGCACCACGGCCGAGGACATCGTCGACAGCAAGAGCGGTGACGTGATCGTTCCGGAGGGCACGTTGCTCGACGAAGCGATGGTCACCGCGGTCGAAGCCGTGTCGCCCCAGGCCGTGAAGATCCGCTCGCCTTTGGTGTGCGAATCCAAGGGCGGCGTGTGCGCGGCCTGCTACGGCCGTGACCTCGCCCGCGGTACGCCGGTCAATATCGGCGAAGCGGTCGGAGTCATCGCGGCGCAGTCGATCGGCGAGCCGGGCACGCAGCTTACCATGCGTACCTTCCACATCGGTGGCGCGGCGCAGCTCAACGAGCAGTCGAACCTCGAGGCAATCGCGGACGGCAAGATCGAGCTGCGTGGCCTGCCCACGATCGTCAACGCCCGCGGCCAGCACATCGCGCTGTCGCGTTCGGCCGAAATCGCGATCGTCGACATGGACGGCCGCGAGCGTTCGACCCACCGTCTGCCTTACGGCGCGCAGCTCATGGTCGGCGATGGCTCCATCGTCTCCAAGGGCGATCGCATCGCGCAGTGGGATCCGGCCTACATGCCGGTGATCACCGACAAGAAGGGCATGGTCCGGTATCAGGACCTGATCGAGAACCGCACGGTGCGCGAGGAGTCGGACGAAACGACCGGCCTCACCCAGCGCGTGGTGATCGAGGATATCGGCCGCGGCAAGAAGGAGGATCTGCGTCCGCGCATCACCCTGCTCGACGAAGCCTCGGGCGAAAGCGGCGTGTCGCGCCTGATCGTCGGCGCGGTCATCGCGGTCGAGGACGGCCAGATGGTCGAAGCCGGCGAAGTGCTGGCGCGTGTGCCGCGTGAAGCGCAGCGTACCCGCGACATCACCGGCGGTCTGCCGCGCGTCGCCGAGCTGTTCGAAGCGCGCAAGCCCAAGGAAAACGCGATCATCGCGAAGATCTCGGGCCGCGTCGAATTCGGCAAGGATTACAAGGCCAAGCGCAAGATCATCATCCGTCCGGACGATGGCTCGGAGCCGGTCGAGTATCTGGTGCCGAAGTCGAAGACGATCGACGCGCAGGAAGGCGATTACGTCAAGCGCGGCGACAATCTGATCGGCGGCTCGCCCGATCCGCACGATATTCTCGAGGTGCTCGGCATCGAGCCGCTCGCGGAATATCTCGTGTCGGAAATCCAGGAAGTCTATCGACTGCAGGGCGTGAAGATCAACGACAAGCACATCGAGACGATCGTTCGTCAGATGCTGCAGAAGGTTGAGATCACGTCGGCCGGCGACACCACTCTGCTCCCCGGCGAGCAGGTGGATCGCGAGGAGATGGACGAGATCAACGCGAAGCTCGGCAAGAATGAAGCGTTCGCAGAGGGCAAGCCCATCCTGCTCGGCATCACCAAGGCCTCGCTCCAGACGCGTTCGTTCATCTCGGCGGCTTCGTTCCAGGAAACGACCCGCGTCCTCACCGAGGCTTCGGTGCAGGGCAAGGTCGACAGCCTGAACGGCCTCAAGGAGAACGTGATCGTCGGCCGCCTCATCCCCGCCGGCACCGGCGCGGGCATGAACCGCCTGCGCGTCACCGCCTCGTCGCGCGACGCGGCGCTGCGCGCGTCGCAGCGTCTGGTCGCGGCATCGAACGCGGCGTCGATCGTGGCGCCGAAGACGGCGGCCGAGGAACATGCGGCCGAGCTCAAGCGTCCGGTCGAGGCCGATACTGGCAACGATCCGCTGGGCGAGGTTGTCGGCGAAAGCCACGGCTCCGACGCCGATGCGGGCGATTACCTGAACAGCTGATCCAGCCTGTCAGGCCAAACGAAAAGGGCCGTCGTCCACTCCGGTGGGCGGCGGCTTTTTCGTGCCTACAAATTCATAATCTGGACGAGGCTTCTCTGGCGAAACCAGGGTCAAAGCTCTACCATCAGGAGGAGGGCGAGATGTATCGAGCAAGCATAATTGGAGCAGTGCTGTTCGCCGTAGCTGTACCGGCTGCGGCACAGCTCGTTTCCGTCCAGCTGGACTACCCGCCCGCTGAGCTTCGAGCTGGCATTCAGGGCGTAGTAGGTTTCGAAGTTGCGCTTGCGAAAGACGGCAAGGTCACCGGCTGCAAGATTACGCAAACAAGCGGTAACGCTGACCTGGATCGTCAAACCTGCAGTCAGCTTCGTAAAACAGGCCAGTTCAAGCCAGCGGTTGATCCTGCCGGCCAGCCGATCAAATCAACTTACGCGAGCAGATTGCGCTGGAGCCTTCCTCATACTTTGGAAACCGCGCCTGCGCCGGCGCCTGCGCCGCAATAGCCGGCAACCGCACTTAAGGACTCGGACCTAGTCGACGCGGTAGAGCTTGAGGCCCGCCGTCCCGGGCAGCTTTATGGTCTGGAGCCAGCCCGGCGCGCGGTTGTGGAGCAATCTCGCCGCAAGCCCCGCGGGCGCGAACTTCGCCATCGCCTGCATCTCGCCGTCATTGGCGCAGAAGGCGACGTAGCCGGCCCGACGATGAACCGCGATCGCCTGCGCGTCGCCGGTGGTGAAGAAACGCAGCACATCCTCCAGCGCCGCTGGATCGCGATGATAGGGGCCGGTGACGGCGGCGTGCCCGGTCGCCACGATCAGCGCCGGACCCATGTCGAGCGGCGCCAGGATCGTCGCGTGCGGCAATCGGCCGAGCGGCGCGAGCGCATCGATCGTGCCGCAGCGGGCATCGCCGCTCGCGGCGGCGGCGCTTTGCGGGGCGGACGCGAGCAAAGCCGCCAGTCCCGCGCCGTCCGGGGTAAGCAGCAGCAGCGCCGCCGTGCGGGCGACGACGCGGGCTGGCATGCGCCAGGCCTTGGTCCGCGCGATCACCAGCATGATGAGCGTGATCGCGCCCGGAAGGGCGAGCAGGTTGGCAAACGCACCCGCGCGCGTGACCAACAATCCGATCGCGGTGGCGATCGCGAGCAAGGCCAGATAGTCGGTCGCCGCAGCGCGGTCAGACGCGGCACGGCGGAGCGCGACGAACGCACCGGCCAGCCCCACCCACGGAAACAGGCCCCACAGCAGCGCCAGCGAACGCGGCAGATGCCACAAGGGCACGCCTTCGGGGACGTTGAGATACCAGAGCCGATAGCCGAGCGGTCCGAGCGTCGCGAACGGCCCGCCGGCGCATTGCGGGGCCCCCAGGCGATAGAGCAGGCCGCACAGCAAGGCCGCGCCTGCCATCAAGGCGAGGCGTGCGGGCATTGCCTTGGGCGCGAGCGCTGCCGCGCCAAAGGTCGCCAGTGCCGCGAGGCCGAGCACCGCCAGATGGACCGGCGACGCCTGATCGCAATAGGTCCGTTTTATCAGTTCGAATCCGTGCACCGAAAAATAGAGCAGGATGCCGCCCAGCGTGAGCGCGCCGAGGAAGGCGGGCAGGCGGAAGCGCTCGGCGGGCGATGCGATCCAGCGCAGCCCCAGCCACGCAGCCGCGCCGGCGGTGAAAGCGAGCCCCTCGAGCGAGATATGCGTCCACAGCGCACCGCACAGGCCCGCGATCGCCGCGCCGCGCAAGTCGCGCCGCGCGAGCAGCGCCAGCACTAGGCCGAGCCCGGCGACGATCTGCCAGCCATGATGGTCGATCCGCATCGGCCGCATCGCGTACCAGACGCCGATACTGAGCATGCAGCACGCCGCCGCGAGCAAGGCCGGGCCCGCGCCCGACCGGCGCCGCGTGATCTCCGCGACCAGCGCCATCGTCGCGCCGAGCGTGAGGATAGGGATTGCGACCGCCGCGATCGTCTCGGCGGCGCGCTGGCCGACGAGCGGCGTATTGAGCGCGATCACCGCCGCGAGCGGCACGTCGAGCCAGCGCGACCAGTGCATCGACAGCCCGGTCGGCAGGTTCATGCGGTGCTGGCTGACGTCGAACCAGCTTTGCCCGGCCATCCAGTCGCGCACCTCGGCCAGGCGCATGACATCGTCGGGATCGGGGAAGGTGAAGGCCGCGATCGAACCGAAGCACAAGCCGATCGCGATCGTTGCGCCCGCCAGCCAGACGATCAGCAGCCAGAGCCGATAATGGCGCTCGACTGCCGGCATTGCCGGTTACGCCGCCTTGAGCGGGCGCGGCACCGGGCGGACCGAGTTGAGCGCGGCCTGCTGATCGGCCGTAACGGCGAGCTTGCGCTCGGCGCCTTCATCGCCCGCTTCGTGATATTCGGCATCCTCGTTGACCGCCCAGATATCGTAGGGGCGCCCTGCGGCCAGGATGTTGCGGACGGTCAGCATCGCGGTCATCATCGCATGATCCTGATTGTTATAGCGATGCATGCCGTTGCGGCCGACCAGATGCAAAGTCGGGTAAGCGCCTTCCAGCTCGTCGCGGATCGCGGCGACGTTGGCGGCATAGCTGTCGTCATAGACCGGATAGGCCTTTTCCTGCCGCACCACCGCGCCGCCTTCGACCATCTTCGGATCGCACAGGCCGAGCGCTGCCATTTCCTTCGTCGCGAGCGCGATCAGATCGGCGTCGCTCGATGCCCACAGCCCGTCGCCTTCGAAGCAGAAATATTCGAGCCCGACGCAGGCCAGGCTCTCGTCCGGCACCATCTCGGGCGACCAGGATCGGAAATTCTGGATGCGGCCGACCTTCACAGTGTCGTCGTGGATGTAGATCCAATTGTCGGGGAACAGATCGGGCGAACGGATCATCAGCGCGACCGTCAGGAAGTCGCGATATTTGAGGTCGCGCGCTTGGAGCAGCGTCTTCGGCAGCGGGTGGATGCGGCCGAGCAATTCGCGGATCGGCGCCGAGGAGATGACGTGGCGCGCATGGATCACGGTTTCGCCCTGCGGACCGTTGGCGGCGACGCGCCAGCCCTCGGCGTCATGGCTCAGTTGCTTGAGCTTGTGGCCCATCAGCACGTGGTTGCCGCCGGCCAGCACATGATCGCGCGCGGCTTCCCACATCATGCCCGGGCCCTTGCGCGGGTAGCGGAAGCTTTCGAGCAGGCTCTTGGTCGCCATGCCGTCATTGGGGCGCTTGTTGAGGCCCAAGGAGCGTTTCACCCCGTCGAGCACCGCGCCGCCGAGGCTCAGCCCCTTGATGCGCTGCGCCGCCCAATCGGCCGAAATGTCGGCGCACGCCATGCCCCACACCTTCTCGGTGTAGGTCTTGAAGAAGATCGAGAAGAGCTTCTTGCCGAACTGGTTGATCGTCCAATCCTCGAACGAGCGCGCCTCCTTCTTGGGGAAGGCCTTCCAGCGCAGATAGGACGCCATGCACAGGCCCGATCGGATCAGGCCGAGATTGCGCAGCGCCTCGAACGCGCGCAGCGGATAGGAATAGAATTTGCCCTCGTAATAGATGCGGCTCATCCGCGGGCGGACGATGAAATCGTCGGGCAGGATCTCGTTCCAGAGATCGACCACTTCCTGGCTCTTCGAAAAGAAACGGTGGCCGCCAATATCGAAGCGGAAGCCCTCATGCTCGACCGTGCGGCTGATGCCGCCGACATAGCGTTCGTCCTTCTCGATCACGGTCACGGACAGGCCCGCCTTGGTGAGGAGATAGGCCGCGGTCAGGCCGGCGGGGCCGGCGCCGATGATCGCGACGTCAACGGGCTGGGCAGAGGCGGGATCGCGCATGCTCGCTCCATGCCCCGCCAAGGGGTAAGATATGGTTAAGCCCGGATTCGCTACAGGCGGCGTTCCGTAACGCGTTGAAAGATTTTGCGAATGAAACGCCTCTTGGTCCTGGCCCTGTTGCTGCCGCTCGCGGGCTGCATCTCGACCGCCGCCAGCATCGTCACCGCGCCGGTGCGCGCGGCTGGCTGGACGGTCGACAAGATGACGACCAGCCAGTCCGAAGCCGACCGCAATCGCGGCCGTCGCGACCGTAAGGCCGAGGAAAAGCAGCGCAAGGAAGACAAGAAGGAAGCCAAACGCCAGCGCGCGCTGGAGAAGCAGCAGCACTATAGCGATCCGAACCAGTAGCTTTAGACGTCACCCCAGCGGAAGCTGGGGTCCATCTCCTGCCTGTCCCGGTTGCGATACGGTCGGGAGACGGATGCCAGCTTTCGCTGGCATGACGGGGAGAAGGTGAAGAGCGACGATATGGCCGATACGTGCCTTTTGCGGTACGCTCCGCCCGGCGGGGTAAAAGCGCGTCTGGGGAGACGGGCCGACCCCGCGTCGTAACGTAGGGGGGACAGCCATGCGTATCCTATCGGCCGCTTTAGCCGCTCTGCTTCTGGGCGGACCTGCATCCGCTTACACCGTCGTCGGGTTCGAAGGGATCAACGCCGGCTATCCGCCGTCCAGCCCCGCCCAGATATTGGGCTTCTATGACGGCGGCACCAGCAGCGCCGGCACCAGCGGCGCCAATTTCGGCATGACGTTCGATGCCAACGCGATCGCGGTGTGCCTCAACAGCCTGGCCGTCATCTGCTCCAACGCCTCGACCGGCGGCCAGACGCCGACGTCGAACAAGGGCGCGCTCGGGCTGGCGTCGTCGGGTGTCGCGATCCTCGATTTCAGCAGCGCTTATTCCGGCGCGATCGGCTTCCGTTATGCGGTCGCGCCCGCTGGCATCGCCTTCATCCAGGCCTATGACGGCGTCGGCGGAACCGGCACGCAGCTTGCCAATCTGACCTTGTTCAGCGGCGCGCCGGGCTGTCCCGCTTATTCGGCCATTCTCTGCACGTTAGGCCCCGGCGGTCTGGGATCGCTCACCAACGTGCGCAGCCTTGTGTTCGGCGGCACCGCCGGCGGGGTGGTATGGGACGATCTGACCTTCGGCGCGGGCAATGATCCGCTGCCGCCGCCGGCTTTGCCCACGCCTGCGCCCGAACCCGCAAGCTGGGCGATGATGGTGGCGGGTTTCGGTGCGATCGGCGGCGCGTTGCGCCGGCGGCGGACGGCTTACGCCGCCAGGTCGTAAAGCTCGATCTCGCCCGACAGATAGAGGTTGCGCGCCTTCGAACGGCTGAGCTTGCCCGAGCTGGTGCGCGGTAGCGTCTTGGGCGGCACCAGCTCGATCACGCAATTCATGCCGGTGATCGCGCGGACGCGCTCGCGTATCTCTTCGCGCAGGCGGGCGCGCTCGTCCGGATCGGTGGTGCGGCACTGGACCAGTACGGCGGGGGTTTCCTCGCCGCCGGGGGTGGTGATCGCGAAGGCGGCGATATCGCCCGCCTTGAAGCCGGGAAGCTGCTCGACCGCCCACTCGATATCCTGCGGCCAGTGGTTGCGGCCGTTGATGATGATCATGTCCTTGGCGCGGCCGACAATGTAGATGTAGCCGCCCGACATGTAGCCCATGTCGCCCGTGTCGAGCCACCCGTCGACGAGGCAGGCGTCGGTCGCCTCCTGATCGCGGAAATAACCGACCATCACCGATGGACCGCGGCACCAGACCTTGCCGATCGCGCGGTCGGGAAGTGGATTGCCGTCCTCGTCGCGGATCGCGATTTCCATGTCACGTGCCGGAACGCCGCAATTGACCACCGCGCGGTAACGTTGCGGCCGGCCGACCAAGGCGGAGCCGCCGCCCGAAAGCTCGGTTTCCTCGACCAGTTCGACGACGATGCCTTCGCCCGGCGGCATGATCGACACCGCGAGCGTCGCTTCGGCCAGGCCGTAGGAGGGCAGGAACGCCTTGGCGTCGAACCCGGCCTCGGCGAAGGCGTCGACGAACGCCTGCATCACGTCGGGGCGGATCATGTCCGCGCCATTGCCCGCCACGCGCCAGCGCGACAGGTCGAAGCGGTCGCTCGCCTTGGTCTGGCTCGACATGCGCCGCGAGCAGATGTCGTAGCCGAAGGTCGGCGAATAAGAGAGCGTGGT
>NZ_DATHFV010000053.1:0-6594 GCF_035317925.1 Sphingomonas sp.
CTCGTGGCTCGCTTTGTGCGCCAGCCACGGCGCGCCGGTAATGTCGCCGATCGCGTAGATGCCCTCGACATTGGTGCGGCACATGGTGTCGATCACGACATGGCCGCGATCGGTTTTGATGCCGAGCGCTTCCAGCCCGATATTCTCGGTATTGGCGACGATGCCGACCGCGACGATGACGTGGCTATACTCCTGCGTCTCGGTCTTGCCGTCGGGCAGCTTGATCGTGGCGGTGACCGAGCGGCCGGGCTTCACGTCGATCTTCTCGACGCCGTGCTTGGGCAGCACCTTCATGCCCTGCTTTTCGAACTGCTTCTGGACGAAGGCCGAAACGTCGGCATCCTCGACCGGCAGGATGCGATCGAGCATCTCGACGATCGTCACCTTGGCGCCCATATCCGAATAGAAACTGGCGAATTCGCAACCGATCGCGCCCGATCCGATCACGAGCAAATTGGTCGGCATGTCGGCCGGCGTCAGCGCGTGGCGATAGGTCCAGATGCGATCGCCGTCGGCCTTGGCGAAAGGCAGATCGCGGGCGCGCGCGCCGGTCGCGAGGATGATGTTCTTGGCGACGATATCGACATTCTGGTCGCCGGTCTTGACCTGCAATTTGCCCTTGCCGGTGAGCGTGCCGACGCCTTCGAACACGGTGACCTTGTTCTTCTTCATCAGGCCTTTGACGCCGGCGTTGAGCTGGCCCGCGACCTTGCGGCTGCGATCGACGATCTTGGGCAGATCGAAACCGGCCTTCTCGACCGTCAGGCCGTAGGATTCGGCATGCGTCATGTAATGATAGACTTCGGACGTGCGCAGCAAAGCCTTGGTCGGGATGCAGCCCCAGTTGAGGCAAATGCCACCCAGCCGCTCACGTTCGATGATCGCGACCTTCATGCCCAACTGCGCCGCGCGGATCGCCGCGACATAACCGCCGGGGCCGGAGCCGAGAATTGCGAGATCAAAGGTTTCAGCCACTGGAGCCTCTTCTGTTCGGAATGTCTGGAATTTCCGCACCAATATAGTGCGCTGCTATTCGCCGATAACCCTGGGTCGGCCGTCATCGCCGATCGCGACGAAGGTGAAGATGGCGTGAGTGACACGATCGGTTTCCTCACCGGCGCGGATGCGGCGCCAGGCGGAGACGTCGATCTTCATCGACGAGCGCCCGGTCGAGATCACATCGGCATAGACCGAGACGACGTCGCCGATCTTGACCGGCTTGTGGAAGGTCATGCCGTCGACCGCGATCGTGACCGCGCGGCCTTTCGAAAAACGCGAGGCGACGGTGCCGGCGGCGCTATCCATGATCGACATCAGCCAGCCGCCGAAAATGTCGCCATAGGGGTTGGTGTCCGCCGGCATGGCGACCACCCGGACGGCGGGTTCTCCGACGGGAAGCGCCGGATCGTTGCTGCTCAAGCCAGCATGCCCAGCGGGTTTTCGCACAGGCGCTTGAACGCGGCCATGAAGGCTGCGCCGTCCGAGCCGTCGATCGCGCGGTGATCGAAGCTGCCGGTCGCGCTCATCACGGTCGCGATCTGGAGCGTGTCGTTGACGACATAAGGCCGTTTCTCGCCCGCGCCGATCGCGAGGATCATCGCCTGCGGCGGATTGATGATCGCTTCGAACTGCTTGATGCCGAACATGCCCATGTTGGACAGGCTGGCGGTGCCGCCGGCATATTCGTGCGGCTGGAGCTTGCCCTCACGCGCACGGCCGGCGAGATCCTTGATCTCGGTCGCGATCGCCGACAGCGACTTGGTGTCGGCGCCGGTGACGACGGGGGTGATCAGGCCACCCGGGATCGAGACCGCGACCGCAATGTCGGCGCGCTTGAACTGGATCAAATTGTCGCCCGCGAACTGGACGTTGCATGACGGCACTTCGATCAGCGCGGCGGCCTGCGCCTTGATCAGCATGTCGTTGACCGACAGCTTCACGCCACGGCTTTCGAGACCCTTGTTCAATTCGCCGCGCAGCTTGAGCAAGGCGTCGAGGTTGATGTCCACCGTCAGGTAGATGTGCGGCACCTGCTGCTTCGATTCGCTCAGGCGGCGCGCGATCGTTTTCCGCATGTTGGAAAGCTTGACCGTTTCCGACGGTACGCCTTCCGGCGCCGGGGCGGGCGTGTGCGCCGCAGCCGGTGCGGGGGCAGCGGCCTGGGGCGCCGCGGCGGCAGGCTTGGCCTGACCGGGCTGGGCGCCGGCAAGGTCCGCCTTGACGATGCGGCCGTTCGGACCGGTCCCGGTCACGCTCGACAGATCGACGCCCTGCTGCTCGGCGAGGCGGCGCGCGAGCGGGCTCGCCTTGACGCGATCACCCGATGCCGCGGGGGCGGCCTGGGGCGCAGCCGGTGCAGGCGTCGCGGCCTTGGCGACTTCGGGCTCCTTCTGCGGCGCGGCAGCCTTGGCGGGCGCAGGCGCGGTATCGGCCTTGGGCGCGGGCGACGAGGCATCTTCGTCCTCGCCGGCGAGAATCAGGATGACTTCACCGACCTTCACGCCGTCCGAACCTTCGGCGACGAGCAATTTGGTGACGGTGCCTTCGTCGATCGTCTCGAATTCCATCGTCGCCTTATCGGTCTCGATCTCGGCGAGGATATCGCCCGATTTGACGGTATCCCCTTCCTTGACGAGCCACTTCGCCAGCGTGCCCTCCTCCATCGTCGGGGACAAAGCGGGCATCTTGATTTCGATCGGCATGGACGACTGGCCTCTGTCAGGCGGGGACGGAAATGCGGCGTTCCTTTCGGACAGCGTGCCCTCAGGGTCAAGGCTAGCTTGCCACAAGGCCGAGAACGCGCGATTTCTAGGGCGGATGCGCACTTATCTCGCCGTGATCGACGACAAGCCCGAAGCGCGCACCGCGTTGCGCTTCGCCGCGCGACGCGCGGCCAAGACCGGCGGCGCGATCGCCATCCTCGCGCTCGTACCCGCGGCCGAGTTCGTCCAATGGTCCGGCGTGCAGGCGGCGATGGAGGAAGAAGAAAGGCTGCGCGTCGAAGGCATGGTCGCCGAAGCCGCCGGCGAACTGATGAAGGAAACCGGACTCAAACCCGACATCATCGTCCGCCAGGGCGATCCGGTGGCGGTAGTGCGCGAATTGCTGGAGACGCGGCCGGATGTCGCGGCTTTGGTATTGGGCGCCTCGGCGGACGGCGCCCCCGGCCCGCTAGTCGCGCATTTCGCGGGCGCGGCTGCGGGCACGATGCGCTGCCCGGTGATGATCATCCCGGGATCCCTGTCCGACGAAGCGCTCGACCGGCTGAGCTGAACCGTCAGGCGCTTTGCAGGCACTTCATCCCGCGACGCAGGAATGACGAAGTTGGACGCTTGTGGCGGATGCGGCGCTTCCATATGCGGAACGAATAATGTCCACCGGCTTCGACCCTGCTGCACTTCTGGCATCCGCAAAGGGTGGGCATATCGTCGCGCTCGGGCTGCGCTTCGTGGCGCAAGGCGCCGACTGGTGCGAATTCGCGATCGACTATGACCGGCGGCTGGTGTCGGATGCGGCGAGCGGCATCCTCGCCTCCGGCCCGATCGTATCGCTGATGGATACGGCCGCGGGCTTCGCGGTGTGGACGAAGCGCGGCGGATTCAAGCCGCAGGCGACGCTCGATCTGCGGCTCGACTATCTTCGCCCATCGCGCCCCGGCCAGACCATGACCGGCCGCGCCGAATGCTATCGGCTGACACGCCGGATCGCGTTCGTGCGTGGGCTGGCGCACGATGGCGACCCCGACGATCCGGTCGCGCACCTGACCGCGACCTATATGATCCTGGGGGACGGCAAGTGAGCGACGTCGCGCTGCTGCCTTATGCCGACTTCCTCGGCATCCGCATCGAAGGCGAGCGCGATAGCGCGCCGTTGCTGGTCATGCCCTTTTCGGAAGGGCTGCTGAACCTGCAGGGCGGAATCCACGGCGGCGCGATTTCCGGCCTATTGGAAATCGCCGCCATCGCCGCGATCGACGCGACGCTTGAGGAAGGCGAGGATCCGCGATCGGTGTTCAAGCCGATCACGGTGACGGTCGATTTCATGCGCCCCGGTTTGCCCGCGGACGTCTATGCCTGCGGCGAGGTGGTGCGCGTCGGCGGGCGCGTCGCCAATGTCGCGGTGACCGCGTGGCAGGACGATCCCGACCGGGTGATCGCGGCGGCGCGGATGAACCTGGCAATCACCCCACCGGCAGAGAAATGATGCGATACTGGCTGCTGCGTTCCGAACCCGATGCCTATAGCTGGGACGACCTTGTCCGCGACAAGGGCACCGAATGGACCGGCGTGCGCAATTATACCGCGCGCAATTTCCTGAAGGAGATGCAGCCGGGCGACCAGGCGCTGTTCTATCATTCGAATACCGAGAAAGCGGCGGTCGGGATCATGGAGATCATGCGCGCCTGGCAGCCCGACGGCGACGACGGCAAATGGGCGAGCGTGGCGGTGGAGCCGGTACGCAAGCTGGCCAAGCCGGTGACGCTTGAGGCGATCAAGGCCGAGCCGCGGCTGAAGGCGCTCGAGATGCTGCGCCAATCGCGCTTGTCGGTGACGCCGGTGCGCGAGGACGAATGGGCCGTATTGCTGGAAATGGGCGGCTAGCCAGGCTGCTCGACCCTTAGCTTCATCTCACTCAACGGTTTGCCGGTCACACGATCGATCACGACCGGCTCGATCTTTTGGCCTGTATCCGCATCGAAGGTGGTCGAAAGCGGGCCGCCGCCGAAATGCTTCGTGCCCCACGCCGCGATCGCCTGGAGCACGGGCAGATAATCGCGCCCGCATGATGTGAGCACATATTCGTCGCGCGGCGGGCGTTCGCTGTAGCGGCTTTTTTCCAGCAGGCCGTCCTCGACCAACGCCGCCAAGCGGCGCGTCAATATGTTGGGCGCGATCCCCAGGCTCTTGCGGAATTGGTCGAAGCGGGTGTGGCCCAGCGCGGCATCGCGCAGGATCATGATGCTCCACAGATCGGGCACGCGGGAGGCGCCGCGACCCACGGGGCAGGTGCCGGAAGCATATTTTTCGTTGTCCATTGCATTTTGATAGCGACATAACTATCAAAATGCAAGTCACTTATCTCCGAGTCGCGAAAGGGTTTCACCATGAGCAAGAATTATACGGGCACGGCGCTGATCACGGGCGCTTCTTCGGGTATCGGCGCGGTCTATGCGGACCGGCTCGCCAAACGCGGACACGACCTGATTCTGGTCGCGCGCGACAAGGCACGGATGGATGCGCTGGCGGATCGCCTGCGCGCCGAAACGGGCGTGACGGTGGACGTGGTGCGCGCCGACCTGACCGACCGCAACGACCTGGGCGTGATCGAGAAGCGGCTTGCGTCCGATCCGTCGATCGACATTCTCGTCAACAATGCCGGCATGTCCATGACCGGCACGATCGTCGAGGTCGAGCCGGCGCAGATCGAGCGGCTGATCGCGCTCAACATCACCGCCCCTTCCCTGCTTGCCTCGGCGGCCGCCAAGGCGTTCGTCGCGCGCGGCCGCGGCGCGATCGTCAACATCGCTTCGGTACTGGCGCTCGCGCCGGATCTGTTCGATGGCCTCTATTCGGGTTCCAAAGCGCATCTGCTCAACCTGAGCCTCAGTCTCGCCAGCCAGCTCAAGGACAAGGGCGTCTATACGCAGGCCGTGTTGCCGGGCGCGACGCGCACCGAAATCTGGGAGCGGTCGGGTAAAGACGTCGACGCCTTCCCGCCCGAGATCGTGATGACGGTCGACGACCTGGTCGATGCGTCGCTGGTCGGTTTCGACCGGCGCGAGACGGTGACGATCCCGCCGCTGGCCGACGAAGGCCAATGGACCGCGTTCAACGACGCGCGGCTGGCGATGGGGCCGAACCTGTCGCGCCGCGACGTGGCCGAACGCTATCGCGTGCCCGAGCCCGCCTGACATTCTAATTGCCTGGCCTTTCCGTCGGATAGCGCGAATCCGCCGAGAATAGGTCCGGAGTCTTGCTTGAAGCGGGCGGCGAGAGCCTTATCTGCCGCCCGTTCGAACTTCTCCAGGAAGGCGCATCCATGGACTATCGTCAGCTTGGCCGTTCCGGCCTCAAGGTTCCCGTCCTGAGCTACGGCACCGGCACGTTTGGCGGCTCCAACGCCTTCTTCGAACGCTGGGGAAACACCGACGTCGCGGAAGCGCGCAAGCTGATCGATATCTGCCTGGATGCGGGCGTTACCCTGTTCGATACGGCCGACGTCTATTCGAGCGGCGCGTCGGAAGAGATTCTGGGCGCGGCGCTCAAGGGCAAGCGCGATCAGGCGCTGATCTCGACCAAGGCGACCTTCCGCAAGGGCGACGGCCCCAACGATGTCGGCTCGTCGCGCTTCCACATCGTCCGTTCGGTCGAGGCCAGCCTCAAGCGGCTCCAGACCGAGCATATCGACCTCTATTTCATGCACGGTTTCGACGCGCTCACCCCGGTCGAGGAGACGTTGCGCGCGCTCGACGACCTGATCAGCGCGGGCAAGATCGGCTATATCGGCGCGTCCAACTTCTCCGGCTGGCAGCTGATGAAGAGCCTCGCTTATTCGGACGCACAGGGCCTCGCCCGCTATGTCGCCTACCAGGGT
>NZ_DATHFV010000054.1:0-16638 GCF_035317925.1 Sphingomonas sp.
GAGGCGGGCGGGGACGCTGCTTACCTCGCCGCGTTGCGCGCCTCGACCGCAGATCCGGCGTTGCAGGAAGCGGCCGACGCGCTGGCACGCAACGAGCTCGTCCGCGCCGAGCCGATCCTGCGCGAACGGCTCAAGCAAAGTCCGACCGATATCGGCGCGATCCGCATGCTCGCCGAGCTCGCGGGCCGCATCGGCCGCAACAAGGATGCCGAGACGTTGCTGCGGCGCGCGCTGGAATTGGCGCCGGGCTTTGCCGCCGCGCGCCACAATCTCGCGATTGCGCTCCATCGCCAAGGGCGTTCCGACGAGGCGATCGGCGAGATCGATCAATTGCTCGCGCTGGAACCGGGCCACCCGTCCTACATCAATTTGAAGGCGGCGGCGCTGGCGCGGCTCGGCGATTACGAGCCGTCGATCGCGCTCTATCGTCAGGTGCTGATTTCCTATCCCAACCAGCCCAAGGTCTGGATGAGCCTCGGCCATTCGTTGAAGACGATCGGCCGGCAGGACGAGAGCATCGACGCTTACCGCCGCGGTCTCGATCTGCAGCCGACGCTTGGCGAAGCGTGGTGGAGCCTCGCCAACCTCAAGACGGTCCGCTTCACCGATGCCGATCGCGCGGCGATGCGCGCCGCGCTCGATTTGCCCGGACTGACCGACGAGGATCGCTTCCACCTGCAATTCGCGCTCGGCAAGGCGGAGGAGGATGAAGGGCGCTACGAAACTTCCTTCGGCCATTATGTCGAGGCGAATCACCAGCGCCGCGCGCTGATCGACTATGATCCCGCCGAATTGAGCGCGTCGGTCGACCGCCAGCCCGAAATCTTCACGCGCGACTTCTTCGCGGCGCGCGAGGGGTGGGGTGCGCTTCGGGACGACCCTATCTTCGTCGTCTCGCTGCCGCGTTCCGGCTCGACCCTGATCGAGCAGATTTTGGCAAGCCACAGCCAGGTCGAGGGCACGACCGAATTGTCCGATATCGCGACATTGGCCGCGCGGGTCGGGTTATCCGGCATGGCCGCGCTCACCGAGGACGAGGCTCGCGCGCTGGGCGAGGAATATCTCGATCGCACGCGCATCCAGCGCAAGACCGATCGGCCGCGCTTCGTCGACAAGATGCCGAACAATTGGGCGCATGTCGGGTTCATCCGGCTGATCCTGCCGAACGCCATCATCATCGATGCACGCCGTCATCCGCTCGGCTGCTGCCTGTCCAACTTCAAGCAGCATTTCGCGCGCGGCCAGACCTTCACCTACGACCTTGCCGATATCGGGCTTTATTATGCCGATTATGTCCGGCTGATGGATCATTATGACGGCGTGCTGCCGGGCCATGTTCATCGCGTCTTCTATGAGGCGATGGTCGAAGATACCGAGGCCCAGGTGCGCGCGTTGCTGGCGCACGCGCGGCTGGATTTCGAGCCTGCCTGCCTGCGCTTCCACGAAACCGAACGCGCGGTGCGCACCGCCTCGTCGGAACAGGTGCGCCGGCCGATCTTTCGCGAGGGTATGGAGCAATGGCGTCATTTCGAGCCTTGGCTCGATCCGCTGCGACAGGCGCTCGGCGGCTTGATTGAGGCCTATCCATATCAAGCGTGACATGTTTGCAATGCTGCACCGCAAAAGCTGCACGTTGGGCTGCGGCGGATTGACACCATAACGGCTCAGTAACAGCCTCTCCGTCCATAAGAGACAGGGAGTCAATAACATGCGCCAACCCCGCCTCGTGGCCGCTTTGCTGGCCGGGACGATCCTCGCAGGTGTTTCCAGCGCCGCTTTCGCCGAGGACAAGCCGAGCGACGCTGCCCCGGCCGCTGCCGCCACCGATGCCGGCAACCAGCCGGAAGAGATCGTCGTCACCGCGCAGAAGCGCTCCGAAAACCTTCAGAATGTGCCGATCAGTATCCAGGCGCTGGGCTCCGCCAAGCTGGAACAGCTGAACGTCACCAATTTCAACGAATTCACCAAGCAGCTGCCGAGCGTGTCGTTCCAGACCTCGCAGCCGGGTTCGACCAGCATCTATATCCGCGGCGCGGCTTCGGGCGGCGACGGCAACCATTCGGGCTCGCTCCCGTCGGTCGGTGTCTATCTCGACGAGCAGCCGATCACGACGATCGGCGGCAATCTCGACGTCCACATCTACGATATCGCCCGGATCGAGGCGCTGTCCGGCCCGCAGGGCACGCTCTACGGCGCCTCATCCGAAGCGGGCACGATCCGCATCATCACCAACAAGCCTGATACGTCGCATTTCTACGGCGCGATGGATGCCGAGGCGAACACGGTCCATCTCGGCAGCAAGGGCGGCAAGGTCGAGGGCTTCATCAACGCGCCGCTGTCGGAAAGCATCGCGGTCCGCATCGTCGGCTTCTACGAGCATGACGCGGGCTTCATCGACAATATCCACGGCACGCGCACGTTTCTCGGCGCACCCAACGGCACTGATGCGGACGGCAACACTACTTACGCACCCGGCATCACCGTCGACAACGCCGCGCTGGTGAAGAAGAATTACAATGACGTGGACGTGTGGGGCGGCCGTGCCGCGCTCAAGATCGATCTCAACGACAATTGGACCGCGACCGCGACCGCATTCGGTCAGGACCAGAAGAATCACGGCACGTTCGGCACCGACCCCAATCTGGGCGATCTGCAGGTCCAGCATTTCCTGCCCGATTATAATCATGACCGCTTCATCCAGGGCGCGCTCACGATCGAAGGCAAGATCGGCAATTGGGATCTCACCTATGCCGGCGCCTATCTGAAGCGGAAGATCAATTCGGCGTCGGACTATACCGATTATGCCGAAGCCTATGACGCCATGTATGCGTCCTACGGCGGCCTGGCCAACTACTTCTATTATCAGGATAATGCCGGTAACCAAATCGCGCCGCTGCAGCATATTATCGGCACCGACAAGTTCAACAAGCTCAGCCAGGAACTGCGTATCTCGTCGCCGGTCGACCAGCCTTTCCGGATCGTCGGCGGTCTGTTTTACCAGCGTCAATATCACAATATCCGCCAGGATTATCAGGTGGCGGGCTTGGCCAGCGATCTGTCGGTCAACGGCTTTCCGGGCACTTTGTGGCTGACCCAGCAGAAGCGCGTCGACAAGGATTATGCCGCGTTCGGCGAGGCTGCCTACGACATCCTGCCCAACCTGACGCTGACCGGCGGTCTGCGTTACTACAAGTTCGACAACTCGCTGATCGGCTTCTTCGGTTTCGGCCGCAATCCGAACGGGCCGCCGTTCAACGCGGCGGGCAGCTCGCGCACCGGCGTCGCCGCCTGCTACAATACCGACGGTTCGACCGTGCGCGACAATCCGGGCGGTACCTTGCTTCCGCCGGACGAGGCGGGCGCGCCCTGTACCGATCTGGGCGTGTACAAAGATGGCAAGGTCGTGCCGAAGCGGATCAAGGACGATGGTTTTATCCACCGCGTCAACCTGACGTGGAAGGTCGATTCCGATCATATGGTCTATGCGACCTGGTCACGCGGCTTCCGTCCGGGCGGCATCAACCGCCGTGCCGATATCCCGGCCTACCAACCCGATTATCTGACCAACTACGAAATCGGCTGGAAGACGTCGTGGCTGGATCACAAGCTGCGCTGGAACGGCGCCATCTTCGTGGATGACTGGAAGCACTTCCAGTATAGCTTCCTCGGTGCGAACAGCTTCACCGAGATCCACAACGGCCCGAACGCGCGCATCAAGGGCATCGAATCCGACATCACCATCTATCCGGTGAACGGGCTCAGCCTGAACGTGACCGGCGCCTATCTCGACGCCAAGACCCGCAACAATCTGTGCGCTGTCGACGACCCGACCTTCACCTGCGACCCGGCGACCGGCAACAGCGTCGTCGCGCCGAAGGGGTCGCGCCTGCCGGTTACGCCCAAGTTCAAGGTGACCGGCACCGGCCGTTATGAATGGGCGCTCGGCGATGGCAAGGCGCACCTTCAGGGTGTGTGGACGCATGCGAGTTCGGCGTCGTCGGCGCTGCGCATCGGCGTATCGACCACCGATGCGCCGCCGCTGCTTCATTCCTATGATCTGGTCGATCTGGCCGCGGGCTATGAATGGGGCAACATCACCGCCGAAATCTTCGGGGAGAATGTGTTCGACAAGCGCGCGCAGCTTTCCTCGTTCGAGGAATGCGGCGCCTGCTCGCAGCGCGCTTATTATGCGATCTACCAGCCGCGCACGATCGGTGTCCGCGTCGGCTACAAATTCTGAGTTGTGATGGGGGCGAGGGGCCGTTGGCGCCTCGCCCTTATCCGCTCAGTTGGACAGGCGTTTGATCACCACGTTCCAATAAGCCACGCCCGGCGCGATATTGAACAATTGCGTCCGTTCGTTGAGCCCGTGCGAGAAGTCGTCCGAATCCTTGATGAAGACCGGCGCGACGCCGTAGCTCGGCACGCCGCGCACGCGGAACCACATGCTGTCGCTCGCGCCTGACGCCATGCTCGGGATGATCGGCACCCCCTTGTAGGCGATATCGAGCCCCGCGCGCACGGCAGCGGTCACGTCGGCGCGCATTGGCGACGGCGGGCTGGCGGTGGTGCCGGTGTCGATGAACTTGATCTGCATCCTGGGATCGGCGGCGACGCGCACCAGTTCGTCCTCGACCTGCTTGAACGACGTGCCGGGGAAGATCCGGCAGTTGATGTTGGCGGTCGCGCGCTGTGGCAGGGCGTTCAAGGCGTGGCCGCCATCGATCATCGTCGCGACGCAGGTCGTGCCGATCTGGCCGACATGTGACGGATCGGCGGTCAGCGTCGCGATCGCGTCCTTGTCGGTCGGGTCGGCGGCAAAGGCGCGCATCGCCGCGCCCGTCTTGGGATCGGCGCGGTCGGCGGCGGTGAGGAAATAAGCCTTGGTGATATCGTTCAACTGCGGCGTAAACTGGTGGTTGCCGATCCGAGTCAGCGCCGCCGACAGTTCGTAGATCGCATTCTCCTTGCGCGGCGCGCTCGAATGGCCGCCGGGATTGGTGAAGGTCAAAGTATAATCGCCATAGGCCTTCTCCGCGCCTTCCAGCACGAAATAGGCCGGCTTGCCGTCTTCGCTCAGCGCGCCGCCGCCGCCATCGCCGTTGAGCAGCATGTACGCGTCGGGAAATTGTGCGGCGAGCATCTGCGTCGTCTTCATGATCGTCTCTTCGTCCCCCGACAGGGTCAGGACGACATCGCGCTTGGGCGTGAAATGCTGGCGCTTGAGATCGATCAGGCTGGCGATCATCAGTGCGTCGTCGAACTTCATGTCGGTCGCGCCGCGGCCATAGATATAGCCGTTCTCGATCACCGGCGTGAACGGGTCGCGTTCCCAGTCGGCGGGCTTGGCCTCGACCACATCGATATGCCCCGACAGCAGCAGCGGCTTGAGTTTGGAATCCGAACCCCGATAGCGCGCGACCAGGAAGGCGGTATCGTCGACCGGAGTGATCGTCACGTCGTCGGCGGCGAACCCGCCCGCGACCAGCACCTGCTTCAGATAGGCCGCCAGTTGCGGCGTCTGGTTGCCCGGCCCCTGCACGCTGCGAAACGCGATCGCATGCTTCAATATATCGAGCGCCTGCGCCTCGGCTGCCGGATTGGGGCCGGCGACGGCGGGGGTGCAGAACCCCAGCGCGCAGGCTGCCATCAGGGCGCGGGTACGAACGGATAAAGTGCTGACCGGCATCGAAATTCCCTCATCTGGAGGAGGGCATCCTAAGCGGGTTGTACCGGAAGGGAAGCGGTGCTGACCTGATTTTGTCAGGCGCGCTTGGGTCCCGCCGGATCCGGCGCCGGCTCATGCAATACCACGCGATCGCGCCCCTGCTCTTTGGCCGCATAAAGCGCGCGGTCGGCGCGGGATATGGCGGGCCCCAATTTGTCCGGCAGCGTTTCGGCAAAATAGACGCCGAAGCTCGCCGTCAGCCGGCCATGGACGAAGCTGGCGGAGCCGATCACCATACGCAGCTTCTCGGCGAGTTCGACCGCGGCGTGCGCGTCGCTGACCCGCGCGATCAGCAGGAATTCCTCTCCGCCCCAGCGGCCGGTCAGATCGGTCTCGCGCACATTGTGCTGCAACAGTGCGGCGAAAGCGGCCAATACGTCGTCGCCCTGTACGTGCCCGAAGCGGTCATTGATCGATTTGAAGTGATCGAGGTCGATCAGCATGATCGCGACGGGCTTGCCCGGGCCATCCGCCAGCATCTGCTGATAGCGCTCGGTCACGCCCAGGCGGTTGTACAGACCCGTCAGATGATCGCGCCGCGCGGATTCCTGCGCGAGCTGCGCCTCGCCCTGGGCGACCGCATGGAGCAGCCGCCGCCGCCGCAAATCGCGCTGCAGGCCGAGGATGCGGGAGATCAGGAACAGGCAGATCAGGATGATCCAGCAACCGAGAATGCCCAGATACCATTGCTCGATCGGCACGATATTGCCGCGCAGCATGATGCTTTCGACGCGGAAGCGGTGTTGGCCCAGCTGCGCACTGTTGCCGGTGTCGATCTCCAGCGAGACGATATTGTCGAACTGCGCATGGCTCAGCCGATAGGGCAGGCGGCTCTTCTGCAGCCACCAGTCCGCCGCCTTGAAATCCTCCAGCTGGGCTTCGATTACGGCCTTTCCATTGCGGACAGGCAGCTCGATCTGATTGTATTTGAGCGTCTCGCGATTCTTTGGATCGCTGTAATGGGGATCGAAATTCTTGAGATAGACGCGGAAGGAATCCGCGCGTCCGCGATAGTCCAGCGTGATCGTGATCGTCTGGAATTTGCTCAGATCGAGTCCGCGATTGCTATGCCCGTCGAACACGATCTCATAGGCGCAATAGGGATATTGATAGCGCGGGCGCAGCGCGCACGACCAGGTCAGCGGCTGGCGGACATCCGCGTCGACCGTGGAATTGCCGCCCATCCCCTCGTCGCCATGCCATTCGGTGGTGAAGGCGAGGGGCTGTGCGGGACTGATCACCAAAGTGTTGCGCAGGATCAGGTTGGCGAAGCAGATCGCCGCGATCGTCAGCAGCAGCAGGCCGACCACCGCGATCTCAAAGCGCAGGTCGGAAATCGCCTGGCCGATCGTGCGAGCCTTCGCTTCCGCAGTTCGTCTGGACGGGCGGGACGGCCCTGCCGACGATTTCGGAGCTTTCACCTGTCGCAACATCGTGCGCAGCTTGCCATAGATTGGGTGAGAGCGCGTTAACATTGTATCCAAACCGACGCGCAGAGGAATTCGCATGCCTGCATTGCTTCTCGATTCGGTCACCAAGGATTTCGGCGAAAAGCGCGCGGTCGACGATCTGAGCTTCGCGGTGCGCGATGGAGAGGTGTTCGGTTTCCTCGGCGGCAACGGCGCGGGCAAGACCACTTCGCTCCGCATGGTGCTCGACATCATCCGGCCGACATCGGGCCGGATCGAGATATTGGGCCGCACCCCCGGTCGTGAGAACAGCGCCGATCTCGGGTTCCTGCCCGAGGAGCGCGGTCTCTATCGGACGATGACCGCGCTCGACACGATCACCTATTTCGGGCGGCTCAAGGGCATGACGCGCAATGATGCGCGGCGCGAGGGAAGGGCGCTGCTGGATCGCTTCGGCCTTGGCGGTTCGGCCAACACCAAGATCGACAAATTGTCGAAGGGCATGGCGCAGAAGGTCCAACTCGCGACCGCGATCGTCAACGCGCCCAGATTGCTGATCCTCGATGAGCCCTTTTCAGGTCTCGATCCGGTCAATCAGGGGTTGCTGGAGGACGAGATCAAGCGGCTGTCGCGCCAGGGCGCGACGATCGTCTTTTCAACGCATGTCATGCAGCATGCCGAGCGGCTGTGCGATCGGCTGCTGCTGCTCGCGCAAGGGCGCAAGGCGTTCGAAGGCACGCAGGATGCGGCGCGCGCGACCTTGCCCGCACGCCTGACGATCCTGTCGCGGACAACGCCGGCGGGACTGCCCGGCGTGGTCGCTGTGACCGAACATGGCGGCCAGGATGGGTGGACCGAATGGGGCGTCAGCCTCGCGCCCGGCGCCGATCCCGGCGATCTGCTCCAGGTCTGTACCGAACGCGGTTTCGCGCTACGCCGTTTCGAACAGAGCAGACCGAGCCTGCACGACGTCTTCCTCCATATTGTCGGCGGAGAGGAGGGCCGGGCATGACCAATCCCATCCTGCTCGTCGCCGCGCGCGAATTCCGCCAGATCGCCGCCACGCGCAGCTTCTGGATCACGCTGCTGATCCTGCCGCTGGCGCTCGCGATCGGCCCGATCGCGTCGCATTTCATGGAGAAGGATCACACCGAGACGGTGATGCTGATCGATCCGTCGGGCCAGGCCGCGCCGGCGATCGCCGAACGGCTCGCGCTCGACGAACAGCGCCGGGTGCTGACGTCCCTGTCGCGTTATTCGGAGAGCCACGATCTGGATCGGGCCGATCCGGCAGCCCCTTGGGCGCAGCATGACCGTTATTATTCGGATACCGAGGTTCAGACCTTCGCCCGCGCGGGGGGTGCCGACCATGCCGCAGCGGTGATGAAGCGCGTGGCCGCGGCCGATACGCCGCCCTTCGACAAGCCCGATCCCGATTACCGGATCGTGCCGACCCCGCCGGCGATCGCCGCCAGCAATCCGGCTGCTTTGGCCAATATGCTGCCCGGCTTGATCAATCCGCCCAAGAAGGAAGGGGAACCGCTCGATTATGCGGTCTATGTGCCGGGGAATTTTGGCAGCGGGCGTTCGCCAGTGCAGATCTGGTCCGACGGTGCGCCTCCCGGCACCCTGATGATCGCGCTCCAGGACACGCTCACGCGGGCGATGCGGCTGCGCTTCCTCGAAGGGCAGGGCGTGAGCCCGGACATGGCCGATGCCGCCGGCCGGATCGCGCCGATGATCGCGATCAACCGGCCGTCGCCCGGCAAGGGGCAGGAGCAGATGGTGATCCGCTCGATCCTGCCTTTGCTCGTGTCCTATCTGCTGCTGATGTCGCTAATGCTGTCGGGATCGTGGATGCTGCAGGGGACGATCGAGGAACGGTCGAACAAATTGATCGAGACGGTGCTCGCCTGCGTCAGCCCCAATCAGCTCATGTACGGCAAATTGTTCGGCACGGTCGCGGTCGGGCTGACGATGGTCGCCATCTGGGCCGGCTGCGCGATCGGCGTGGCGTTCGCGACGCAGGGCATGATCGCCGATTTCCTGCGGCCGGCACTGGCGCCGTTGGAGCAGCCGAGTGTGGCACTGGCGATGATCTATTATTTTCTCGCCGGCTATCTGATGATCTCGATGATCTTCCTCACGATCGGCGCGATGAGCGACAGCTTCCGCGACGCGCAATCCTATCTCAGCCCGGTGATGCTGCTGATCGCGATGCCGTTCGCGATCATCGCCCAGGCGGTGCTGCGCGACCCTTCCAGCGTGGGCGTGCGCATCATGAGCTGGATCCCGATCTATGCGCCCTTCACCATGCTCGCGCGGCTCGGGGCGGGCGTGCCTTTGTGGGAGGTGATCGGCTGCGGCGTGACGCTGGCGGCGTTCATCGCGATCGAGTTCGTGATGTTGGGCCGTGTCTTCCGGGCGAGCCTGCTCAGCGCTGGCTCCAAGCCCAATCTCGCGCGCCTTGGCCGGCTGATGCGCGGCCGCGACGTGGAGTGAGTGCTGCTTGACCGCGGGATAGCGCAACCATAGCCTCGCTCCCGCATCGAAGCGCCAACAGCTTTGAGCAATTCGGGGGAATGAGGATGGCTGATACTAAAGTGACGGTGGCTCCCGTGGCCAATCCGGCTGCGCTCGGGCTCGTGGCCTTTGGTCTGACGACGGTATTGTTGAGTCTGATCAACGCGGGCGTGCTCCCGCCCGGCGGCGAACCGGTGGTGATCCCGCTCGCGCTCGCGTTCGGCGGGCTGATGCAGATCTTCGCCGGCGCGTTCGAGTTTCGGCTCGGCAACACGTTCGGGATGACAGCCTTCCTGAGCTACGGCGCTTTCTGGTGGTGGTTCGCGTTGCTGCTGCTGTTGGCGGGCAATCACTGGATCGACATCTCGGCTGCCGGCCCGACGGTCGGTGTCGCTTTGCTGCTGTGGGGCGTGCTGACCCTCTATCTGTGGATCAGTACCTTCCGCCTGCCCAAGGTCCTCTTTCTGATCTTCCTCACCTTGTGGGTGACGTTCGGGCTGCTCGGCATCGGCGCGATCCAGCACCATCCGGGCCTCAGCCATCTCGGCGGCTGGCTCGGTCTCGTCTGCGGAAGCCTCGCGCTCTATGCCAGCTTCGGCATCATCACCAACGAAACCTTCGGCCGCACGGTGGTGCCGCTCGGCGCGAAGCCCTTCCTGTCCTAAGTCTTTGAGGGGGCGGTGCTTCGCGCCGCTCCCTAGCCCTTCGGCGGCTTGATTAAATCGCGGCGCGGTTCCACGTTGCGGCATCCGGCTTTCGCCGCTCCAATCTTCCGAAGGAATCCCTCCAACATGAAACCGATGACGTGGCTCTGGACCTCGGGTGCCGCCGCGTGCCTTGTTGCATCCATGGGCAACGCAGCGCTCCCCGCGTCCAATCCTTTCGCCAAGGCCAGTACGCTGCCGTTCCAGGCGCCACGCTTCGACCTGATCAAGGACGGCGATTATCAGCCGGCGATCGAAGCGGGCATGGCCGAACAGGCCGCCGAGATCACGCGCATCGCCAACAACCGCGCCGCGCCGACCTTCGACAATGTGATCGTCGCGCTGGAGCGCTCCGGCCGCATGCTCGACCGCGCGTCGACCACCTTCTTCAATGTCGTATCGGCCAACACCAACCCGACGCTCGACAAGGTGCAGGAGATCGAATCCCCCAAGCTGACCCAGCATTCGGATTCGATCTATTTGAACGCCAAATTGTTCGCGCGTGTTCAGGCGATCTACGCCCGGCGCGCCACGCTCAAGCTGACGCCCGAACAGCGTCAGCTGCTCGAAATCTATCACGGCAATTTCATCCGCGCGGGCGCCCAGCTCAGCCCGGCCGACCAGGCCAAATTGCGCAAGCTCAACACCGCGCTGTCGAGCCTCGAGACCGCGTTCCAGCAGAAACTGCTCGCCGCCGCCAAGGCCGGCGCGCTGATCGTGGACGACAAGGCCAAGCTTGCCGGTTTGGATGACGGTGCGATCGCGGCTGCCGCCAAGGACGCGGCCGAACGCAAGCTCGACGGCAAATATCTGCTGCCGCTGCAGAATACGACCCAGCAGCCCCAGCTGCAGAATCTCGCCAATCGCGATACGCGCGAAGCGTTGTTCCAGCAGAGCTGGACGCGCGCCGAGAAGGGCGATGACAACGATACGCGCGCGACGATCCGCGAGATCGCCTGGCTGCGCGCGCAGAAAGCCAAGCTGCTCGGCTTCCCGACCTGGGCCGATTATGTGCTGCAGGATCAGATGGCCAAGAATCCGAAGGCGGCCAAAGCCTTCATGGCCCAACTCGTGCCGCCGCTGGCCGAGGAGCAGAAGAGCGAAGTCGCCGAATTGCAGCGCACGATCCGCGCGGGCGGCGAGGATTTCACGCTCAAGCCGTGGGATTGGGAGCGTTATTCCGAGCGCGTCCGCAAGGCCAAGTACGACTTGGATGAGAATGAGGTGAAGCCCTATCTCGAGCTGCACGCGGTGCTCGAGAAAGGCGTCTTCTACGCCGCCAATCAGCTTTATGGCCTGACCTTCAAGCGCCGCACCGACATCCCGGTCTATCAGCCGGACGTGATGGTCTACACCGTCTACGACAAGGACGGCTCCGAGCTTGGCCTGATGTATTTCGATTATTTCAAGCGCGACAACAAATCGGGCGGCGCGTGGATGTCGAATTTCGTCGGCCAATCCTATCTGCTGAAAACCAAACCGGTTATCTATAACGTCGCGAATTTCACCAAACCGGCTGAAGGCAAGCCGGCTCTGATCTCGTTCGACGACGCGACCACCATGTTCCACGAATTCGGTCACGCGCTGCACGGCCTGTTCGCGAGCCAGGTCTATCCGACGCTGTCGGGCACCAACACCGCGCGCGACTGGGTCGAGTTCCCGTCGCAGTTCAACGAACATTGGGCGCTCGATCCCAAGGTGCTCGCCAACTACGCCAAGGATTATCGCACCGGCGCGCCGATGCCGCAGGCGTTGGTCGACAAGATCAAGAAGGCGGCCAAATTCAACCAGGGCTATGCGCTGGGCGAGACGGTCGAAGCGGCGATCCTCGACATGGATTGGCACAGCCTGCCGGCGAGTGCGCCGCGCCAGGACGTCGACGCATTCGAGAAGCAGCAGCTCGACGGCATGGGCTTCGATACCGCCAACGTGCCGCCGCGTTACCGGTCGAGCTATTTCCTCCACATCTGGGCGAACGGCTATTCGGCCGGTTACTACGCCTATTTGTGGACACAGATGCTGGAGCATGATTCCTATCACTGGTTCATGGATCATGGCGGGCTGACGCGCGAGAACGGCGAACGCTTCCGCGACCTGATCCTGTCGCGCGGCCACACCCAGGATTACGGCACGATGTTCCGCGCTTTCTACGGCAAGGATCCGGACATCGGCCCGATGCTGGAAGAGCATGGGCTGCCGACCGGCAAGTGACCGGATGGGGCGCGAGGGCATGGCTCTCGCGCCTCTTCTTTTTTTGGAGCCGGCATCAGACCGGCGGCCATGAGGAGTGAAGGCGTGCGGTTAGGTGCGATGGTAGCGGCGCTGGCATTCGGCGTGGCAACGGCGGCGATCGCCGGCCCTGTGGCAAAGATCGATAGCGGCGGCATTGAGGGTGCTTCCCTTGGGGCGGTCAGCGTATTTCGTGGCGTTCCTTTTGCCGCGCCGCCGGTCGGCGATCTGCGCTGGCGCGAACCGCAGCCGGTCGCGCCCTGGCCAGCCACTCGCCAGGCGACATCATTCGGGCCGCGCTGCATGCAGCTGCCGCGCTTTTCGGACATGATGTTCCGCTCGCCCGCGCCGAGCGAGGACTGCTTGTATCTGAACGTGTGGACACCCGCGAAGCTCGACCGCGCATCGCGGGAAAAATTGCCGGTCTTGGTCTATGTCTATGGCGGCGGCTTCGAGGCGGGCGACAGCTCGGAAAAGCGCTATGACGGCGCGGCGATGGCGGCGCGCGGGATCGTCGTCGTGACGATGAATTACCGGCTCGGCGTGTTCGGTTCGCTCGCGCATCCCGAACTTACTGCCGGTTCGCCGCATCATGCATCGGGCAATTACGGCCTGCTCGATCAGGTCGCCGCGCTCGCCTGGGTCAGGCGCAACATCGCGGCGTTCGGCGGCGATCCCAACCATATCACGATCGGCGGCGAGTCCGCCGGATCGATGTCGGTTAGCGGGCTGATGGCCTCGCCTCTGTCGCGCGGCCTGATCGCCGGCGCGATCGGGGAGAGCGGGGGCTTGATGCAGAAATTTTCGCCGCACATGCTCGCCGATGCCGAGCGGAAGGGCGCGGCGTTCGCGCAAAGCATCGGTGCGCCCACGCTGGCCGCGCTGCGCGCCATGCCGGCCGACCAACTGCTTGCGGCGCAGGACAAGGCCAACGATCTGTCATCCGACCCGATAATCGATGGCTATTTCCTGACCGAGCCGCCGTCGGTGACGTTCGGCAGCGGCAACGCTGCGCGCGTGCCGCTGCTGGTAGGCTCGAACTCGCAGGAGGCCGCAGGGACAGCCGTGTTCGGCGATGGTCCGCCGACCGTCGCCGCTTATCGCGCCGGCCTGACGCGTGTGCTCGGCGACAAAGCGGATGCGGTGTTCGCGCTCTATCCGGTCACGACCGATGCCGACGTTTTGCCGATGGCGACCGCGCTCGCGAGCGACGACTTTCTCGCTCTGCCGACCTGGAAATGGTTCGACCTGCAGCGCCAGGCCGGCGCACCGACTTATTATTATTACTATGCGCATGTCCGGCCGCGTTTCCTGCTCGATCCCGGCAGCAAGGCGGGCTGGGGCGCACTGCACAGCGCCGAGATCGAATATGCGCTCGGCAATCTGGACGTGAATCCGATCTACGCCTGGACCGAGGACGACCGGAAGGTTTCGGCGACGATGAGCGCGTACTGGGCGAACTTCATCAAGACCGGCAATCCGAACGGCCCGGGTTTGCCGGTCTGGCACAAGGCGTCGCTCGATGCGGGCAAGATCCAACGCCAGGTGATCGACGTCGACACGCGCAGCGTGTCCTTCCCGGAACAGCGCCGC
The DNA here is from genome assembly GCF_035317925.1 of Sphingomonas sp. Lineage (GTDB taxonomy): Bacteria > Pseudomonadota > Alphaproteobacteria > Sphingomonadales > Sphingomonadaceae > Sphingomonas_I. The sequence goes on from NZ_DATHFV010000054.1 coordinate 14,187, forward strand.
TATGTCGCCGCCGAGCCGCTCGTATATATGCACTAAGGTCGGGCTTCCCCAAGAAGCGCCGCTGTCGTAACGATAGGGCGACGCCCCGCGCGATGATGGGGTGCGCCAGCAGAGAGGATCGCCCGTGACCCGTCGCTCAACCGCCGCCCGCATCGCCATTTTTGGTAGCGCTATCACGAGCGCTCTGGCGCTTGCGCAGGCGGCAACGGCCCAGCTTTACAAGGATCCGTCCGCGCCCGTTTCCACGCGTGTCGCCGATCTGGTGGGGCGCATGACGATCGAGGAAAAAGCGGCGCAGATGCAGAACACGGCGCCGGCGATTCCGCGGCTGGGCGTGCCGGCTTACGATTACTGGAACGAGGCGCTGCACGGCGTCGCGCGCGCGGGCGAAGCAACGATGTTCCCGCAGGCGATCGGCATGGCCGCGACCTGGGATGCCGACATGCTGCGCGACGAAGGCCACGTCGTCGCGACCGAGGGCCGCGCCAAATATAACCAGGCGCAGCGCGAGGGGAATTTCGACCGTTATTACGGGCTGACCTTCTGGTCGCCCAATATCAACATCTTCCGCGATCCGCGCTGGGGCCGCGGCCAGGAGACGCTGGGCGAGGATCCGTACCTGACCGGCACGCTCGGCACCGAATTCATCCGCGGCGTCCAGGGCGACGATTCCAAATATTTCGAGGCGATCGCGACGCCCAAGCATTTCGCGGTCCATTCCGGGCCGGAATTGCTCCGCCACGGCTTCAACGTCGATCCGAGCCCACGCGACCTGACCGAAACCTATCTCCCGCAATTCCGCCGCGCGATCACCGAGGGGAAGGCCTATTCGCTGATGTGCGCGTACAACGCCGTCGACGGCAAGGCCGCCTGCGCCAACCAGACCCTGCTTGGTGATATCCTGCGGCGCGACTGGGGATTCCAGGGCTTCATCACGTCGGATTGCGGCGCGGTCGACGACGTCACCACCGGCCACCACCAGACCAAGACCGGTGCCGAGGGCGCGGCGCTGAGCGTCAAGACCGGCACCGACACCGGCTGCGACTTCAAGGACGAGATGCTCGAACTGCCCAAGGCGGTGCGCCAGGGCTATCTCGCCGAAGCCGACATGGATGTGGCGTTGAAGCGCCTGTTCACCGCGCGGATGCGGCTCGGCATGTTCGATCCCGCCGAGATGGTGCCCTTCTCGAAGATCGGCATGGATCAGAACCACAGCGACGCACACAAGGCGCTCGCGTTGCGCGCGGCGCGAGAATCGATCGTGCTGCTCAAGAATGACGGCACGCTTCCGCTTGCCAATCACTACCGAACGATCGCGGTGGTCGGCCCGACCGCCAATTCGCTGATCGGGCTCGAAGGCAATTATAACGGCACGCCGACCCAGCCGATCCTGCCGCTCGACGGTATGGAAGCGGCCTTCGGCAAGGCCAATGTCAGCTATGCGCAGGGCGCACCCTTCACCGCCGAAGTCGCCGTGCCGGTGCCGAGGACGGCATTCCCCGGCGGCCTGACCGCAACCTTCTACAACAGCGCGGACTTCTCCGGGTCCGCGGTCGCGACGCGCACCGACAAGGAAATCGACTTCAACTGGGCCTCGATCGATCCCGCGCCGGGCGTTCACCCGGCCACTTTTTCGGTGCGCTGGACCGGCAAGATCGCGGTGCCCGCACCGGGCGATTATCAGTTCCAGTTCGAGACGCGCCGCCGCTGCGACGTCGGCAACGGCACCGAAGCCTATACGATCCATATCGAAGGCGCGGACGATCTGAAGATCAACGCCAAGTGCAACGGTCGCGATCAGACCTTCCAGCCGATGACGGTCCATTTCGCCGATACGGCCCCGCGCGTCTTCACGCTCGAATTCGCGCATGAATCGTCGCGCGCCAGCGACATCAGCTTCGCGTGGAAGCCGCCGCTCAAGGCACTGCGCGACGAGGCGGTCGCCAATGCGCGGAATGCCGATGTCGTCGTCGCCTTCGTCGGCCTCAATGCGTGGCTCGAGGGCGAGGAAATGCCGCTCAAGGTGCCGGGCTTCGACGGTGGCGACCGCACCAGCATCGCGCTGCCTGCCGCGCAGCTCGCCTTGCTCGAGGCGGTCGCGGCGACCGGCAAGCCGGTCGTCGTCGTGCTGCAGAGCGGCTCCGCAATCGCGCTCGGTGCCGACGAGGCCAAGGCGCGTGCGGTGCTTGAAGCCTGGTATCCGGGCGAGCAGGGCGGTCAGGCAATCGCCGAGGTGCTGAAGGGGGCGGTGAATCCCAGCGGCCGCCTGCCGGTCACCTTCTACAAGTCGACCGATCAGCTGCCGGCCTTCACCGATTATTCGATGAAGAACCGCACCTACCGCTACTTCACCGGCAAGCCCGAATATGCGTTCGGCCACGGCCTGAGCTACACCAGCTTCAGCTATTCGACGCCGACCTACTCCACGCGCCGCCTCGCTGCGGGCAAGGAT
>NZ_DATHFV010000055.1:0-30536 GCF_035317925.1 Sphingomonas sp.
CGGCAACGCGTGGACCTGCCACAATTCGATATCGCCGGCGGCGAGATTCCATTCCTCCGCCGCGGCATCGGCGGCGTCGCGCAACGCGTCGAGATCGAGCCCGGCACCGTGCGCGATGACCAGGGATTGGCCGCGCAGCGCGTCGGCACGGCCGATCACCGCCAGCTCCAGCGTCTCGTCGCCCATCGCCTTGAGCAGATTCTCTTCGAGGAACCCGGCCGGCACCTTGATGCCGCTGACGTTGATCAGGTCGTCGGCGCGCCCGAGATAGTGGAGATTGCCGTCGCGCATCTCGCCCAGATCGGACGTGCGCAGCCATCCGTCCGCGCCGGCGGTCGGCGTGAGCCCGGCGTCGGTCAGCACGCCATCGGCAAGGTGCGGGCCGGCGATGCAGATCAGGCCGTCCTCGTCGATCCGCAGGCGCACTTCGCCCTGCGGCCGACCGACGCTGGCGAGCGCGTCCGCACTCGCGCCGTCGACCCGCAGGAAGGTGGTGCGCGAGGCTTCGGTCAGCCCGTAATGCTGGACGATCCGCGCGTTGGGGAAGAGGACGGCGATCTGCGCCTTCTCCTCGCCGCTCATATATTGGCTGCCGATCTCGAGCCATTTGAGCTTCGACCCGACCTTGGCGATTTGCGCGCGTTGCTGCAGCACCAGCCGCAGCAGGGTCGGCACCGCCGAAAGCGCGTTGATTTCGCCGCGATCGAGCATCGAAACCAGTTCGTCGATCCGAAAGCCATTTTCCGGAAGGAACGAACGGCCACCCGCCGCCGCGACCGTACGCAGGCGGGCGAGGCCGAACGAATAGGTGAGCGGGACGCCGATATATTCGCGGATCGAGTTATCGATCTCCATCACATCGATCAGGCGCCGGCAGGTATCGGAAATGGCGCGGCGGCTGATGAGGATCGGCTTGGGCTGGCCGGTCGTGCCCGACGAGAAGCTGACCTGCGCGGGGGCGGGATCATCGTCCAGCTCGACCCGGGCATCGAACCAGCCGCCGCCGGGCGCGACGGCGTGGACCGGCGCGTCCTTCAACGCCGCCAGCGGCGGCGGCGCGGCGGGATCGACCGCGACCAGGACCTGCCTGGCGTCCCAGGCCCTTACGACCGCGCGTGCAAAGTCGAGCGAGCTCCGTTTTTCGACGACGAAGGAATCGGTGTCGCTCAAGATCGGCATATTGCTCCCCAACAGTCCGCCCGGCAGCAGCTGCGCCTTAGGGGGATAAGCAGATATGCGCGAAGAAACAAAGCCATCGCGCGGCGACGCCGCCGACCTGCCGAAAGCATTTCAGGTGAAGCGCCGACTCATCCAGCCTCAAGGGTCCCGTGCACATTGGCGGCATTCCGACGCGCCCGGGCGGCCTCCCGATCCGCGAGGATCAAGGCGCGGATCGGGGGACCGGCGACGGCCGGCGCCATCTCGCCGCCCGCCTGCTGTACCGGCACGCGCCGCAACGCCCAGACCGCCGAGCCCAGCGCGCAGATGATGTAAAAATAGGTGCTGGTTTCCCCGCCGAAGCTGGTGAAGGCGATCACCGGAATCATGAAGAGCGCGACCGAAAAGACCAGTGCCCCGGCGTTGCGCCCGATCGGATTGGTGTTGAACCGCGGGCGCGCGGCCAGCATCGCCAGGCACATGGTCACGAACACGCCCGCCAGCCCGATTATGCCCATATAGCCGAGCGTCAGGCCATAACTGATATAGCCATTGACCAGATCGATGATGTGTTGGCCCTGACGCATGTCTTCGAGGTTATCGAGCGCCTTCTTCATGGTCGTGCCGAGCATCGGGTGCTTGTGAATCTCTTCCATGCCGCGCGCGAACAAGCGGACGCGATAGTCGGTCGAGCCGCGGCTGGCGTTACCCTTGCCCATCATTTCCGCCACGAACTGCGAATGGGACGCGGCCACGAGTCCGACGGTGTAGAGCGCCGTCACGACGGCGAACTTGACGAAGAGAGGCCCCCACTTCTTCACGTAGAAATCGAACGCCAGATATCCGATGATGATGCCGAAATAGGCGCCGCGCGAATTGGGCGCGATCAGCCCGACGATCATCACCGCGCAGGCAAAATACCATTTCTGCTTCGTGGGGAAGGCGGAACGCATCGTCAGCATCGCCACTCCGCCCAGCGCCAGGAAATTGCCGAGCGAGGTCGATTCGGGGAAGGTCACCGGCGATCGGATCATACCGCCACGCACCTGCTGGAAGGCGTTGGTCTGCGCGGTGGCATGCAGATTGGCCTCCAGCTGCTTGTACAGCAGCCAGTGGAGATGGGCTTCGCAGGTCGCGACGACCGCCAGCACGAAGCCGCCGAGCGCCAGCGCGAGCATGAATTTGCGCACATCCTCCCAAGAGGTGAGCGCCCGGCTGAGAAAATAATAAGGCAGCACGATGTTCAGCAGGATCGGGATCAGCTGCCGCGTCATCAGGTTGAGATCGGGATCGCGCGCCTGGGAGATTTCCAGCACGACGATAATCATCATCGAGATGTCGAAATGGGCGAGCAGCCGCGGTTTCGGGCCCCGATCGCGGTTGCGCAGATAGGCGACCATCAGGCCGAGCGTGGCAAAGAGATATTTGTTCGCCGGCATCAGATAGGAGCCGTGAAGCGTCATCTTGTAGAAGGTCACCGGCGCCGCGACGTAGACGATGGCGTATAGAGCCGCCGCCCCTCCCCTGCTCTTCGCATAGAGCGGGATCGCCAGGAAAATCGCGAGGTAGAACAGCCAGACGACGTGGCAGAGCATGCCGATGCAGTAGAAACCGACGAAAATCTTGAGCGGCGCGCCTTTCACCCAGTCGGCGTCCTCCCGCTTGAGCAGGTAGGCAAAGGCATGGACTGCAAAGAACAGCAGCACCGCGCCTTTGATCGTCATGAGGAGCTGCGAAAGCATCAGTTCACCGGCCCCGCGGACGCTGGCGCAGAAGCGCCCTGCGCCTGGCGGATCGCTCGCGTCGCATCACCCAAAACCCTCAACGTTGCGCCTGATGCAGCGCATCGCTGACGGCGCGCATCTTGGGCGCGTCGGCCACGGGTTGGCCCAGATATTCGAGCAGGCCCCACGATCCGGTGCCGACGATCGGCTGCACCGAATCGAACATCATGATCGTGTCGCCGAACTTCTCCCGCCACGTATCCAGGTAGCGTTTATAGGCATCGTACATCCGCGGATCGCGCTGGATCAACGGCGGGAGTTCCTTGTCTTTGCGCAGGATGATGTGCTGCCCGGCCTCATAGGCGATATAGCGTTTGCCAAATTTGTACGCGACCGCCTTGGCGTGCCCGGCGGAATCGAGCGCCTTGTCGACCAGGTCGTTCATGCGGGCAAAGGCCTCGTCCGTATTCGTCGGCGGGTTGATGCGCAGATCGAAGCCGAAATAGGGCGCGGTCGCCAGCGCATCGATATGCTTGGCCGTGTCCTTGTAGGCGAGCACCTGGTTGGACCGGTTGGGGCCGTTCTGGCAGTTGGCCACACGGATCAGCTGGCCCGGCCGGTCGGCGAACACTTTGGCCCAGATATCCATCACCTGCGTCAGCTTTTCGGCATAGCGAAACAGCCGGGCGTCCTCGGGGTTGGGCGACAGGCCTTCGTCCACGCCTTCCTGCTTCGCCTGCTTGCTCGCCGGGAATTGCGCGTTCCAGACCTCGTTGCCGGCCTCGACATAGACGTGGCGGTCGCGTGGCAGATGATCGTGCACATATTGCGCGAAGCGGCGGACATAATCGTCGTCGGCATTCCACGGCATGTTGAACCAGGCGTCGGTGTTCGTCTGCGTCGCCAGATCGACCATGTCCTCGACCGAGACACCGTCCTGATCGCGGACCTCGACCGAGCTCGGCGTGTGCCGTGTGCCCCACGTCACCGGCGCATTGTTGTTGGTGTTCTGCCAATCCATGAAGCGGATGACCTTGAACTGGCGAACGAAATCCAGGAAGTGCGGCTCGAACCGGATGTTGCGTGGCATATTGGCCTCGCGGCAATCCAGATCGCGGATCGGGTTGGTCTGGTCGAGCGCGATGATCTTCAGCATGATCAGCGACTTGCCGTAGGATCCGTTATTCACCCAGTGGAAGGTCACGTCGTTGGCGCCGCCGGTATTATTGCCGCGCACGCCGCTGCCCGCGACCTTGATCATGCCGCGACCCGCGAAGGTGCAGCGGATCGTCGCGTCGCTCCCGAAGGCCGGCTGGTTGAGCATGCGGTAAACGGCGATGTCGTTCGGAAGCCGCAACAGGTTGCCGTCCTTGTCGAGCTGATCGGGCGTGATCGGCGGCGGCTTGGGCGCGGCCAGTTGCCAGTTGCTGCCCAGCACCAGGTTCGCGAAAGCGCGCGAGGCGCGATAGGGCGCGGGCGAGCTTAGATTTATGCCGATCGTGGTCGGCGGCACGGGAAGGCTGGCCGCGGCAGCCAGGCCACTGCCCGCCGCCGCCACGCCCGCAGCGGCCGCGGCCCGAGTCCATTTGCCGTGGCGCATATGATGCTCCCGATACAGTCTTGCCGATACCAGGGCCACGCAGACCAAGGCGACACCGACAGCCAACAGCCATAGCACGCGCCTGTTCCGCTTCGGTCCGCCAGGTGGGGCCTGGGGGTGCCTGTTCGGTGTCCTGCGCGTGCCGGCCATGGGCGTCCTAGCCGCCGTCTGATGAATTGATCATTGCTCGCGCGGTCCGGCGCTGCCGCCGTGGCGGGCACTGTCGTCGAGCGCCTGACGGAAAAGCGGCCACAGGCTGGCGGCATAGCCGCTCGACAGATGATCGTGGTCGGCAAAGATCGAGCGGCCATCTTGGATATAATCGCACCGCCCGTTGGGGCACATCATCCGGTCGATCCAGACCGGGGTCACGCCCGGATCCTGCGCCAGATCGGTCATCGCGGCGCGGACATTCGCCACCTCGATCAGATATTCCTCGTGCGTGACGGAGGTGGGATGCTTGACCCGGCCGTAGAAAAGCAGCTCGCGCGAACCGACGCCGGCGACGTCGTAGCCCGGAATCGGGATCGCGCTGACGATGATCACCTTCTTGCCCGCCTGGCGCAGCCCCGCCACCAGCGCCCGCAGCCGCTGGACCGCATATTGATAGCGTTCGGACGGCTGCGGCGTGAGCCCCGTGTAGCGCGCGCCTTCGTCGCGATATTCCTGCCAGCTTTCGGCCACGATCACGGTGCTGGCGCGAGAGGCGATGATCCGCGCATAATTGGCACGCTGGACCTCGCCGCAGGCGGGCGTCATCGCATCGCCCAGCACGGGCGCACAGCCATAGGAATAGACCAAAAGCCCCGTCCGGTCGCCCAGCGCCTGGCGTAGCGCGGGGGTGTACATCTGGGCGTGGCTGTCGCCCCACAGGATGACGTCCGCATCCTCGGCGCGCTTCGAAGGCAGGTTGATCGGACAGGCCAGCGCGTTGCCGAAGCGGACGAAGCTGGGCAGCGGACATTTCCACGTCCGGTCCGACGCATCGTTGAGCCGCGCCACCGCTGCCGGAACACGGCCGGGCAGACCATGCGTCTTCATCATCAGCGTGGCCACGGCGAGCAACAGAACCGATCCCACCGCCGACCAGATCCAGATGGTGCGATCCGAGACCGAGGCGCGGCGGAACGGCCGTTCGACGAAGCGCCAGGACAAAGTCGCCAACACGAAGGCTGCGGCCACGGCCGCGATCGCCTGCCCGGGCGTGAGCGGATCATCGATCGCCCAATAGCGAGCGAAGGCCAGCACCGGCCAATGCCACAGGTAGAGCGAGTAGGAGATCAGGCCGACGAAGACGATCGGCTTCCACGACAGGATCGGCGAGACGAGATGCTTGCCGCCTGACCCCGCATAGATGACCGCCGCCGCGCCGAGGACCGGCGCGACTGCGCCCAGACCCGGGAAGGGCAGCGGCAGCAGGGTCGTCGCCATCGGCAGCAGGATGCCGGCGAGACCCGCCAGCCCGACGATCGACCGCGCCCACCAGCGCGAAAGCGGCGGAATCACGCCGGTTGCGAGGATCGAGCCCGCCAGCAATTCCCAGGCGCGGAACGGCACGAGGTAGAAGGCGATCGTGCCGTTACGATGCGCCACCGCATAATAAGCCGCCACGAACGACGCGAGCGCGAGCAAAGTCAGCAGCAGCGCGAAGATTCGCCCCCGCACGCGGACGATGCGCACCAGCAGCGGGAAGAAGATGTAGAATTGCTCCTCGACACCAAGCGACCAGGTGTGGAGCAGAGGCCAGGTTTGCGTGCCGTGCGCGAAGTAGTTGGACATGCGCCAGAAGGCGATGTTCGACGCGAACAGCAGGGTGGCGTCGGTCGTCCACGCGGTCCGCGAAAGATCGTGCGGCAACAGCATAAAGACGCCCGCCGCCAGCACCGCCGCCAGCATCACGAACAAGGCCGGCAGGATGCGGCGTGCGCGGCGCTGATAGAAGCGGATGATCGACGTATCCTTCATCAGGATACCGGTGATCAGATAGCCCGAGATCACGAAGAAGACGTCGACGCCCATGAAGCCGGCCGGAAACGAGACCAGCTCCGCGTGGAACAGGACGACGGCAACGACGGCAATGGCGCGGAGCCCGTCAATGTCCGGGCGGTAGCGGATAGGATGTGGTTCGCCGCTCACGCACTGCCCCAAGCTCGGATACGCGGTGGGCTTAACCGCCCCCCTCTGCCGAAACAAGCGGCGCGATAGCAACGATCATGCCTTGGTCGATCCAGGCTGATTCAGCCTGGATCGTGAATCAAGGTATCAACCAATGAATAGAGCCTGATTCACGTCATCAGCGGAAGCGCATAGCGCTTCCACCAACGACGATCAGGCTCTAGCGGTCGTGCTCCGTTCGAGCCGGGGCCAGCTCGCGACCAGCCAGGCACCACAGGTCAGAAGACTCGCCATGCCGAGCATGGTGAGCTGCAGCCGGTCCTGCGGCGCGGCCGCCACGCCCGGAATATGGAGCAGCAGCACGAAGGACGACATCATCAGCGCCTCGATCGTCGCCGCGATCCGCACGCGCAACCCCGCCAGCAGACAGAGGCCGGTCAGCGCATGGATCGTACCGGTCAGGTAGGCGATCCCCAGGCGCTGCGGCAGCCAGGCGGGCACCATCTGCGCGGTGAAATCGGCATAGACGAAGTGCGACACGCCGAAGATGACGAGGCACAGGCCGAAGCCGAGGCGAAGCGCGAGCGCGCGGCGGTCGCTGTCGAAACAGCCGGTCAGCGTCGCGAGGCCAAGCGCGTTGGCCGACGCCTCGCCCAGGCCGAGCAGGGCCCCCGTGTCATGCGCGATCACCACATGCGGCAGGTGGAGCAGCAGCGCCCACAGACCGATCCATCCCGAGGCCAGCATCGCGGCCTTCGTGCGCCATTGCGGCAGGAACAGGCCGAGCCCGCCGAGGATCAGGATGATGCCGGAGAGAAATGCGAACGGGACGGTCCACGACGCGCCCGCGGGGGTCGGCTGCCAGGTCATCAGGCTGTCGCGATAGACGAGGTTGAGGATGCCCAGAAAGACCAGCACGATGCCGGCGACGATCGTCGCGGCCTGCCTCACTTTGTCCATATCGCTCCCCTTATCGATCCGGCCCTTTGTCCCGCAGGGCCCGCGATATCCTAGCGCAATCCAGCGTCCGTTTGAATCGGCAAGCTATGGACCAGTCGCATCCAGGCGATATGGACCAGCCATCCGGACGCCAGGCCGCGGCGTTACAGTTCGCGCAGCGTCCGGTGCACCGTCGCGGGGATGCGGAATTTCATCGGCGTGCGCGCGTCCCGGATCGCGATGGTCGTCTGGTTTTCCTTGAACGCCGGGAAGCGGGCATAGACGAATTGCGCGACCCGGCTCTTGAGCGAGCGGATCGGCAAGGTTTCGCCCAGGCTGAAATAATATTGGCGTGCGATCCGATAGCCGAGCCGCTCGAGCATCCGCCGCACCTCGGGCGCGGTATATTCCCGCCAGTGCCCGTTCGCGATTTCGGAGCTTTTCGGGTCGAGTTGCGAAAAGAAGCTGTCGACCGAAACCCCGATCGAATGCCCGATCGCCAGCGCCTTGCGGTTGTAGATGCTCGCCATGTTGGGCAGCGACAGATAGAAAACCGAATTCGCGCTGCCGACGCGGTTGATTTCCTTGAGCAAGGGCAGCGGGTTGAAGTTGAGGTGTTCCAGCACCTCGCACATGATGACGACGTCGAAGCTTTCGTCGTCGAACGGCAGCACGAATTCCTCCAGCCGCACGCCCCTGGTCGCGACCTTGTGCCGGCCGAAGCGTTCGACCTGCGCGGGCAATTCGATATATTCGGGAATGTCGGCGGCGGTGACCGCATAGCCGAGATCGGCCAGCGCCATGCACACGACGCCGAAGAAGGCCCCGATCTCCAGCACGCGGACCGGGCCGCCTTCGGGCGGGCGATGGTCGAGAATGTCGCGAACGGTGCGGACATATTCGTGGCGATGCCGCGCCACATAATCCGATTCCTCGGCGGCACCGCCTTCCACCAGCACGAGATCGAAGCCGATCAATTCCGCGATGGCCTTGTCCACGGCCGCAGCCGCGCGCGCTTCGCTCATTACCCGCTCCCCATTGCCGGAAAGGACCAATGTATCGGCAGCCGAAGGGGGGTCAAGGACGCGGGCAGGAAAAGCGCCGGCCCGGGCGGGACTTACGGCTCAGCGTTCGAACCCCTGGTCCTGGACCTTGTTCTCGCCACCCGTCCCGGCGGTGCCGGCGAAGTCGCCCGGACTGTCTTCGACATTCTCTCGGCCCGGGTCGGTCGGGGGGCTCACCTGCTCGGGCGAATCGGATGGGCCGTCGGGATCGGAATCGGGGTGTGCGTCGGGTTGGCTGGCCATGGTCTCTCTCCTTGTTGCCACATCAACGAACCGCCGTCCGACCGGCTCCCTCTTGTCCTTGCCCTCCCGCGCCTGCTGCTATAAGCGCCCCGCTTTCCGACAAGCGTGCCGCGGGCGTGGCGGAACTGGTAGACGCGCTGGATTTAGGTTCCAGTATCGCAAGATGTGGGGGTTCGAGTCCCTTCGCCCGCACCAGCCCGAACATGCCCACCGCATCCATTTTTCGAAGGCTTTGAGTAAGCGACCATGCAGACTGTCGAGACGTTGAACGAGGGCCTCCGCCGCTCCTACAAGCTCACCATTCCCGCGAAGGATATCGCGGCGAAGGTCGACGCCGAAGTGAAGCGCGCCGCGCCGACCATCAAGATGCCCGGCTTTCGCCCCGGCAAGGTTCCGCCGAACCTGATCAAGAAGATGCATGGTCCGGCGCTCGAGCAGGAAGCGCTCAACACCGCCGTCCAGGAAGGCGTGCAGTCGCTGATCAGCGAGCAGGGCCTGCGCCCGGCGATGCAGCCGCAGGTCGCGCTGGATGACGATTATGCCACCGGCAAGGACGTCGAGGTCAAGGTCGACCTGGAAGTGCTGCCGAACGTGCCGACCCCGTCGATCGACGGGATCAAGCTTGAGCGCCTGACGGTCGAACCGAGCGCGGCCGAAGTCGACGAGCAGATCAACCGCTTCGCCGCCCAGCAGAAGAGCTTCACGCCCGCCAAGAAGGGCCATCCCGCGGTCGAAGGCGACCAGGTGATCGTCGATTTCGCCGGCAAGACCGCCGACGGCGTCGCTTTCCCGGGCGGCACCGGCGAGGACATGGCGGTCGAGCTCGGCTCGGGCCGCCTGATCCCCGGCTTCGAAGCACAGCTGGAGGGCGTTAAGATCGGCGAGAGCAGGACGCTGAACGTCACCTTCCCCGCCGATTATGGCGAGAAGAGCCTGGCCGGCAAGCCCGCGACCTTCGACATCACCGTCAAGGAGATCAAGGTTCCGGGCGACGCGAAGATCGACGACGAATTCGCCAAGGGCCTCGGCCTCGAAAGCCTCGACAAGCTCAAGGAGCTGTTCAAGGGCCAGGTCGAGCAGGAGCTGAACGGCCTCACCCGCACCTACATGAAGCGCAAGCTGCTCGATCAGCTCGCGCATGGCCACGACTTCCCGGTTCCGCCGTCGATGGTCGAAGCCGAATTCGCGCAGATCTGGAGCCAGCTCGAGCACGAAGCGAGCCATGAGGAAGATCCCGCCGCCGCGCTCGCCGAGATGGAGAAGGACAAGGACGATTATCACGCGATCGCCGAGCGCCGCGTCCGCCTGGGCCTGCTCCTGTCGGAGATCGGCCGCCAGCACAATGTCGAGGTGACGCAGCAGGAAATGCGCATGCTCGCGATGCAGGCCGCGCAGCAATATGCCCCCAAGGACCGCGAGCGGTTCATGGAATATGTCCAGTCCGACCCCGTCGCCGCCGCACAGATCCGCGCGCCGCTATACGAGGACAAGGTCGTCGACTTCCTGTTCGACAAGGCCGAAGTGACCGACCGCGCCACGACCCGCGACGAGCTCGAGGCGGCGATCGAATCCGAGGATGACAGCATCGGCGGCCACGTCCACGGCCCGGACTGCGGCCATGATCACCACGATCACGACCATGACCACAAGCCGAAGAAGGCCGCCGCCAAGAAGGCTGCGCCTGCCGAGGACGCCGCGCCTGCCAAGAAGCCGGCTGCGAAGAAGGCTGCGCCCGCGGAGACGGCCGAGAAACCCGCCGCCAAGGCCAAGGCTGCTCCTGCTGCCGACAAGGCCGACAAGGCTCCAGCCAAGAAGGCTGCGCCCAAGAAGGCGAAGTAATTATCATCACCCTTCGCGGTGACGATTCAGAGAAGGGCATGGGCGCCAGGCCCGTGCCCTTTTCTATTTCGGCGCGGCGCCATAAGACACGCGCATGAACCCGCGCGTCGCCGTCATCCTCCCCTGCTATAACGAGGAAGCGGCGATCGGCCTGACCGTCGCCGGTTTCCGCGCGGCGCTGCCCGACGCCGACATCTACGTCTTCGACAACAATAGCAGCGACCGCACCGTCGAGGTCGCGGCGCAGGCCGGCGCGATCGTCCGGCGCGAGCCGATGCAGGGCAAGGGCCATGTCGTGCGCCGCATGTTCGCCGACATCGAGGCCGACATCTATGTGATGGCCGATGGCGACGCGACCTATGATCCGGTTGCCGCGCCGGAGATGATTCGCCGCCTGAAGGACGAACATCTCGACATGGTGGTCGGCGCCCGCGCGAGCGAGATCGAAGAAGCCTATCGGCGGGGCCACCGGCTCGGCAATCGGATGCTGAACGGCATCCTCGCCCGTCTGTTTGGGCGCACGTTCAGCGACATATTGTCCGGCTATCGCGTCTTCTCGCGCCGTTTCGTGAAGAGCTTCCCGATCCTGTCGGCGGGCTTCGAGATCGAGACCGAGATCAGTGTCCACGCGCTCGAACTGCGGATGCCGGTCGCCGAAATGGTGACCCAATATGGCGCGCGGCCCGAAGGCTCGGCCTCCAAATTGTCGACCTATCGCGACGGCTGGCGCATCTTGCGCACGATCCTGACCCTGTTCCGGATCGAACGGCCGGTGCTTTATTTCGGCTCGCTCGGCTTCCTGCTCGCGCTGCTGGCGCTGGCCCTCGCCGCGCCGCTGATCGTGACCTATGCCCAGACCGGCCTCGTGCCGCGCTTTCCGACTGCGATCCTGGTGACGGGACTCGCCATCGTCGCCTGCCTGTGCTTTTTCGCGGGCCTGATCCTCGACACGGTGGTGCGGGGCCGGCGGGAAATGCGCAGGCTGGCCTATCTGGCGCTGCCGGCCATTTGATCACCGAATTCCTGTTGCATTGCAGCAAAAACCGACGCTTGAGACTGGGCACCGACTGAACCGAGGGTTTCGATGGCCGACGCTAGCCAGATCAATTTCCTGCCCGCCGAGCTTTCGATCATCGTGCCGACTTTCAATGAGTCGCAGAACGTGCCGCTGCTCGCGGAGGCGGTCGCCAAGGCCCTGCCCGGCGTGCGGTGGGAAATGATCTACGTCGACGACAATTCGCCCGACGGCACATCGGAAACGGTGCGCCAGATGGCGCTGGTCGATCCGCGGATCCGCGTGATCCATCGCCACAATCGGCGCGGGCTCGCCACCGCGTGCATCGAGGGCATCCTGTCCAGCGCCGCGCCCTATGCCGCGGTGATCGACGCCGATCTGCAGCATGACGAGAAGATCCTTGGCGCGATGCTTGAGCGGATCCGGCAGGACAATGTCGATCTGGTGGTGGGCAGCCGCTATGTCGAAGGCGGCGGCGTCGGCGACTGGGACAGCAAGCGCGTGATGGTGAGCAAGGTCGCGACGCGCATGGCGACGCGGCTGACGCGGACGCCGATCAGCGATCCGATGAGCGGCTTCTTCATGGTCCGGCGCGACGCGTTCCTGCGCTCGCTGCCCAATCTGTCCTCGATCGGCTTCAAGATCCTGCTCGATATCGCCGCGAGTGCGCCGCAGCCGCTCCGCGTCGCCGAGGTGCCCTACACGTTCCGCACGCGCCAGCATGGCGAGAGCAAGCTCGATAGCCTGGTGCTGTGGGAATATCTCCAGCTCATCCTCGACAAGGCGTTCGGCCGCTACATTCCGGCCCGCTTCATGAGCTTCGCGATGGTCGGCAGCTTCGGCGTGTTCGTCCACTTCACGATCCTGACGATCATGTTCATGGGCGTCGGCGCGACGTTCGAAGTATCGCAGGCGGCGGCGAGCATCGTCGCCATCTCGAACAACTTCTTCCTCAACAACGCGCTGACCTATCGCGACCAGCGGCTCAAGGGCCGCGCGCTGTTCTTCGGCTGGGTCACGTTCAACCTGGTCTGCGCGACCGGCGCCGCGGCCAATATCGGCGTCGCCGACTGGCTGTTCGGCCGCAACACCTATTGGGTCCTGTCCGCGATCGCCGGCGTGCTCGTCAGCGTTGTATGGAACTACGCGATGTCCTCGCTCTTCACCTGGCGGCGGCGCAGCTAGGTTCTGTTTCAGTTTCACTGAAACAGATGCGGCGAGCGGAAAACAGAGCTAGGAAGCGATCGGATCGTCGGGCGCGCGGCGCGCGGCCTGACGGAGCAGCAGGCAGACGACGCAGAAGGCGATCAGCCCGACATCGCCGGGCTGGCGGAAGCGCCAGCTGCCCCAGCTGATCGCCGCGACCGCGCTCACGAACAAAGGCAGGACCCAGAAGCGCGCGAGCGTGGTGCGCGCGGTGCGCATCGTCGCCAGGCAGAAGCCGGCGAAGACGAGCAGAATGATGGTCGGCACGCTGCCCAGCAGCAATTGCGCCCAACCGTTCCGCGTCAGGGGGTAGAAGCCCCACATGTAAAGCAGCTTGCACGCCTCCAGATGGGCGGCGGCACCGGGGTTTGCCTTGATCCAGGCGATGGCCCGCGTCTTCAGCAATTTGTCTTGCTGATCATAAGGCAGCTTGAGTTCGGCCGGCGTGAGATAGCCGTTGGTCTGGAGCGTGAGCCATTTCCCAGGTCCGATCCAGACGTTGCGGCCGCCGGTGAGCAGGCGGCGCTGCGACCAGGGTTCGAGCAACTTGGGGCTGAGCCCCCCCGCCAGCGTTTCCCCGCCGTTCGACGTGATCAGGATCGGGTGGTGGAAGCGCATCGTCATGTGCGCCGCCCAGGGCAGGGTCGCCGCCGAAAAGGCCAGGGCCACCAGCGCCACGCGCTGCACCGCGCGTTTGAACGCGCCTTCCTCGATCAGCACGATCAGCGCCAGGAAGGGTGTCATGATCAGGTACATCGGCCGCACCTGGGTCGCGGCCGCGAGCAGCAGCCCCGACGCGAGCGCCCACAACCAGTCGTGCGCACCGCGCGGCCGCCCGGTTCGCGCGCCTGGGGGCAGCGCCCACATGGCCAGCAGGAAGACCGGCAAGGCCATCGTCTCGCTGTAGAGCGACACGCCGTAATAAACCGCGGGCGGCCAGATCGCGAGCACCAGACCCGCCAGCCCACCCGCCGCGATCGAACCCGTCACCCGGCGCACGACCATCGACAGCAAGGGCGCAGAGAAGGCGTAGAAAGCCGCCACCGCCACCTGGAGCAGCACGAAATTGGTGCTGAACGAGCGGACGCCCGCGATCAGCAGGGGGAAGGCGAGCGTACGACGCGCGGTAAGCTCGAGCGTGCCCGCAAGCAGCCCGCTCGCCATATTGTAATATTCGAGCTCGTCGGCTTCGAGCTGCGCGGGCGCGGCGCGGAATTTATAGACGAAGCCGAACACCAGATCGACGACCAGGCTGACCAGCAGGAGCCCGAGGAACAGGTTGCGCGGGGTGATCCAGGCGGGCAGCCTCGCGTCGAAACTGGCGGCCAGGTCGATCGGCCGCTCCGGATCGCGGTTGCGCGCTTCGTCACCCGTCATAGAGGCTCCCAAGGACCGTCAGGCCGATAGCAGGCCATCTTAACTTTTGCCGTGCGACACAAGCGCTTTCCGGACAGGCCGGCCTCGCGCCGCGCCGCCCGGCCCGCACTGCAACCTCCCCCCTTGAACCAAGTGGCGGGAAGGCCGATGTTGGCCCGGACCAAGCCAGAGGATCTGCTTTTCCATGACTGACCACGCCGACATCATCGCAGGGCTCGTGCCGATCGTTATCGAGCAGTCGAACCGCGGTGAGCGCAGCTTCGACATCTATTCCCGCCTGCTGCGCGAGCGGATCGTGTTCGTGACCGGCCAGGTCGAAGACCATATGGCCTCGCTCATCACCGCCCAGTTGCTCTTCCTCGAGTCCGAGAACCCGAAGAAGGACGTCTTCATGTACATCAACTCGCCGGGCGGCGTGGTGACGGCCGGCCTCGCGATCCACGACACGATGCAATATATCCGTCCGCGCGTCGGCACGGTCTGCATCGGTCAGGCGGCGTCGATGGGCAGCTTCCTGCTCGCCGCCGGCGAGAAGGGCATGCGCGTCGCGCTCACCAACAGCCGCATCATGGTGCACCAGCCCTCGGGCGGCGCGCAGGGCATGGCGGCGGATATCGAGATCCAGGCGCGCGAGATTCTGCGCATGCGGCATGCGCTGAACACGCTCTATGCCAAATATACCGGCCAGACGATCGAACAGATCGAGCACGCGATGGACCGCGACAAGTTCCTCGAGGCGGAAGAGGCCAAGACCTTCGGCATTATCGACGAGGTATTCGACAAGCGCCCCGCCCCGTCCGAGGAAGCCCAGGCGGCGTGAACTCTAGCGGCCGGCGCGTCGTGACGGCGCGCCGGCCGTTCGGATCCGCGTGATAGGGGACGCGCCGGACATGATTACCGTCGAACAGCGGGCGATCGGGCGCGACAATAATTTCAATTTGCTGCGCATGATCGCCGCGACGGTCGTGCTTGTCTCGCATGCCTGGCCGTTGACCATGGGCATGCACGCGATCGAACCGCTCTACACTCTTACCGGCTACAAGCTCGGCACGACCGCCGTATCGGTCTTTTTCGCGATTTCGGGCTTCTTCATCACCAAGAGCTTCGCCAACCGCGCGTCGATCGGCGATTTCGTGCTGGCCCGCGTCGCGCGCATCTATCCGGGCCTGATCGCCGTGCTGCTGCTGACGATGCTGGTGCTCGGCCCGATCTTCACCACGCTGCCGCTCGGCGTCTATTTCAGCGACATCCACACCTGGGCCTATGTGCCCGTCAACCTCACGCTCAAGAAGATGATGTGGGGCCTGCCGGGCGTATTCGCCGGCAATCCCTATGGTCATGCCATCAACGGGTCGCTGTGGACGCTCTACTGGGAGGTGTGCTGCTATGGGCTGGTGGTCGTGGCGGGCCTGATCGGCCTTAGCCGCCCCGCCTTCATGCCGCTGATCCTGGCGGTCGCGATCGGGGCGACTTTCCTGGTTCCCCAGGCCGAGGCGGGGAGTCTGCTGCGTTCGGCGGCCACGCTGTCGCTGCCCTTCGCGATCGGCGCCGCGGTCTATGTCTATCGCCGCTGGGTGCCGGTCAGCGGCTTGCTGGTATTGCTGTTGTTCGGACTGGCCGCTTTTGCGTTCGGCACCATCCTCTATCCGATGATGCACGCCTTTGCGGTGGCCTATGCGGCCCTGTGGCTGGGCTTCGCCGACATTCCCGGGATCAAGGCCTATAACCGGTTCGGGGACTTTTCGTACGGGATGTATATCTATGCCTTCCCGGTCGAACAGGCGATGATGGCGCTGTTCCACGATATGAAATCATGGCCTTTGATCCTGGCGAGCTTCCCGCTAACGCTCTTGCTCGCGATCGCGTCCTGGACCTGGATCGAATCTCCTGCCCTGAACCACCGCCACATACTGGTCGCGCGGCTGCGATTGCGACGAAAGCGGCAGGACAGCCATTAAGGCGTGCAGGGTGCGCGTCTTGTAACTGCGCAACCGCAACCAAATATCGGTCACGCAGACGGTAACCCGACAGCAAGGCCTGATGGTTTAACTTGAAAGCCTTGCCGCTCGCCGGGAGCAAGGTAGGATGCCTACCGACTCGGGCGGCCGAGAATGAAGGACGATATGACGAAGCTTAGCGGCGGCGATTCCAAGAGCACACTCTACTGCTCGTTCTGCGGCAAGTCGCAGCACGAGGTGCGGAAGCTTATCGCCGGGCCGACCGTGTTCATCTGCGACGAGTGCGTCGAGCTGTGCAACGACATCATCCGCGAGGAGACGAAGGCCACCTTCGTCAACCGCAAGGATGGCGGCGTGCCGACTCCGCAGGACATCAATTCGCACCTGGACGATTATGTGATTGGCCAGAAGCAGGCCAAGCGCGTGCTCTCGGTCGCGGTCCACAACCATTACAAGCGGCTCAACCACGGCGCCAAGGGCGCGGACGTCGAGCTCGCCAAGTCGAACATCCTGCTGGTCGGGCCGACCGGCTGCGGCAAGACTTTGCTCGCGCAGACGCTCGCCAAGACGTTCGACGTGCCGTTCACGATGGCCGATGCGACGACACTCACCGAAGCCGGCTATGTCGGCGAGGACGTCGAGAACATCATCCTCAAGCTGCTCCAGGCTAGCGACTATAACGTCGAGCGGGCGCAGCGCGGGATCGTCTATATCGACGAGATCGACAAGATCAGCCGCAAGGCCGACAATCCCTCGATCACGCGCGACGTGTCGGGCGAGGGCGTGCAGCAGGCTCTGCTCAAGCTGATGGAAGGCACCACCGCCTCCGTTCCGCCGCAGGGTGGCCGCAAGCAGCCGCAGCAGGAATTCCTGCAGGTGGATACGACCAACATCCTGTTCATCTGCGGCGGCGCATTCTCGGGCCTCGAAAAGATCATCGGCGACCGCCTGCAGGGCAAGTCGATCGGCTTCGGCGCATTCGTCGCCGCTCCAGACGAGCGCCGCACCGGCGAGGTGCTGCGCCAGTGCGAGCCCGAGGATCTGCTGAAGTTCGGTCTGATCCCCGAATTCGTCGGCCGCCTGCCCGTCATCGCGACGCTCGAGGATCTGGACGAGCCGGCCTTGGTCAAGATCCTGTCCGAGCCGAAGAATGCCCTGGTGAAGCAGTATCAGAAGCTGTTCGAGATGGAGGGCGTGAAGCTTTCCTTCAACGACGAGGCTTTGTCGGCGGTCGCCAAGAAGGCGATCCTGCGCAAGACCGGCGCGCGTGGCCTGCGTTCGATCCTCGAAGGCATGCTGCTCGACACAATGTTCGACCTGCCTTCGATGGACGGCGTCGACGAGATCGTGATCGACAAGGACGTAGTCGACGGCCGCAAGGACCCGATCCGCGTCTTCGCCAAGAAGAAAGAAAAGGCCGGCGGCGACGCCGCCTGACGAATCCCCTTGGCGTCCCTATATGGGCCGCCAAGGAGTGATTCATGTCTGATCCCACTGTCATCTGCAGCTACGCCCGCACCCCGATGGGGGGCTTTCAGGGCGCGCTTTCCGGCGTTTCCGCGACCGAGCTCGGCGCCACCGCCGTCAAGGCCGCGGTCGAGCGTTCGGGCGTCGATCCAAACAAGATCGACCGCATCTATATGGGCTGCGTGCTGCCCGCCGGGCTCGGCCAGGCGCCCGCGCGCCAAGCCGCGCTCGGCGCGGGTCTGCCGCGCTCGGTCGAGGCGACCACGGTCAACAAGATGTGCGGATCGGGCATGCAGGCCGCGATCATGGCCGACGAGGCTTTGCGCGCGGGTTCGGTCGATATCGTCATCGCGGGCGGCATGGAGAGCATGACCAACGCGCCCTATCTGCTGCAGAAGCATCGCGGCGGCGCGCGCATCGGCCATGACCGGATCATGGATTCGATGATGCTCGACGGGCTCGAGGATGCGTACGAGCCCGGCAAAGCGATGGGCGTGTTCGCCGAGGAAACCGCGCGCGAATATCAGTTCACGCGCGAGGCGCAGGACGCGTTCGCGATCGAAAGCCTGCGCCGCGCCAATCAAGCCATCACCAGCGGGGCCTTCGCGGGCGAGGTGGTGCCGGTCACGGTCAAGAGCCGGGCAGGCGAGACCGTCGTCGAGCAGGACGAGCAGCCCGGCAAGGCCAAGCCGGAAAAGATTCCCTCGCTGAAGCCGGCCTTCGATAAGGACGGCACGATCACCGCCGCCAGCTCCGCCTCCATCTCCGACGGCGCCGCGGCGCTGGTGCTGGCACGCGAGAGTGTGGCCCGGGCGCAGGGCCTGGGGATCGAGGCGCGCGTGATCGCGACCGCGGCGCATGCGCATGAGCCCGCCAAATTCACCACCGCGCCGGTCCACGCGATCCGCAAGGCGCTCGACAAGGCCGGCTGGGCCGTCGCGGATGTCGACCTGTTCGAGGTCAACGAAGCGTTCGCGTCGGTGACGATGATCGCGATGCGCGACCTCGGCATCCCGCACGACAAGGTCAATGTGAATGGCGGCGCGACCGCGCTCGGTCATCCCATCGGCGCATCGGGCGCGCGCATCATCGCGACTTTGATCGCGGCGCTGAAGGCGCGCGGTCTCAAGCGCGGGGTCGCGGCGCTCTGCATCGGCGGCGGCGAGGCGACCGCGTTCGCGCTGGAGATCGCCGAATGAAGGTAGAGGGTGGCTGCCATTGCGGGCTGGTGCGGTTCGAGGTGACGCTGCCCGACGCCAAGGTGCGGATCGACGATTGCGATTGCTCGATCTGCAGCATGACCGGCTATCTCCACCTGATCGTGCCCGAAGACAGCTTCCGCCTGACCGAGGGCCGGCGCGAAACCACCACCTACTGCTTCGGGACCGGCGCTGCGCAGCACATCTTCTGCAGCCAGTGCGGCATCAAGAGCTTCTACAAGCCCCGATCCCACCCGCGCCACGTTAGCGTCAATTTTCGCTGCCTGGATGAGGACCATGACCTGGAGCCGGTGATCACGAAGTTCGACGGACGGAACCATCCCGGAGCGGTTGCGTAACGACCTTGCTTGGCGCGGCCCGCAACGAGCGGTACACCGGCGGCAGGAGAGAACATAAATGAAGCCAGCCGCCATCGACGTGGGTGAACGCTCCCCCCTTCGCCTCGTCATCCTCGCGTCGACGCTCGGCACCGTGTTCGAATGGTACGACTTCTTCGTCTACGGCACGCTCGCCGGTGTCATCGGCCAGAACTTCTTCCCCGCCGGCAATGCCGCGGTGTCACTGCTGATCACGCTCGCGACCTTCGGCGTCGGCTTCGGCATGCGGCCGGTGGGCGCGGTTCTGTTCGGGGTGCTCGGCGACAAGCTGGGCCGCAAATATACGTTCCTCGTCACGGTCGCGCTGATGGGCGGCGCCACCGCCGGCGTCGGCCTGCTACCAACCTACGCCTCGATCGGCATCGCCGCGCCTCTGCTGCTGGTGCTGCTGCGCGTGGCGCAGGGGCTCGCATTGGGCGGCGAATATGGCGGGGCGGCGATCTACGTCGCCGAACATGCACCCCGCAAGAAGCGCGGTTTCTATACCAGCTTCATCCATGCCGGCGTGGCGGGCGGCTTCCTGCTCAGCATCGGCGTCGTGCTCGGTGCAAGCCACGTCGCCACGGCGCAGGAGTGGGTCCGCTGGGGCTGGCGCATCCCGTTCCTGTTCAGCCTGGTCTTGCTCGCCATTTCGCTGTGGGTGCGGCTGATGCTGCACGAGAGCCCGGTGTTCCGCACGATGCAGATCGAGGGCAAGATCGCCAAGAACCCGCTCAAGGAAAGCGTCGACAGCTGGCCCAAATGGCGCAAGCTGCTGGTCGTCCTGTTCGGCGTAACGGCCGGCCTGACGGTGATCTTCTACACCGCCCATTTCCAGTCGCTCTATTTCATCCAGAACGCGGTGCGGATCGACGATACGCCCGCGCGGCTGATCGTGGGCTTCTCCGCCTTGCTCAGCATCGGCTGGTACATCTTCTTCGGCTGGCTGTCGGACAAGATCGGGCGGCGGCCGCCGATCATCACCGGCTATGTGCTGATGCTGCTGCTCGCCTTCCCCTTGTTCAGGATGATGCAGGCGAACGGCAATCCCGATCTGGTCGCCGCGATGGCGCGCGCGCCGGTGGTGGTGCGCGGCAGCGACTGCACCTTCAATCCGCTCGCGGCGCACGGCCAGACCACGCCATGCGGGCGCGTACTCGACAGCCTGTCCAAGCGCGGCATCACCTACAAGAAGGTCCAGATCGCCGCGGGCGCGCCGATGGTCACGATCGGCAGCAATGTGCTCGCCACAACCGACGATGCCGCGATCGAGAAGGCGCTCGCCGACGCGGGCTATCCGACCGGCAAGGTCACGCCGCCGCTGCACAGCGCTTTGAAGGTGGCGTTCGCGATCATCGCGGTCGCGTTCATATCGGGCATGACCTACGGCCCAGTCGCGGCGCTGCTGGTCGAGATGTTCCCGGCGCGGGTGCGCTACACCTCGCTGTCGATCCCCTATCATATCGGGTCGGGCTATTTCGGTGGCTTCCTGCCCTTCATCAATCAGTACATCGTCGCCAAGACCGGCGATCCGCTCGCCGGCCTCTGGTATACGATCGGCGTGACCGCGATGGCGCTGTTGATCGTATCCTTGGCGGTGCCCGAGACATCCGGCAAAGAGCTGGAATGACTAGGGCACGAACTCATGACCGGCAGCGCCCGGGACGGAGCGCATTTTTTCGCACAGGTAGGAGCAAGGAGGGAGCGATGGAGATTCATCGTGACCGACGCGCGACGCCGCTGTGCGGAAAAATGCGCCCGCCGCTTCGCGGTCGCTTGGAGAAGGCTTCCGGCTACGTTGCTTGCTTGCGCGTAGTATCGACTACGCGACTGCGCTGCGCGCCTTGCCGGCAGCCTTCTCCAAGCGATCACGGGTGCTGCCGGCCATGAGTTCGTGCCCTGATGCAGATTTGGACTTGGCAGGGCGGCTCGCGGACGCTGCCGGCGCGGCCATTCGCCCTTTCTTCCGCAAGCGCTTCGCGATGGAGGCCAAGGCCGATCGCTCGCCGGTGACCGAGGCCGATCGCGCGGCCGAGGCAGCGATGCGCGCGATCCTTGCCGCGGAGCGGCCTGAGGACGGCGTGATCGGCGAGGAATATGGACCGGATCGCCCCGATGCGGAGCGGGTGTGGGTGCTCGATCCGATCGACGGCACGCGCTCCTTCGTCGCCGGACGGCCTATCTTCGGGACGTTGGTGGCTTTGGTCGAAGCGAAGATACCGGTACTCGGGATCATCGACCAGCCGATCGCGCGCGAGCGTTGGATCGGGGCGGCGGGCGCGGCCACCACTCTGAACGGCGCGCCGGTGACGACGCGCGCCTGCGCCGCTCTGGCCGAGGCGCACCTCGCCACCACTGGCCCCGGCTATTTCACGCCGGCCAGCTGGGCAGCATTCGAGCGGGTGCGGGTGAGCGCACGCGACACGTTGTGGGGCGGGGACTGCTATAATTACGGCCTGCTCGCGGCGGGCCATCTCGACCTGGTGATCGAGGACGGGCTTAAGCTCTACGATTTCGCGGCTTTGGTGCCGATCGTCGAAGGTGCGGGCGGTACGATGCGCGATTGGCAGGGCGGCGTGCTGACCATGACCAGCGACGGCAAGGTCATCGCGGCCGGCGATCCGCGCCTGATCGACGCGGCGGTGGCGGCGCTAGCATAAGCCTGATCGCCGTTGGCGGAAGCTCGCCGAGCTTCCGCCAACGGCGTGAATCAGGCGACCAGAATTAGGCGGCGTTGCGCATGCGCGCGGCACCGCGGAAGATCGCCTGGATCGCCGGCTCGACCGTCTCGGTCAGACTGTCGACCAGTTCGGCGACCGTGTTGCCGCTGCCGATCGCGACGCGGCGCGAGGCCAGCGACCGGTCGGCAAGCATATGCTCTTCTATCTCGCACGCCCTGAGCAGCACCACCGCGCGATGGCGCGGATCGGCCTTGATCCGGTCATAGACCGTGCGGACGCGCGCGGGATCGCCTTCGAGCACCTGCAGGAAATGATAGCCGTCATACAACATGAGGCCGGTCAGGCCGTCGGCATGGTTGTTGCGGCGCGACGCGGCGAGAATCTCGTCGATCGCGGTCGCGGGCAGTGCCGGCCGGGCCGTACTGAAATAGACGAGCTGCAACATGGTGCGTCCTCTCCGTTCGGCACCATAGGCAGGGAGCGGTTAAAAACGGCTGAACCCTAAATCAGGTAGACCTACGGAGGGCACCGGCTTATGGCGGCGCCATGCAGTCGCGCCGCGGCCTTCTCCTGCTTCGACTTACGCGCCCTTAGGCGCGTCGATCGTTCGCGGCCGCTTCAGGCCGTAGCTCACCGCCTAAGGGACCGCCGCCGCGCCGAAAGAGGCGCCCCGACGCTCTTGTGCCGAGATCAAGATGACCATGCTCGCCGACCCGTCCGTAAAATACCGTCCCTTCCCGCAGGTGGACCTGCCCGACCGGCAATGGCCGTCGCGCACGATCACCGCGCCGCCGCGCTGGCTGTCGACCGACCTGCGTGACGGCAATCAGGCGCTGATCGATCCGATGGGCGAGGAAAAGAAGACCCGCTTCTTCGATCTGCTGTGCAAGGTCGGCCTCAAGGAGATCGAGGTCGGCTTCCCGAGCGCGGGCGCGACCGAATTCGATTTCATCTCCGGCCTCGTCCGCAAAGGCCGCGTGCCCGACGACGTCATCATCCAGGTGCTGACCCAGTCGCGCCGCGACCTAATCGAGAAGAGCTTCGAGAGCCTGGAGGGCGCATCCAAGGCGGTCGTCCATCTCTACAACGCGGTCTCGCCCGCCTGGCGCCGGATCGTGTTCGGGATGAGCCGCGACGAGATCCGCGACATCGCCGTGACTGGTGCGAAGATCTTGCGCGACGAGGCCGCCAAACGCCCCGAGACCGATTGGCATTTCGAATATAGCCCGGAGACCTTCTCGACCGCCGAGCTCGATTTCAGCCTCGAGGTTTGCGAGGCGGTGATGGACGTGCTGCGTCCGACGCCCGATCATCCGATCATCTTCAACCTGCCCGCGACGGTCGAGGCGGCGACGCCCAATATCTATGCCGACCAGATCGAATGGTTCGGGCGTAACATCCGCAACCGCGACAGCGTCGTGATCTCGCTCCATCCGCATAACGATCGCGGCACCGGCGTCGCCGCGGCCGAGCTCGGTCTGATGGCGGGCGCGGACCGGGTCGAGGGCTGCCTGTTCGGCAATGGCGAGCGCACCGGCAATGTCGACCTGGTGACGCTGGGCCTCAATCTTTACACGCAGGGCATCGATCCGAAGCTGGATTTCTCCGACATCGACGAGGTGATCAACACGGTCACCTATTGCAACAATCTGCCCGTCCACCCGCGCCATCCCTATGCGGGCGATCTCGTCTTCACGGCTTTCTCGGGCAGCCACCAGGATGCGATCAAGAAGGGCTTCACCGCGCAGGAGCAGCGCAACGATCAGTTTTGGGACGTGCCTTATCTGCCGATCGACCCCAAGGACCTCGGCCGCGATTACGAGGCGGTGATCCGCGTCAATTCGCAGTCGGGCAAAGGCGGGGTCGCGTGGGTGCTGGAGCAGGACAAGGGTCTCAAGCTGCCGAAGCGAATGCAGGCCGATTTCAGCCGCGCGGTGCAGGCGCTCGCCGACGAAACCAGCCGCGAGCTTAATGCCGCCGACATCTGGGGCCGCTTCCAGCAGCATTACAAACTGGAGGGCGTCCAGAAATACGAACTGGTCGACTATAGCGAGACGCATGCCGGCAGCGACCGCATCTTCACCGGCCGCGTGCGCCATGACGGTGTGGAAAAATCGGTCAGCGGGCGCGGCAACGGCCTGCTGTCGAGCGTGCTGGCGGCGCTCCACGACGGCTTCGGGCTGAGCCTCGATATCGTCGATTATTCGGAGCACGCGATCGGCCAGGGCGGCGGCGTGCAGGCCGCAGCCTATGTCGAGGCGAAGACCGATGACGGCCGCGTCGTCTATGGCGTCGGGATCGACACCGACGTCGCGACCGCCTCGGTTCGGGCCTTGCTAGGCGCGGCGAACGCGCTCTAGCCAGAGCCTGATCGTCTGAGGAAGAGCGCAAGGCGCTTCCTCCGAAGGCGTGGATCAGGCTCTATTCAAGGCTGGCGCATTACTGCCAGTTGCAGCGCGTCACCTTGCGATGGTGGACCCAGCGCGTGTGGCACACCTTGTGGCGGCGGTTATGCCAATTGCTGGTGGTATGGGTCTCCCGGTGGTTCGACACCACGGTCTTGTGCACCACGACCTGACGGTCGGCGAATGAGGGCGACGCAGCCAGTGCGCTCGTGGCGACGACGGCGATCAGTGCGAGTCCTGACAATTTCATCCTGCGCTCCTTTTTTTGTTGCGCAGGCCGAACGATCAAGTCGCGATTGGGCTCCCACTCACATGCCCGGCTTGGCGCCCGCCAGCCGCAGCCGGGCGAACAGCATGAAGCTCTTCACGCCTTCGTGCCCGTAAGTGGGCTTGATCCGGTCGGGAAAAGCGTAAGCGCTGGCGAGCCCGCCGAGCGCGAGGCGGACGGGGCCGTTGCCCATCGGCAACTCATAGGCATAGCCCGCGCTCAGCTTGGACACGGGAATGATGGTGCCCACGAGCGGCCCGCTATCGAACAATTCGGCTTCCTGAACATGTTCGGCGCGCGCGAACAGGATGTGGCGATCCTTGAGCCTGAGCGAGGTTTCGCCGAGCCACCCGGTCAGCACCGGCCCGGGCTGCTCGTCCGTGCGCGCCCAGGCGATCGTCGTCGCCCAATTGCCGCCTTTGCCGAGCGGCAGATTATAGGAAACCGACGCGGTTGTGCGCTGCTCGTCTTTGCTAGGATCGAGTTGTTCGGGCGAATGGATATGACCGGTCGATAGCTGGAAGGAGAGATTGGCGGTCGGGTTCCAGAAACCGCGCACCGACCAGCTGTCGAGCTTCGGGCTTTCCATATCCCAGCGATGCTGATCGGGCTCGCGCCCCTTGAACGCGCTCGCCTCGATCTTCCACGGTCCGTTCGAGAAACCCGCGGTGACCACGCCGAAGGTAATATGGGTCGAATCGAACCAGTGATGGCCGATCGGCGCCTCAGGATCGTCCATGCCGGAGATACGATGCATGAAGGTCGGCGGGCCGAGCGCGGGCTCGCCCGGCAGGCCGCCATACAGATAAAGGCTGCGCCCTTGGCCCAGATCGTGGGAATAGCTGGCCGACAGCTCCATCAGGAAATCGTGCGGATGCTGACGGTCGACCAGTTCGTCGCGCCCGTTGGCGGTTTCGCCGGTCGCGAACAGCAAGGGATAGCCGCTCTTGCCCATCAGCGGATCGAGCGACACCATCGCGCGCAGGCCGAGCGTGCCATGATCGCCGACCGGCCGGCTCGCCATCCCCATCAGCATCGACTGACTGAACGTCTTGTTCGCGCCGCGCGGACCGCCCTGATCGTCCTGGACCAAGGTCGCGAAACCATGGACCATCACCATCCACGGGCCCGCCGAGAGATGCAGGCCATCCATCGGCGAACTGTCCGGTTGCCACGATGTGCCCGACGCCTCGCGCGTCATCGCATAGGTGCCGAGCATGCCGGACATGCCGGCCATGTCGTGATCCATCGTGCCCATGTCCTGTGCGGCGGACGGCGGCGTGGGCTGGGCCGGCATCTGCATGCCCGGCATGTCGGCCATCGCCTGCGCAGAGAGTTGTGACGGCACGGCGAGCGCCAACAGGATCAAAGCGGCTTTTGCAATCATCGCCATGCCCTGATCGCTGACGGCGTTTCAATGTCAACGCCGGGAGCGGCGAGCCGGTGGCGACCTAGAGCGCGGTGAGGCTGCTCAGCTCGCGGATGCTGATGCCGTAGGTCTCGCAGATATGGTCGCGTAACGCCGCCTTGGCTGCCGCCATCTCGGCATATGCCAACTCCTCAGCCTCCTCATGCGCGAAATCGACCTGGAACGCGTCCGGCACCAAAGCTTCCCAGGTCATATTATGTCGCTGCGCCGCATCTCGCACGGCGGCGACCAGCGCCTTCGGATCCATCCGCGGCGTAACGATCAAAGCTCCGTGCGGTTGCGCTAGGCCTCAGCCCGCAGGGACATCATTTCCGCCCGAACAGTTTCTCGATGTCACCATGGCCCAGTTTCACCCAGGTCGGGCGGCCATGGTTGCATTGGCCCGAATGGGGCGTGACCTCCATCTCGCGCAGCAGGGCATTCATCTCGGCGACCGACAGAATGCGGCCCGCGCGGACCGACCCATGGCAGGCCATAGTACCGGCGATCGCGTCGAGTTTCTCTTTCAGGCTCAATGCCTCGTCATAGGCGGCGAGTTCGTCGGCGAGGTCGATCACCAATTGCTTCGCGTCGCTCGCGCCGAGCAAGGCGGGCGTCGCGCGCACCAGCATCGCCTTGGCGCCGAAGCGTTCGAGTTCCAGCCCCATCTCGGCCAGTTCTCCGATGCGCGCCTCGAGCCGGTCGCAGGCGGGTTCGTCCATTTCGACCACCTCGGGCAGCAAAAGCGCCTGCCGCGCGACGCCGCCGTCCGCCATCGCCCGACGCATGCGTTCCAGCACGAGCCGCTCGTGCGCGGCGTGCTGATCGACCAGGATCAGCCCGTCCGAGGTTTCGGCGACGATATAGGTCGCCGCCACCTGTCCACGCGCGATGCCGAGCGGATGATCGGCCTGTGTGGGCGGCGGCGCATAGGCAACCTCAGCCCGCCCGGCCGGTGCGGGTATGAAGTCCGGCTGATTGTCCCATACCGACCCTTGGCTCGGTGGCCGCGACGGCGCCCATTGCGGCGCCATCGGTTCGGTCTGCCAGCGGCCGAGCGCGGCGGCGGACGGGCGTTGCGCGCTCCGGTGGCCGGCGCTGTCGAGCGCGGCGCGCAATCCGCCGACGATCATGCCGCGCACCAGTCCGGCCTCGCGGAAGCGGACCTCGGTCTTGGCGGGGTGGACGTTCACGTCGACCTCCTCCGCCGGCACCTCGAGGAACAAGGCCAGGACCGGATGGCGGTCGCGGGCGAGCAAATCCTGATAGGCGGCGCGGACGCTGCCGATCAGCAGCCGATCCTTCACCGGCCGGCCGTTGACGAACAGATATTGATGGTCGGCAACGCCGCGGCTGAAGGTCGGCAGGCCGGCGACCCCGCCCAGCCGCAGGCCTTCGCGGACATGATCGACCGCGACCGAATTACGCACCAGCTCGCGATCGATCAAAGCGGCGACGCGTTCGGGCCGCGTCTCGTCGGGCTGGACCGCGATCGCGCGGCGGCCGTCATGCTCCAGCGTGAAGCCGATTTCGGGGCGCGCCATTGCGAGGCGCCGCACGACATCGGCGCAGGCGGCATATTCGGAGCGCGCCGAGCGCAGGAACTTGGCGCGGGCGGGAACGCGCGCGAACAGCCCCTCGACCTTGACCCGCGTGCCGGGCGGCAATGCCGCCGGGCCTTCCTCGACCAGTTTGCCATTGTCGACCACGCGCCGCCAGCCTTCGCCGCCCCGCACGCGGCTTTCCAGCGTGAGCGTCGCGACGCTCGCGATCGAGGGCAGCGCTTCGCCCCGAAAACCCAACGTCGCGACCCGCTCGATCGCGTCATCGGGCAGTTTGGAGGTAGCGTGGCGCTCCAGCGCGAGCGCCATATCGTCGCGCGTCATGCCGCAACCGTCGTCGCTCACCTCGACCCCGCCGATGCCCCCGTCGCTCAGGCGCACGACGATGCTGCGCGCGCCGGCGTCGATCGCATTCTCGACCAGTTCCTTGAGCGCGGACGCAGGACGCTCGACCACCTCGCCGGCGGCGATGCGGTTGACCAGATGCTCGGGGAGCCGGCGTATTGACATGAAGGAGGGTCTAGCCCAGTCAGCGGCCTTCCGCGACCCGGCTTTCACCCCCTGGTAAAGACGATCTCCGCCGGTCGCGCGACGGACGGACAAGAAGACTTATGGGTTTCATGCGCTGGTTCAAATTCATGTCGCACGACATGGCGATCGACCTCGGAACGGCGAATACGCTGGTCTATGTTCGCGGCCGTGGCATCGTGCTCGACGAGCCGTCGGTGGTGGCGATCGAAACGATCAACGGCGTCAAGAAGGTGCGCGCGGTCGGCGACGACGCCAAGATGATGATGGGCAAGACGCCCGAGCATATGGAAGTCATCCGCCCGCTGCGCGACGGCGTGATCGCGGACATCGACGTCGCCGAACAGATGATCAAGCACTTCATCCACAAGGTGCATGGGCAGCGGCGCTTCCCGCGCTGGCCCGAGATCATCATCTGCGTGCCGTCGGGATCGACCAAGGTCGAACGCCGCGCGATCCGCGACGCCGCCTCCAACGCCGGTGCGAGCCAGGTCTTCCTGATCGAGGAGCCGATGGCGGCCGCGATCGGCGCCGACATGCCCGTGACCGAGCCGATCGGTTCGATGGTGGTCGATATCGGCGGCGGCACGACCGAAGTCGCGGTGCTGTCGCTGCGCGGCCTGGCCTATACGACCAGCGTGCGCGTCGGCGGCGACAAGATGGACGAGGCGATCGCCTCCTATGTCCGCCGCAATCACAATCTGCTGATCGGCGAAGCGACCGCCGAGCGGATCAAGCAAGAGCATGGTATCGCGCAGATGCCAGCCGACGGAGTCGGGCAGCGGATCCTTATCAAGGGCCGCGACCTCGTCAACGGCGTGCCCAAGGAAATCGAGATCACCCAAGGACAGATCGCCGAGGCGCTGAGCGAACCGGTTTCGGCGATCGTCGAAGGCGTCCGCATGGCGCTTGAGAATACCGCGCCGGAACTGGCCGCCGACATCGTCGACCAGGGCATCGTGCTCACCGGCGGCGGCGCGCTGCTCGACGGCATCGACGAAGTGCTGCGCCAGGCGACCGGCCTTCCAGTCACGATCGCGGACAATCCCCTTACCTGCGTTGCGCTCGGTACCGGGCGCGCGCTGGAAGATCCGATGTTCCGCGGCGTGCTGCACACGGCGTAAGGTCGGGACGGGGGCGGAGCCATGGCCCCGCCGCGCCATCGCGGCCGCGGTTTTTCGCGGCGCATTCAATATGGACTGTTCTTCGGCTATGTCGCCGCCGCGATGGGTGTCGTCGCGGGGGTGGCGCTTGTCCTGATCGCGCGCTTCGATCCCCTAGCCTTCGAAGGCATTCGC
Source organism: Sphingomonas sp. (assembly GCF_035317925.1). Classification (GTDB taxonomy): domain Bacteria; phylum Pseudomonadota; class Alphaproteobacteria; order Sphingomonadales; family Sphingomonadaceae; genus Sphingomonas_I. The sequence goes on from NZ_DATHFV010000055.1 coordinate 29,432, forward strand.
GGGCTCGCGCTCGATGCGACCACGCCGGTCACCGCCGTTACCCGCCCGATCGTGCGCGGCGGCGGATCGCTGGCCGGCGAAATTGGCGGCTATTTCAACGCCGTCAGCGAGAATCGCACCTTGCACGCTCGGCTCGCCAACGCGCAGCGCGATCTGATCCAGGCCCGCGTCCTGGCTTTCGAGAATGCGCGATTGAAACGCACGCTCCATCTGGTCGGCGACCAGACCGTGCCGATCGTCGCCGCGCGCATCGTGGGATCGGATCTGTCAGGCACGCGCCGCTTCGCCACGCTCGCCGCCGGCACCGCCGACGGGGTCGCGACCGGCCAGCCGGTGCGCGCCGCCGACGGGCTGGTCGGCCGCATCGCCGAGGTCGGCAGCCATGCCGCGCGGATTATCCTGCTGACCGATGGCGGCAGCGCGGTGCCGTTGCGCGTCGTCCGGACCGGCGAGGCCGCGCTGGGCGAGGGCCGTGGCGACGGCGCGCTCGAAATCCATTCGACCACGGTCGGCGGCCCGGGTTTCCAGCGCGGCGACCTGCTCGTCACCTCGGGCGTCGGCGGCGTCTATCCGCCCGATATTCCGGTGGGTGTCGTGACCGGCACCAGCGGCGAGATCGCCACCGCGCGCCCGCTGGCCGAACCCGCCAAGCTCGACTTCGCGCTGGTGCTGCCGCAGGTCGCGGCGCCACCGCCGGTCGAAGCGCCCGCCGGGCGCAAGCACTGATGTCGATCATCGAATCCGATCTGCTCGGCCAGCCGTCCGCCTGGCGGCTGCAGGCATTGCCGATCGTATCGACCATGATCGGCTCGTGCGTCGGCCTGCTGCCGTTCATAGCGACCGCGCCGGTGATCCCGCCCTTCGGCCTGCTGATGGCGCTCGGCTGGCGGCTGCTGCGGCCCGAATTGTGGGCGGCGTGGATGGCGCTGCCGCTCGGCCTCGCCGACGACCTCATCACCGGCACGCCCCCCGGCACCGCGATGACCTTGTGGACGATCATCTTTCTCGGCCTCGACCTGGTCGACAGCCGGCCGATGTGGCGCGACCATTGGCTCGATTGGTGGATCGCGTCGGTGTCGATCCTGTTCTGTGCCGTCGGCCAATG
>NZ_DATHFV010000056.1:0-10269 GCF_035317925.1 Sphingomonas sp.
GCGCCTGGCGGTGGTCGCTCCGGCGCATCAATTCCCGATGGGGGTGACGCTGTCGCTGCCGCGCCGGCTGCAATTGCTTGACTGGGCCGAACGCGCCCAGGCCTGGATCCTCGAGGACGATTTCGATGGCGAGTTCCGCTATCAGGGCCGCCCCCAACCCGCGCTCAAGAGCCTCGATCGGGCAGGCCGCGTCTTTTACACCGGCACGTTCAGCAAGACGCTCTTCCCGGGCTTGCGGTTGGGTTATCTGGTGGTGCCGCGCTCTGAGATCCAACGCTTCCTGGCGGTGATGCGCTATCTCGACGGCGGCCGATCGTCGCTGGAACAGGCGGTCACCGCCGAATTCCTGAGCGAAGGTCATTTTGCGCGCCACATCAAGAAAATGCGCGGCGCCTATCGCAGCCGCCGGGCAGCGATGGCGGCGGCGCTGGCGGATCGTTTCGGCACAGCCGCGCGGATCGAACAGGGTGCGGGCGGTCTCCATCTGATGCTGCGCGTGCAAGGCGGCCTCGGCACGCTGGAATATATACCTTGGACGAATGGACCGACGCTGGGCGCGGTTCCGATGCGCGTCCTGACCGAACGGCCGGATATGGAGGACGGTCTGTTGGTTGGCTTCGCCAATGTGCCCGAACGGCAAGCGGCCGCGATGGCCGATCAATTGTTCGCGGTGGTCGAAGCGGCGCTTCAGGCCGGCAGCGCGGTCAGATCCTTGTGATATCGGTCCTGCCAGCGGGCGTTGAGATCGGACGCCTGCCGTTGGGGCACCCACTTTTGGCGCGGGATGCCCACGCAATCGATGCCGAATTCTGCAACGATCTGGTCTACCACCGCCTGCGGATCGGAAATCAGATCCTCATATTCCACCACAAACGGCGAAATGCCCTGCCCGTCGAAGAAGGCGTGCCATTTGCCGATCTGGTTTTCGAAAGCCTCCACCGCGGTACGAATGGCCGTGAAATCATATCGTGGCGCGCAGTCGCTTGAGGTGTGAAAGCTGATCCAGGCCTGCGTCTGCTGCGCGATGACGGCGGAAATCGCCTGCGCGATCCTGTCGCGACGCCGGATTTCGATATAGCGATCGATATTCACGAAACGCAGCAACGCTTCATTGCGCGCGATCGGCGCGAACTGTGGCCAGTGCGCCTTGACCCCGAACCAGCCTGACGGTGACGTGCGGCGCTGATACAAACGCCGCAACATGGTCGGGAAATCCTCCACGCCGAGCGAAGCCATCCATTTTTTGGCATGCGGCGCATGAAAATATTCGAGCGGACTGCCCAGAACACCGGTGCCGAGCAGCAAATGGCCGAGGAAATGGCTGCCTGAGCGCGCGGTGGAGGCGAGCAGATAGGTGCGCGGCTGCCCCTGGAAGGGGGGATGATCATAATCCGGACCGAACTGGTCCCACTTATCCCCCATCGCGCGCCCGCACCCCCGTGCCCCATCTGGATAGGTACGCGAGTTAGCGGATCGCCTCTTCCTTCGCTAGGGCGGACGAATCGGGGCGTCGCCCGCCCCGCTGCAATCGCGTCCCGCGCGAGTCTTGACCGGTTCGCGTGCCAGTTTTCGGAAACGCACCTTTCCTTAACCAGCTTCGGGTGAAAATCCCTCTGGTTGTCGCGGCTTAGAGCCAGCTGAGCGCGGCAGACGGGCGAATTGCCTTGCCTCCGGAGACAGGGAGGCAGAGCATCGGATTCGCAGGGGCTGGGGAGGAAAGATGGCGACGATGTTTCCCACGCAAGGCGACGTACGACGCATGATCGCGGGCGCGATCGGCGAGTTGACGGGCACACCCGCTGAGCAGATCGACCTCGGCGCCGGCCGGGTGATGATCCACGAACAGCCACGCTGCGGCTATAATTGGAGCTTTTCGGAGACGATGGTGAAGGCGCGCTTCCGCCCCTTCGTGCATCGCGCCGTCTGCATCGTCCGCGACCGGCATCCTATTCTGAAATAAGGACGCCGGCGCGCGCGTTAAGTCGTTGGTAGCCGATCCTGTGCCATGGCGAGCCCCTTAGTCGGCCGCAGACAAGCGGCGTTCGGGGAATGGCACGTTGACCAACCTTACCGGCGCACAGGATCAGGAAGTCACGTACCTGACCGGCATAGAAGCCGACGGCAAACAGGCCGTGACCAGCTTCTGGAGCTGGAACCGTGACGAGAATCCGGCGACTTATTCGACCACCAGCCTGCAGGTAAAATGGGGTGCGCCGACAGCGGGCACGGGGGCGGCGATAGAAGTCGCCTTCGCGCCAGGCGAATGGTCCACCGCCGAAACCCAGGCTTTCACCGCCGCGATGCATCTGTGGTCCGATGTCGCCAATATCAGCTTCACGATCACGACCGACCTGTCAGTAGCCGACCTCGTCATCAATCGCGGTAGCGACGGCGCGGCGGTTACCGGGTTCACCGATGGTATCATCGGCGTCGAGGGCACGCCCATCCTGGGTAAGGCGCTGGGCGCCCAGATCAGTATCGACACGTCGGTAACGGGCTTCGGTCCGATCGGTGCGAACCTCGGCACGATCGGCGGCTATCCGTGGATGACGATGATCCACGAACTGGGCCACGCGATCGGGCTCGGCCACGGCGGGCCCTATAATGAGGGCACGACCGCCAGCAACACGATGCTGACAACCTATGACGCCACTGCCTGGACATTGATGTCCTACATTCCGGGCGACGCTTTCTATCAACCGGGCACGGGCGGATTCGGCTGGGGCAAGGCGCCCGACGGCTCCGACTATGTTGCGACCACGCCGATGATCCTCGACGTCGCCGCCGCGCAGCGCATCTATGGCATGCCGGTCAACACGCCCTTGTCGGGCGGGCAGGTGTTCGGCTTCCATGCGAACATCCAGGGCGACACCGCCCAATTCTATGATTTCACGATCAACACCCATCCCGTGGTGACCCTGTTCGATCTGGGCGGCAACAACACGCTCGATCTGTCCGGCTACGCGGTCGGCAATACGGTCGACCTGCATGATGGCACATTCAGCAGCGTCGGCGGCCTGCACCAGAATATCGGCATCGCATTTGGCACGAAGATCGACAGCGCGATCGGCGGCACCGGCAACGATGCGATCACCGGCAACGACAATGGCGACGTGCTGATGGGCTATACCGGCGCGGACATTTTGCAGGGCGGCAGCGGCAACGACCATATCTATGGCAATATGGCGGGCGGCGTGCAGGGCCTGGTCGACGGCGCCGACGCGATCAATGCCGGCGACGGCAGCAATTATGTCAACGGCAATGCCGGCGACGATTTCATCAGCGCGGGCAATGGCACCAACCGCCTCTATGGCGGTGCGGGCAACGACAAGATCGAGATTACCGGCCTGGGCATCGGCCATATCAACGGCAATATGGGCGACGACCTGCTGCAGGTAACCGGCGGCACCAACGACGTGCATGGCGGCCAGGGCAGTGACACGATCATCGCGCTCGACGGCATCAACACGCTGTCGGGCGACGCGGGCGACGATGTGATCTCGGGCGGATCGGGCGCGGACGTGATGACCGGCGGCGCGGGCGCGGATTTGTTCGTGCTGATCGGGCCGAGCGGCAAGGGCGCGAGCCCGGCCGGCGGCTATGACGAGGTGACCGATTTCGCCGACGGCATCGACTACCTGCACGTCAATGCCTTCATCGGCAGCATGCTGCCGACCTTGCTGCACGCCGACGGCCAGAGTTTCGCCGATTTTGCCGCGGCCGAAACCTATGCCACGACGCTGCTGGCGTCAGCCAACGGCGCGACCAGCGAGGTGGCGGCGCTGCAGGTCGGATCCGACACCTTCCTGTTCTACAGCAACCTCGGCTGGCCGGGCGGCGCGATCGATAGCGCCGTGAAGCTCGACCATGTCGCGGTGGGCAGCATTGACGCGCACGATTTCACGGCCACGAGCATCCACTTCTAGCGCGGTGCAATTGTCGCCGCGTTAACCATGGATTGACCTCCGGCTGCCATTGCGATTCCGAAACGCAGGGGAGACGGACATGACGATCGGCGCGATCGGCGGAGCTTCGGCGGCGAGCCAGACGAGCGGGGTTAGCGCGTCAGGCACCACCGGCAGGACCGCTTTCGACCAGATATTGGAAGCCTTCAAGAAGGAGGCGGCCAAGACGCCCGCCGAACGCGCGCGCGACGACGTGCTGAAGAAGCACAATCTGACCGAGGACAGCTATCGGGCGCTGCCGCCCGAACAGAAGAAGGTGATCGACCAGGAGATCGCGACCGCCGCACAGCGCGCGATGCAGGCGGACAAGGGCAAGGGCTTCAAGGGTGCGGAATCTGCGTCCCCGATCGCGGAAGGCCTGACCGGGATCGGCTGAGGACTTGCCGCCGCTTTTCCATGGAGATTAGTATCCAGCCCGGGAGGCAAAAATCATGTTTTCCAGATGGTTTCCGAGCATGTCGACCGACGAGGGCATCGAAGCAGGCGCCAAAGGCGGCTGCTATGCCGGGATCGCGTTCGGCTTCCTGGCGGTGCTCGGCCTGGTGGTGATGGCCTTCCAGGCGCATTCGAACGGCGCCACCCCTTTGCTGATCGCCTTCATCTCGACCGCCCCGGCATTTGAAGCAGCGATCGGGTTCGTTGCGGCCTATCGCTTTCGCTATCGCAAGGGACTGGCGATCGGATCGATCGCCCTGGTCCTGTTCCTGATCGAAATCGTCTTCAAAATCACCCACGGCGCGTTCAAACCGGGTTGGACCCTTGCTTACGTCGCCATCGTGGCGGGTTTCGTAAACGGCCTGCGTGCCGCATGGGCGACGCGGCGGGCGCCATCGCTGAACGATGCGCAACTCGAGGGCATTTTCGATTAATCGGAACGCCGTCCGCGATCGGGCTGGATCAGGCCGACCGGCTCGCTATCGAATTTTTATGCATGGCTCCCGGTCCGTCCGCGCGTAGACGGGGGCCCGCAGATTCAAGCAGCCGCGGAGACGAACGATCGAGCCTGTTCCGGGCAGCCCCGCCCCTCCCGGCCTGATATTGATGCGCGGCGCGCAACGGCTGCGGCTCGATCTGCGGTCATTCGGCTGGACGGTGGCGATCATGACGGCGACGGCGTTCGCCGCCTTCGTCGTGCGGCCCGCGCGCGGCGAAGTATCGGGCGCGCTGATCTTCGTCGTCGGCATCACTTTGGCCGGCGCGACCTTGGGGCTGGGCGCGGCGCTGGTGGCGGCGATGACGAGCTTCCTGCTTTATAATTTCTATTTCGCTGAGCCGGTGCTGACCTTCCGGTTCGACACGATCAGCGATTTCGCGCCGCTCATCATCTTCAACCTGAGTGCGGTGATATCGGGCGTGCTGGCAGGGCGCCTGCGCGACCAGGCCGAAGCGGCGGCAGCGGCCAATGGATCGCTGACCGCTTTGCTCCAGATCAGCCGATCGCTGCAATCGGCGGTGCGATTCGCCGATATCGAACAGGCGCTGACCGGCCCGGCCGTGATCGCCGCGGGCGTGCGGCTGCTGCCCGCGGACGCTGGCGCCGTGGACGCCGGCCCTGAGGAGGATGGCGATCCGACCACCGCCCACGTCAGGATAGTGGCGCTGCCCGGCGCGGGCGACGAGCCGATCACGTACAGCCTTGAATGCGGGCGCCATCGGATCGCGCTGATGATCACGCAGGGGAGCCCCCGCGAGACGACCGAGGCGGCGCTGGGATCGGCGCTCGCCAATCTGGTGGCGCTGGCAATGGAGCGCGCTGCCTTGTCCGAGAAGATCGCCGATACCGAAGCGGCGGCGCGCGTCGAGAGCCTGAAATCGGCCTTGCTCTCGTCGGTCAGCCACGATCTGCGCACCCCCCTGGCGACGATCAGCGCGTCGGCATCCAGCCTGATCGATTATGGCGACCGGCTGGAACGCGACGTCGCCGACGGCCTGCTGAGGGGCATTGTCGAGGAAAGCGAACGGCTCAATCGCTTCACCGCCAACCTGCTGCAGATGACGCGGCTGGAGGCGGGCCAGCCTTTGTCCTCCGCTCAAATTTTATCGGTGTCCGACATGCTGAGCGTGGCGGTCCGCCGCGTGCGGCCGCGCGCGGGCGAGCGGGTGATCGAGCGACGCGAAGGAGAGGATTGCCTGGTGCTGGCCGACGCGGCCCTGTTCGAACTGGTTTTGCTGAACGTGCTGGAGAATGCCATTCTCTACAGCCCGGACGGGAGCCGTATCCGGATCGCGTTGACCAGGGATGACGATATGGGGGTTATCGAGATCGCCGACGAAGGGCGCGGCATTCCTAAAGCCGACCTGACGCGCGCGTTCGAGCGTTTCTACCGCGTCGATTCCACCGAGCAGATGCCGCGCGGCAGCGGGCTGGGCCTGGCGATCGCCAAGGGCTTCGTCCAGGCGTGCGGCGGCGAGATCTCTGCCGAGCTGCCGGGCCTGAACAAGCGCGGCACGCGCATCCGTATCCGCCTGCCTCTGGCGGCGGAGAGGCACAGCTGATGGCGCACATCCTGCTGGTCGATGACGAGGTTGCGCTGACGGCGGTACTGCAACCGGTGCTGACCGCTGCCGGCCATGCGGTGACGACGGTCGCGTCGGCGGCGCAGGCGATCGAGAGCGCGGACCGGTTGATGCCCGATGTGGTTTTGCTCGACCTGGGGCTGCCGGACGGCGACGGCAAGACCGTGATCCGTGCGCTGCGGATCAAGCATGACATGCCGATCATCGTCATCTCGGCGCGCCACCAGGAAGGGGAGAAGATCGCCGCACTGGACGAGGGCGCCGACGATTATGTCGACAAGCCGTTCGAGATCGGCGTGTTGATGGCGCGCATCCGTGTGGTGCTGCGGCGCAAGCATGGCGCCGAAGCCGCGACGCGCTACCGATCGGGTCCACTCACGATCGATTTCGAAACGCGCCACGTTACGCTTGACGGCGAAGCGCTACGCCTGTCGCCAAAAGAATATGACCTGTTGCTTGCGCTGGCGCGCCATGCGGGCCGGGTGGTGACTCACAAAAGGCTGCTGACGGCAGGCTGGGGCGCGGGCTCCGCCGACACCCAATATCTGCGCGTCTATGTCGGCATGCTGCGTCAGAAGATCGAGGAAGATCCGAGCGACCCCAAGTTGCTGCTGACCGAGCCCGGCGTCGGCTATCGCCTGGCTCCATCGGAAGCCTGAGCGGCTTTTATAGGTTTTTTATGCATGGCGCGGACACGCGCCCTGCCATAGCTGGAGCACCGGCGGACGGCCGGTCGCGTTCCTCTCTCCTCGCGGCACAAAGCGCGGTCGCACGCCAAGCGGCGGCGGGCGGAGCAGGTACGCGTCCGCTGCCGCCACGAAGGTGGGGTGTTGCACAGTAAATGACCGAACCGGCTCCATCGCCGCGCGCGCCAATCGGGCGCGAGGCCCTGCTCGATCTGGGCGAGGCGGCGCCCTATTTCGAAGCGGCTGCGCTCAGCGGCAATCGCCGCTACGTTTTCGACAGCGCCGCCGGCCGCCCGATCCTGCTGCTGTTCCTGGGCAGCGGACGCTGGGCAGCGAGCGCGGCGGCGCTGGCGGTAGTCGCCCGCCACGAATCCTTGTTCGACGACGACAATGCCTGCTTCTTTGGGGTGACGACGGATCCCGACGATGCGGCGCAGGCGCGGATCGCCCAACGCATCCCCGGCATACGCTGGTTCCTGGATTACGATGCGGCGGTGAGCCGAATGTTTGGCGCCGCGCAGAACAAGGACAACAAAGCGGACTATATTCCCCATTGGCTGCTGCTCGATCCGATGCTGCGCGTCGTGGCACGCGCACCGATCAACGAAGGCGACAATATTGTTGCCCTGTTGCGCGACAGGATCGGTCGTGGCGTGGCGAACAACCATGCCCCGGTGCTGACCGTGCCGAACATCTTCGAGCCCGACATGTGCCACCAGTTGATTGGCCTCTACGACCGTCATGGCGGGCGGGATTCCGGGTTCATGCGCCAGGAAGGCGACAGAACCGTCGCCAAGCTCGATCACAATTTCAAGCGTCGGTCGGACTATACCATCGAGGACGAGGCGCTGAAACGGGCGTTGCTCGACCGGATTACGCGGCGGCTGCTTCCGCAAATCCATAAAGCGTTCCAGTTCCGCGCCACGAGGATCGAGCGCTGGATCGTTGCCTGCTATGATGGGGAAAGCGGCGGCTATTTTCGCCCGCATCGCGACAATACCACCGCCGGCACCGCGCATCGGGCCTTCGCCTGCACGATCAACCTAAATGCCGAGGAGTATGACGGCGGCGAATTGCGCTTCCCCGAATTCGGGCCACGCACCTATCGCGCGCCGACCGGCGGAGCGGTGATCTTTTCCTGTTCGCTGCTGCACGAGGCGACCGCGGTGACGCGCGGCAAGCGTTATGCCTTCCTGCCTTTTTTCTACGACGAGGCAGGCGCGGCGCTCCGCGAGCGCAACCATGCCTCGCTGGCATCGGCGACCGCCCCCTATCGCGCCGTGCCGCTGCTGGCCGAAGAGGCTCCCGCGCCGGCAGTATCCCGAGCAAAGTCGCGGCAGTAGGACAGCCGCCAATCCCACGGACCCGATACCCGCTTATGGACAGAGCCCGCCGGCGCGCTTTATCGACACGGTGTGAGCAAGCAGCACGACTATACCGCCCGGATCGTCTGGACCGGCAATCGCGGCGAGGGGACGAAAACCTATCGCGGTTATGATCGTAGCTGGGATATCGCAACGCCCGGAAAGCCCATCACCCATTGCTCGAACGACCCTTTATTGGGCGGCGACGCGGCGCTGCCCAATCCGGAGGACCTGCTGCTGTCCTCGCTCTCGGCCTGCCATATGCTGTGGTATCTGCACCTGGCGAGCGTGGCCGGAATCACTGTACTGTCCTATCAGGACGATCCGGTCGGCGTGGGCGAGACCAGCCCCAATGGCGCGGGTCGATTCCTGCGTGCAACCTTGAAGCCGCATATCGTGGTGCGCGCCGGCGATGACCTGGCCGAGGCTGAGGCTATCCACCACCGCATCCACGAATTCTGTTTCATTGCGCGATCGGTGAACTTCCCGGTCAGCTATGACGCGACTTACGCGACCGCCTGAAAAGCGGGCGGCGGGAATGCCCGCCACCCGGCCGATCAGACGAAGTCGGCGGTGCTGAAGATAGTGTCGTGGACGTGGTCGACCTTGACCGCGGAGTCGACCGCGCCGCCATGACCGGTTGAATCCCAGAACATGTAGGTGTCGCTGCCGACGGTGACCGCCGCTACGTCGCCTTGCCCGGCATGCGCCTCAAGCTGCTGCGTGGCGAACGTCATCGCTGCCGAAACCGAGTTAGCCGAGCCATGCAGCAGCTGCGTTGGGTGAAAATCGAGCGCGAACTTGTCGGAGCCGGAGGCGAAATCGGTGACCTCGTCGGTTACCCAGGCGAGTACGCCGCTGGTCGCGAAGGCGGCGTCGTGGCCGCTGAACACGAATTTGTTACTGCCTATACCACCCGTGATCGTGTCGATGCCCGCGCCGCCGGTCAGCGTGTCGTTGCCGGCATCGCCGAACAACTGGTCGTTGCCGGCGTCGCCGGTCAGGCGGTCGTCGTCGGCACCGCCATGGATGGTGTCGTTGCCGGTGCCGCCGGACAGCGTGTCGTTGCCCTTGTTGCCCTGCAGATAGTCGTTGCCCGCGCTGCCGAGGATCGAGTCGGCATCGGCGCCGCTATAAAGGCGGTCATTGCCGTCGCCGCCGTCGATGATGTCGGCCCCGGCATTACCCTGGACATAATCGTTGCCCGCACCGGCTGACAGGCTGTCGGCGCCGTCGACCGAGCCGGCGGCTGCGGTCAGTTCATTGCCGTAGATATGGTCGTTGCCGATACCGCCGGTGATCGTGTCGGAGCCCGCGCCGCCCATATAGAGATCGCTTTCGAACAGATGGCCGAGCGCGTCCGCGGAGCCGGAAGAACCCGTGATGACGTCATTGCCACCGCCGCCATCCACCGTATCGTTTGTGGCACCCGCGAACAGCGCGTCACTGGCGGCGGTACCGGATATCAAGCCGGGCGTCGTGGCTATCGGGTGGGCGGCAGCGCTTGGGCCATTCCCCGCCGCAACGAGTGCGTCGAAACGCTCGCTGCCGGTGTCATAGATCGAACCGAGCGCACCGTAGCTGCCGGCGTCGCTAGCCCGCGAGACATCGTTGAAGGCGACGAATTCGGTGCCGCCATTGGCTTTGAAGTCGGCGAGCATCGTGGCGTAGAGTTCGCCCATGCGGGGATCGGCAAGCAGGCGGTCGAAGAAATCCTGGACGGTCGGCTTGTCGGCC
>NZ_DATHFV010000057.1:0-10066 GCF_035317925.1 Sphingomonas sp.
AAGGTCGGGCACTTGCGGTTGGCCATGTCGACCTTCTGGCGATACGCGCCTTTGTGCTCGGGAATATTTTGTACGATCAGCGCGGAAAACGATCCGGACACGAGCAGGAATACCGCGACCGATCCGAACACGCGGACCAGCATGTTGCGATGCGCGAGCGTCCAGTTGAGCATGTGCCAACCGAGCGCGGTGGCGCCGATCGTACCCATCAATTGCGACGCCGGCCCCGCGCGCGTCTGCCAGAACAGCAACAGCCCCGAAAAAACCGACAACAGGAAGACCAGGGCCCAGGGAATCGCCTTGGCGGTGCCGCGTGCGCGCCAGAAGGACCAGCCCGCGCCGATCACGCCGATGACCGACAACGACAAGGTCGGGAAGGCGATGCGCCAGCCATGTTCGTAGAGCGGCTTGGCTTCCTTGATATGGCTGAACCATAATTTGTCGGCCTCGGGCGAAAGATGCTCGGGCCGCCCGAGGCATTGCGGGAAGGCGCCGGCATAGAAACCGCAGATCGCCGCCCCCGCCGCCAGCGCCGCCACGATCCGCAACCAGCGTTTCGCAAAGCCGAGCGAACCCAAAGCGAACAGGATCGCACCCGCCGAAACCAAGGTCGACAGATAGACCGGCGTCAGCGCGTCGCAGAGCAATTGTGCGTTGTCGAACGAGCCGAACACGAGATAGCCGAACGCGGTTCCGGCGGCGAGGCTGAGGCCATAGCCGCGCAGGCGGTTGGCCTGCTCGCCCTCGATCACCCACCACAACAGGATCAGCGCGCCGACCACCGCCAGATAAGGCAAAAGCTCGAGCCCGATCGTGAGCGAGAAGGCGGTCGCGAAACCGGCGGTCAGCCCGCCACGAAAGCGCCTGCCGTCGGCCATGCCCGCGACCGCGACGATCAGACTCGCCAATTGCCAGCCATGATGATCGACACGCAGCGGCATCCACATCAGCATGCTGGTGGTGGCGCACATCAGGATCGCGGCGGCGAGCAGGAACGACCAGCGGTCGACCAGCCGCCGCACGGTCAGCATCAGGCCATAAAGCGCGGCGCCGAACGCCAGCATCGGCGCGATCGCGCACGACCAGCGCGCCGCTTCCTGCCCGCCGACGATCGGCTGCAGGATCAGCATCAAGGCCGCGATCGGCAGGTCGACCAGCCGCGACCAGTGGATCGAGATGCCCAGGGGCGGATCGATCCGGTGCTGACGCAGATCGTACCAGCCCTGGCCGTGGAGCAGGGCCTGCACCTGGGCGAAGCGCATATTGTCGTCGGTGTCGGACAGCGCGAACCAGTGGATCGCGTTCCACTTGTAATAGAGCATGTAGACGACCGCGGCTGCCCAGCAGGCGAAGAACCAGCGGCGCCAATAGGTGGGTTTGTCCGTGTCGCCGATCACCGCTCTTCCCTCTCCGGTGCGGGGGCTCTAGAGGCTCCATGGCGGCGGGGAAAGTGTCGGCACTCCCTTCGCCGACGTGAATTTCGCCTTCTCAACGGGTTGGTAGTCGGTCCATGGCTAAAGCGATCTCGATGCGGAGGACCATGGGTTCGGGAATGAGGGTGACGGCGCGGCGCGAAATGTTCTGGCAGATCGTGCGCTACGGCGTGAACGGCACGATCGTCACCGCGCTCTATTCGGCGGTGCTGGTGACGTTCGACAGCTGGACCCGGCTGCCGCTGCAATTCTGCAATTTCGCGGGTTATATCGCCGCGCTCACGCTCGGCTACTTTCTCCATAGCCGTGTCACTTTCCGCAACCATGGGTCGCGCGACCGATCGAGCCAGATCCGCTTCGTGCTCGCGTCGCTGCCCAGCTTCGCGCTCAACGCCTTCTGGGCGTGGCTGCTGACCGACGCGCTCAAACAGCCGCATTGGACGATTTATCTGCCCATCTGGTTCGTAACCCCGGCTATGATCTTCGCTTTGAACCGCTGGTGGGTATTCAAGTGAAGCTTGCCGCCTCCAACGCCCATGCGCGCCAGAAGCCGGTCGCGGCGGTCGCCAAGCGCCCGCTGATCTCGGTGATCGTGCCCGTGAAGGACGAAGAGGATGGGATTCAGCCCTTCCTGACGCGGGTCGTGCCCGTGCTCGACGCGCTGCGCGATCCCGGGGACGATGCGATCCTGTGGGAAATCTTGTTCGTCGACGACGGCAGCTCGGACGCGACGCTCGCCGCGATCATGGCCGCCAACCGGGTCGATCCGCGCGTCGTCGGCATCTCGCTGTCGCGCAATTTCGGCAAGGAAGCCGCGCTCTCCGCCGGGCTCGATCATGTCCGGGGCGAGACCGTGGTGCCGATCGATGTCGACCTGCAGGATCCGCCCGAACTGATCGGCGCGATGCTCGACGAATGGCGGCTGGGCAATGAGGTCGTGTTCGGCGTGCGCCGCAACCGCATGACCGACAGCCTGCCCAAGCGCCTGACCGCCGACCTTTATTACCGCGCGCACAATTGGCTGAGCGAGGACAAGATCCCCGAACATGCCGGCGATTTCCGCCTGCTCGACCGCAAGGTGGTCGAGGTCATCCGTGCGATGCCCGAGCGCAACCGCTTCATGAAGGGGCTGTTCGCGTGGGGCGGCTTCAAGCAAGCGGCGGTCTATTATGATCGCGCCGAGCGCTCGGTCGGCCGCACCAAGTTCAATTATATCAAACTGTGGAAGCTTGCGATCGACGGCCTCACCTCGGCCTCGACCGCGCCGTTGCGGGTCTGGTCCTATATCGGCTTCGGCATCGCGGCGATCGCGATGCTCTACGCGCTGTTCCTGATCGGCCGGGTCGTGCTCTACGGAATCGACGTCGCAGGCTATGCGTCGATGATGGTCGCGGTGCTGTTCCTGGGCGGCGTGCAGTTGATGTCGCTCGGCATCCTCGGCGAATATGTCGGCCGCATCTTGGTCGAGACCAAGCGGCGCCCGATCTACATCGTGCGGGAAAAGATCGGTGATGCCGGCGACGACGCCGCCTGATGGAACGCCACGTCTATGATCGGATGGCGGAGATCGACCGCGACCATTGGTGGTTCGTCGGACGCCGCAAGATCCTGACCGCGCTGATCGAGCGCTGGCGGCCGAGGAAAGGTCCGCTGCGCATTCTCGAGATCGGCTGCGGCACCGGCTCCAACATCGCGATGCTCCAGCAATTCGGCACGGTCGATGCGGTCGAACCGGACGATCATGCCCGCGCCTTCGCCACCAAACGGACCGGGGTCGCGGTCAAGGGCGGCTATCTGCCCAACGTCCTGCTGGAGGACGGCCATTACGATCTGATCGTGCTGCTCGACGTGCTCGAGCATATCCCCGACGACAAAGGGGCCCTGCTCGCGCTCAAGTCCAAGCTCGCGCCGGGCGGGCGGCTGATGCTGACGGTGCCGGCGATGCCAAGCTTGTGGAGCGGGCATGACGTCGCCCACCATCATCAGCGCCGTTATACGGCCGGCACACTGGAAGCGGTGGTGCGCGCCGGCGGCTTCCACACGTTGCGCCGCACCGCCTTCAACACCTTGCTCCTGCCCGCCATCGTCGGCGTGCGCTGGCTCAACCGTATACTGGGGCGCGAGGGCGGCGACGAGGACCGCATTCCGCCCAAGCCGGTCAACACGCTCCTGACCTGGCTATTCGGGTCGGAACGTCACGTGGTGGTGCGCGGCTTGTTTCCGGCGGGCGTGTCGATCGCCTTGGTGGCCGAGCCGATCGGTTCCGGCATCGGCACAGACCAGGGCGGGCGCGGTCCGACCCGATAGAGGATACCGCTCTCGCCACCAGTCCAGATCGGTTCGAGGCCGGGGAAGCTGTTCCAGTCCTTTTTCGGCATGTCGATCAGCCAGACATAATCGAAGGCGTCATGCGGCAGGTTGTTGAGGCCGTCGGGATATCTCTTGGAGCGTCGGTCGCTGCAGCGGCGCGGGCGCAAAATCTCGGTCGGATCCTCCGCATAGCCTTTGGCCGGCGCATATTGGATGCGCACCAATTGCGCGCCCGGATCGGTCCACTGGCCGTTGGCGAAGGCGTGGCGCCGCACGATCGCCATCGCGCCGAGATGATCCATGCGCGACGTCTCCCACATGCCGAGGCAGGGCAGGCGCACCTCGACGAAGACGCGGCTGCCCGGCTTGACCAGGTCGAGCGCGGCGAGCTGGCGCGCATTGTTCTGATCATGCCGCGCGAAGCTGTTGGTCAGGATCCCGATCCGCACCACGAACAAAGCGGTCGCGAGCGCCGCCACGATCGCGGCCTGGCGCCGCGACGGCCGCCGCAGCGCCAGCGCGGTCACAGCGATCAGCATCACATAGGGCGCCAGCCGCATATCGGCATAAGCCGATCCGAACAGGATGCGCGGCAGCAATATGTAGGCGAGGATCAGCATCAGCGCGGCGATGCCGAGCGTGCGGTTCATCCGCACCCATACGCCCGCCAGCCCGAATGCGACCATGCCCCACAGCAGATAGACGCAGGCGAGGTCGAAGTTCATCGCGCTGTTGCGGAGGATCGAGACCATGTAGACATATTTGGCGGGCCAGGCGAACCACTCGACATTCTGGCCGCTCGCATCGCCGCTCCGCCACAGGATCAGCAGCAACAAGGGCGGCGCCAGCGACAGGCACGACATCCCGCCCTGCCACAGGCTGGGCAGGAATTTACGGCCGGCGTCGCGCGCGCGCACCGTTTCCGCGCCGAAGGCGAGCAGGCACAGAACCGCCCAACCAAAGATATGCGCGACGGTCAGAGCCAGGCCGATCGGCACGAACAAAGCGTGACGCAGCTTCCAGCGCTGCTGCCGCCCGAGCCGCAGCCACAGCGCATAGGCATTGAGCGCGAGCGCCATCGACAGCAGGTAGTTGAGGAAGCCCCAGATGAAGGGGAAGCTATAGGCGAGCGGCAGCGCGAACAGGACCGGCGGCGGCACGCGGCCATGCGCTTCGCGCGCGGTCCACAAGATGCCGGTCGTGGTCAGCATCGCGATCGCGATCACGATCAGCTTCACGCCCAGTTCCAGCCCGAACAGGCCCGCCATCGGCACGATCAGCAGATCGACGCCGAGATTGGCGATGAACGCCCAGTGGAAGCTGAAATAATCCTTGAGCAGCGGATCCGACGGATCGGACAATTGGATCCGGTAGCGCCCCATATGCTCGGGCAGATCGGTCAGCGGCGGCACGGTCGGATAGAGGAGGGGCACCGCGGTCAGCAGCACCAGAGCGGCCAGGAACCAACGGCTGTTCCACCAACCGGCGGGCGTCTCGACCTGGGGCGCGGAGCGGAACATTGGCTCCCTTATGGCGTGGCCAGCCCGCGCGACAAGTGCTTGCGAACGCCGTAAGGGAATGCGCGGATGCGGAGCATGCGATCCTTCTGGCCTGTCCTGGGTCTGTTCGCCCTGATCGGGCTGGCGGTGCGGCTATGGAATATCGGCGCCGAGCCGCTGTGGCTGGACGAGGCCTATAGCGCCTTCGCCGCCGACAAGGACTTCGCTTTCCTGCTCCACGTCGTGCCGCGGTTCGAAACGCATCCGCCTTTCTATTATTCGTTGCTGCATCTGTGGGTGGCGGCGTTCGGCGATGGGCTGATCGCGCTGCGCCTGCCCGGCCTGATCGCGGGCATCTTTACGCCGATCGTGCTGGTGCTGGCGGCGCGCGAGGCGACCAGCTGGCTCGGCTGGGACGAGGATCGGCGTCGGCACCTGTATCTGGCGGTGTTCGGCCTGGCCTGCGTCTCCAACGCCTTGGTCGAAATGTCGCGCCAGGTGCGGCCTTATCCCCTGATGATCCTGGCCTATGCCTGCGCGCTCGCGCTGATGCTGCGGCTGGTGCGGCTGCGCGATCAGGGCCGGCCGATCGTCGGGCGCGCCTTCGCGGCTTACTTCCTGCTGCTCGAAGCGATCCTGTGGCTGCACAATCTCGGCCTGCTTTATGCCTGCGCGCTGACGCTCGCGATGGCGGTCGCCTTGCTTGGCCGGGGCCAGCGCCGCGCCGATCTTGGCTGGCTGGTCGCGGCGCATGTCATCGTCGGCCTGCTCTATCTGCCCGGCCTCGCCATCTTGCGCGATCAGGCGCCGACCTGGGTGTCGCACACCTGGCTGCGTTTCACGATCGACCAAGGCTTTTTCGGTCATCTGACCACGCTCTATGCCGCACCCGGCTGGCCGGGCCTCGCGATCTTCCTGCTGCTCGGCCTCGCGATCGCCGCGCTGATGCGGGGCGTGACCGGCGTGCGGCTGGCGGCCATCCTGCTGATCCTCGCCTTGCTGCCGGTGGTGCTGGCGGTGGCGGTGTCGCTGACCGTCTCGCCGGTCTTCATCACGCGCACGATGACGCCGGTGGCGGGGCCTGCGATGCTGCTGCTCGCGATCGGCGCGGCCGGCGGAGACGGGACCAAGAGGCTGCTCGGCATCGGCGGCGCCCTGATCCTCGGCGCGTCGATGCTCGCCGCCGACGTGCAGGCGCGGATGGCCGGGCCGATGCAGGATTGGTATCGCACGATCGCGTGGCTGGCGCCGCGCTTCCAGCCCGGCGACCAGGTCTTCGCCTATCCGAACGAGGGCGCGCTGCCGCTGCGTTATGCGCTGCGCGACAAGGGTCTCGCTTTCCCGATCCGCGCGATTCCGACCGAAGTGCCGAGCTTCGACGTTCCCGGCGGCTGGTATCCGACCGGCAGCCGCGGCGTGGTCTCGCTGCCGCGCGACCAGCTCCATGCGATCGCGGAGCAGCCCGAAACGCAGGCCGTGCCAACGATCTGGCTGCTCCGGCTGGGTGCACAGACCTACGACCCCGGCGATGGGCTCCTCAAGGAGCTGCACCGCGGACGGTATATCGTGCGATCCTGGCAGGACGGGCCGATCGACATCATCGGGTTGAGGAAGCGGGCTGGGAATTAAGCCCTCTCCCGCTTTCGCGGGAGAGGGCTATCCTAGACTAAAGCCAGCGCCTGTTCGAAGTCCGCGATAAGATCGTCGGCATTCTCGACGCCGATCGAGATGCGCACGAGATTGTCGCCGATCCCGAGCGCATCCTTGCGTGCCTGCGGCACCGACAGGTGCGTCATCCCCGCCGGATGGCTCGCCAGCGTCTCGGTCCCGCCGAGGCTGACCGCCAGTTTGGCGATCTTGAGCGCGTCGAGGAAACGGAACGCCTCTTCCTCGCCGCCCTTGAGATAGAGCGAGAAGGTCGAACCCGCGCCCGAACAATGGCGGTTATAGATGTCCGCCTGGCGCGAACCCTCCTCGAGGAAGCCGAGATAGCCGACATGCTCGACCTTGGGATGGTCGCGCAGCCAGGCGCACACCTTGGCGGCGTTCTCGCCGGCGCGGCTCATGCGCAACTCCAGCGTCTCCAGCGACCGCAGCAGCATCCACGCGGGATGCGGATCGAGGATCGTGCCGATCGTGTTGCGCATCATCCGGATCGGGTTGATCGCCGCCTTCGAGCCGACCGCGCCGCCCGCGACCAGATCGCTATGCCCGCCGGCATATTTGGTCAGGCTGTAGATGACGATGTCGGCGCCATGCTTGAGCGGCTGCTGCCAGAGCGGACCGAGGAAGGTGTTGTCGATCACGACCAGCGGCTTGTCGCCCTCAAACATCGCGTCGCGCGAGGCGGTCACAGCCTCGATATCGACCAAGGCGTTGGTCGGATTGGCCGGGCTTTCGAGATAGATCAGCGGCACGCGGCCGCTTTTCTTCGCCTCGGCCATCACCGCGTCGATTTCCTCGCGGGTCGCGCCCGCCGGGAAATCGAGCCACTTGATGCCGAACTTGCCGAGAATCTTGCCGATCAGCGTCTCGGTCGCGGCGTAGAGCGGCGCGGAATGGACGATCGTGTCGCCGGGCTGGACCAGCGCCAGCAAAACAGTCGCGATCGCCGCCATGCCCGAGGTGAAGGTCAGCGCGTCTTCGGCCTCTTCCCAAATGCCGAGCCGGTCTTCGAGGATTTCCTGATTAGGGCCGTTGAAGCGCGAATAGACCAGGCCTTCGGCCCCGCCCGGACGCTTGCCGGTGACGCCTTCGAAGAAGCGTTTGCCGTGCGCGGCGCTTTCGAAAACGTAGGTCGACGTGAGGAAAACCGGCGGCTTGAGCGATCCTTCCGACAAGGCCGGATCGAAACCGTGCCCCATCATCAGGGTGGCGGGGCTGAGCCGGCGTCCACCGACCTCGAGCGGCTGGTGGCGCGGCCGGCGGCGGAGCCCGCCGCCGGTCAGATCGGCCTCGGTCTTTTCGTCCTTGGCCATATCAATGCGCCTTGTGAATCAGATGACGTGAAACAGCAGCAAACCGATCACGACGATTCCCGGCACGCCGAGCATCCACAGAATCAGGCCTTTGCCCATCGACATTCTCCCATGCGCACACCCTGGATGGGTAGGCTACGGGGCCGCAACGAGCGGGATTCATGCCTGTTCCGATTCGGGCGCGGAGTCGCGGAAAAACGGCTCGACGCTGCCGCTCAGCTTCATCGTCAGCGGATTGCCCTTGCGGTCGCGCGTCTTGGCCATGGCAAGGCGCACCCAGCCCTCGCTCACGCTATATTCCTCGACGTTGAAGCGCTCGGTGCCGTTGAAGATGATGCCGATGCCGCGCGCGAGCGCGTCGGCGTCATAATGCGGGCTGCGGGGATCGACCGAAAGGCGGTCGGGCGGACTCGTGTTGGTGGTATCGCTCATGGCGCCCGCCATAGCCGCGTTCTTTTATTGCGTCATCCCGCTCGCCAAGAGAGCGACACCCTAAGTCGTCATTCCCGCGAAGGCGGGAATCCATATCTCCGATGATTGCGGTTCCGTCCGCGAACTTCAGGATTATGGATCCCCCATTCTTCACTCCCAGGCGGCGGAATCGAACCGGATCGGCTTGCCGATCGCCTTGGCCGCGAGCGCGCCGTCGCGCATCACGACCTGGCCGCGGATGATCGTGCCGACCGGCTTGCCGGTGATCTCCATGCCGGTGAAGGGCGACCAGCCGCACCGCGAGGCGAGCCACTTGTCCTCGATCGTCCATTTCGCCTTGAGATCGACCAAAGTGAAATCGGCATCGTAACCGGCCGCGATCCGCCCCTTGGCGGTCATGCCGAACACGCGCTGCGGCCCGGCCGAGGTCAGCTCGACCAGCCGCTGCAGGCTCAGCCGCCCGTTGGCGACATGGTCGAGCATCAGCGGCAGCAAGGTCTGCACGCCCGGCATGCCGCTCGGCGTATCGGGGTAGGTCCGGGCCTTCTCTTCCTTCGTGTGCGGCGCGTGATCGGAGCCGAGCACGTCGGGCACGCCCTGGTTGAGCCAGTGCCACAGCCCGTCACGATGCGCGCCAGACCGGATCGGAGGGTTCATCTGCGCGTAGGTGCCGAGCCGCGGATAAGCCTCCTCGCCCGCGAGCGTGAGATGCTGCGGCGTGACCTCGCACGTCGCGATATCCTTGTTGGCGGCGATATATTCCAACTCCGCGGGGGTGGTCACATGCAGGATGTGGATCTTGCGCCGCGCCGCACGCGCCAGCCGCAGGATGCGCTGCGTCGCCAGCATCGCGCTTTCATCGTCGCGCCACACCGAGCGCGTGACCGGTGATCCGTCCTCGCATCCGGTGTGGCGCGACGCGGCGGCGGCCATGCGCGAGCACGCGCGCCAAGTCCGAATCCTCGGAGACGAGCAGGTCGCCGGTCGAGGCACCCATGAAGATCTTGACGCCCGCCGTGCCCGGCAGGCGTTCGAGCTCGCCGAGCAATTCGGCGTTGGCGCTGGTCGCGCCGACATAGAAAGCATGGTCGCACCACATCCGGTCCTCGGCGCGAGCGAGCTTGTCGTGGATCGCGGCTTCGCTGTCGGTGTTGGGTTTGGTGTTCGGCATTTCGAACACCGCGACGACGCCGCCAAGCACGGCGGCGCGGCTGCCGCTCTCCAGATCCTCCTTGGCTTCGAGCCCGGGCTCGCGGAAATGGACCTGGCTGTCGATGGCGCCGGGCAAAACATGAAGCCCTTTGGCTTCGAAAATCTCCGCCGCTTTGGCATCGGCAAAACTGCCGATGGCGGCAATCCGACCGGCGATAACCCCGATATCGGCGGGGGCAATGCCATTTGGCGTGGCGACCGT
>NZ_DATHFV010000058.1:0-14432 GCF_035317925.1 Sphingomonas sp.
GGCCGCTGCACAAGGTGCGGGGATCGGCGAGGCCGCGGCGGGCGATCATCCGGTCGATGCCATGGGTCGGCTCGAGCGCGCGGATCAGCACTGCGCTGCCCTGATGCGCGCCGCCGACGAAATTCAGGCACCAGTGGATGCCGTAGATCTTGTAGACGTATGCGTGGCCAACCGGGCCGAACATGACGAGGTTGCGCCCGCGCGGGCCGCCGAAGGCGTGGCTGGCGGGTTCGTCGATATCATAGGCCTCGGTCTCGGTGATGATCCCGCCGACGCCGTCGACCAGCAAGGTGACCCCGATCAGTGCGCGCGCCAGCGGGACGACCGGCTGCGTCCAGAATTCGGTGGGCAGGGGCTTGCTCATGACCCGGTAACTGCCCGATCAGGCCAATCAGGGCGAGAGCGATTCAGGAGCAGCGTGTGGACTTTCCGATCGATGCGGTGCGGGCGCGCTTTCCGGCGCTGGCGAGGGGCGACAGGCGGCGCATCTATTTCGACGCGCCGGGCGGGACGCAGATCTGCCAGGACGCGATCGACCGCATGGTCGAGCATCTCACCAGCGGCACCGCCAATTCCGGCGGCGCCTTCGTCACCTCGCGCGAAACCGATGCGCTGAGCGACGCCGCGCATCAGGCGGTGGCCGATCTGCTCGATGCCGATCCGGGCGAGATCGCGTTCGGGCCGAATATGACGTCGCTGACCTTGGCCCTGTCGCGCGCGATCTCGCGCGATTGGGACGAGGGCGACGAGCTGGTCCTGACGCATCTCGATCACGACGCCAATGTCGCGCCCTGGCTGCTGGTCGCGCGCGACCGCAAGATGATCGTCAAATGGATCGATTTCGATCCCGATACGGGCCTGCTCGACCTGGGTGGCCTGTCGGGCCTGCTGTCGCCGCGTACGCGTCTGGTCGCGGTCGGCGGTGCCAGCAATGCGTTGGGCACATTGAACGATATCAAGAGGATCGCTGCGATCGTGAAGGCAGGGTCGCAGGCTCTGTTGTTCGTCGACGCGGTCCAGTCGGTGCCGCACGTGCCGACCGATGTGCGCGATCTCGGCTGCGATTTCCTGGCCTGTTCGCCCTACAAATTCTTCGGGCCGCATCAGGGCGTGCTGTGGGGCAAAGCGGAGGTTCTGGCGGAGATCGAGGCCTATAAAGTCCGCCCCGCCGATGCCAATCCGCCCGCGCATCGCTTCGAAACCGGTACGCCGTCGTTCGAGGCGCAGGGCGGCGTGCTCGGCACGATCGACTATCTCGACTGGCTCGGCGGCCATTTCTCGGATGCCAACAGCCGGCCCGAGCGGCTGCGCGCGGCGATGACGGCGTGCATCGCCTACGAACAGGAACTGGGCGCGCGGATGCTGGCGGGTTTCGCCACGATCCCCGGGCTCAAAGTGTGGGGCCGGCCGACGATGGACGGCCGCGTTCCGACCTTCGCAATCACGATCGAGGGCCATCACCCCGACGCGGTCGCGGCGACGCTGGCGGAACAGGATATCTTCGTCTGGTCGGGCCATTTCTATGCGGTCGAGGTGATCGCCCGGCTCGGGTTGGAGGAGGCTGGCGGCCTGATCCGGATCGGCCTGTGCCATTACAGCACGGCCGAAGAGGTGGACCGCCTGATCGCGGCACTCAGGAAAATCGCTTCGGCCCACTAATCCGTCGGGCGACGGTGAACCGAGCCCGCTTTATCGAGGAACAAGCCAAGCCTCTGGATTTTTTGGGCCGCTCCGGCGAAAGCCGACTCGACCTTTTCCGTGGAGGAGCGTCATGAAGATCGGCTTTATCGGCCTCGGCAATATGGGCAGCGCGATCGCGCGCAACCTGATCAAGGCCGGCCACGAGGTTACCGTCTGGAACCGCTCGCCCGGTAAGGCCGATGCCTTGGTGGGGGAAGGCGCGAAGCGCGCGGCGACGCCGGCGGAAGCCGCCAGCGGCGCGGTGGTTCATACCATGCTTGCCGACGACAAAGCGGTCGAGGCGGTGACGTTCGGCCCGGACGGCATCCTGTCCGCATCGGCGAAGGCGATCCATGTTTCGCACAGCACGATTGGCCTGCCGCTGGCCGAGCGGCTCGCCAAGGCGCATGCCGAGCATGGCTCTGCCCTCATAGCCGCACCCGTATTCGGCCGGCCGGCTGCAGCCGAGGCCGCCAAATTGTTTATCGCCGCCGCCGGACCGGCCGATGCTCTTTCGACCTGCCAACCCCTGTTCGACGCGATCGGCCAGAAGAGCTTCACGATCGGCGATCACCCGCCGGCCGCGAATCTCGTGAAACTGTGCGGCAATTTCCTCATTCTCGCGACGATCGAGTCGCTCGCCGAAGCGATGACGCTGGGCGAGAAGGGCGGGGTACCCAAGGCGAAGCTGCTCGAAGTGCTGACCGGCAGCCTGTTCGGCGCGCCGGTCTACCAGACCTATGGCGATATTCTCGTGAAGGAGGCGTTTCATCCGGCCGGCTTCGCCGCGCCGTTGGGACTGAAGGACATGAATCTCGTCAGCCAGGCGGCAACCGACGCCCGTGTGCCGATGCCTGTATTGGCGGTGTTGCGCGATCACCTACTTTCGACCATCGCGCGGGAAGGCGAGGATATCGACTGGTCGGGCATTGCCCGGATCATCGCGGCCGACGCCGGACTTTGACATGGGAGTTACGATGCGCCGTCTGATCCCTCTTTTCGTTCTGATCCCCTTCGCCGCCCAGGCCGCCGATCCCTTTGCGCAGGCAAAGGGCGTCATGTCGGCGCAATGTTCGTCCTGTCATGTCATACCCGGCGTGCCGGGTGCGTTCGGGGACATCGGCCCGTCGCTCAAGGGCGTCGCCAAGCGCCCCCTGATTGCCGGCAAGCTGCCGAACAATGCGCCGAACATGGTACGCTGGCTGATGCATCCGCAGCAGGTCTTGCCGGGGACGGCCATGCCCGATCTTGGCCTGACGTCGGATCAGGCCACCAGGATCGCGGCCTATCTCGCAACGCTCGACAAGCCCTGATCCGGGCCGCCGATCGGTGGCATAAACGATCAGATTGACCGAGCTTTCGCATTTGCCGGTGCGCACCCGCATCCCTACATCGCGGGCAAGAACTCCTTCCGGGTGCATTTTCATGGCGGATTATGACGTAGACCTGTTCGTGATCGGCGCAGGATCGGGCGGGGTGCGCGCCTCGCGCATCGCCGCCGGCCATGGCGCCAAGGTCGCGATCGCCGAGGAATATCGCGTCGGCGGCACCTGCGTCATCCGCGGCTGCGTGCCCAAGAAGCTGCTCGTCTACGGCGCGCATTTCGCCGAGGATCTGGCCGACGCGCGCCGGTTCGGCTGGAAGGTGCCCGACTGCGAATTCGACTGGAAGACGCTGCGCGACAATGTCCTGGCCGAGGTATCGCGTGTCTCGAGCATCTATGGCGAGACGCTCGCGAACAACAAGGTCGAGCTGATCCAGGAGCGCGCGATCGTGGCCGGGCCGCACGCGGTCAAGCTCGCGAGCGGACGCACCGTCACCGCCAAATATATATTGATCGCGACCGGCGCGAAGCCCGATATCCCCGACATTCCGGGCAAGACATATGGCATCACCTCGAACGAGGCCTTCCACCTCGACGAGCTGCCGAAGCGGATCGTGATCGCGGGCGCGGGCTATATCGCCAACGAATTCGCGGGCATTTTCCACGAATTCGGATCGCAGGTGACGCTGATCAACCGTACCGACGTGATCCTGCGCGGTTATGACGAGCAGATCCGCGACCGGCTGCTGCAGATTTCGAGCGGCAAGGGCATCGACTTCAAATTCCATGCGGAAATCCAGAAGATCGAGAAAAAGGAGGACGGCTCGCTGCTGGTCCACGTCGCCAATCACGATCCGCTGCCGTGCGACGTCGTCATGTTCGCCACCGGCCGCCGGCCGTTGACCGATCTGGGGCTGGAGACCGCCGACGTCGCACTGAACGACAAAGGCGCGATCAAGGTCGACGACGACAACAAGTCCACCTGCGACAGCATTTACGCGGTCGGCGACGTGACCGACCGCATCCAGCTGACTCCGGTGGCGATCCGCGAGGGCCAGGCCTTCGCCGACACGATTTTCGGCAACAAGCCGCACCGCGTCGATTACGACAATGTGCCTTCGGCCGTGTTCAGCCATCCGCCGATGGCCGGCGTCGGCCTGACCGAAAGCCGCGCGCGCAAGAAATATGGGTCGGTGAAGGTCTTCACGTCCGATTTCCGGGCGATGAAGAATGTGCTGGCCGGCCGCAACGAGCGTGCGCTCTACAAGATGGTGGTGCATCCCGACACGGACGTCGTGCTCGGCCTGCACATGATCGGGCCCGACGCCCCGGAAATCCTCCAGGCGGCGGCGATCGCGGTGAAGGCGGGCCTGACCAAGCAGGCGTTCGACGATACGATCGCGCTGCACCCGACGATGGCGGAAGAGCTTGTGCTGATGCGCTGAGCGTCGACGGCCTTGTGTCGCTCGGTCCCCCGCGGTTAGAGGTTCGCCTCACGCGCGCGGGGGCCCATGGCGGAAAAGCAGCTTTTATTCGTATGCGGTGCGCCCAAATCGGGCACGACCTGGCTGCAGCGCGTGCTGGATGCGCATCCCCAGATTCAATGTTCCGGCGAAGGGCACTTCATCGAACGGTTCACCGTGCCGCTCGCCCAGGTGATGCGCGATTATGCGGCGCATCTGGGCCTGGTCGCCGACCGCGTTTATGAAGGACAGCCTTATTACCCGCCGATCGAACAGGAAGACCTCGATCGCTTGGTGCGCAGCTTCGTCCTGAGCCGGCTGATGACGCGCAGCCCGGGGGCGGAGGTGCGGTGGATCGGCGACAAGACGCCGCGCTACACCGCTAGTCTGCCGGCCTTGCTGCGGCTGTTTCCGCATGCGCGATTCATCAATATCGTGCGCGATCCGCGCGATGTGGCGCTGGCGCGCATGCATCAGGCGCGGCGGGCGAACCTGGCCGAACGCGTGGCGGAAGGCACGCCCCAGCGCGTCCAGTTCATCCGCGAAGGCGGCCAGGATTGGGCCCGAAGCGTAGCGCCGATCGCCGCGTTCGTGGCCGAGCATCCCGGCACGCTGCACAACCTGAAATATGAAGACATGATCGGCGATCCGACCGGCGAGGCCCGCAAATTCTTCCGCTTTCTCGGCGTCCGCCACGACGACGCGCTGCTGGAGCGGATCGCGAACATGACGTCGTTCGAGGCGCAATCCGGGCGCAAGCCGGGCGAGGAGCATCCAACGTCCTTCCTCCGCAAGGGTGTTGCCGGCGACTGGATCGGCCGACTCGAGCCGGAGGCGCTGCAGGCGCTGGACGAAGCGTGCGGCGATCTGATGCGGGCCTATGGTTATATCTGAGAGTCGTTTGAGAAAGCGCGAAAGAGCGCTTTCTATGGCGGTTCCGGCCCGCTCCCCCACCCATCCTCCCGATCAGCATGACCATGTCGGGAGGTTGGGTGGGGGAGCGGGCCGGAACCGGCTTTCTCAAAAGACGCCGCCGCGTTCATCTCTCGGATAGGTTTAGCAAACCGGTCTTTAACCGACGCGGACGTACAAACCTGCTCATGCAGCGAATCGATTTCGAAGTCAGTGCCGTCGCCACCCTCCGCAAGCGCGTGTCCGAGGTCGAGGAGATCAACGAGGATCTCATCGCCTTCGCGCGTGGCCATGCCGGCGCGGTCTCGTCGATTCACGAGGCGGTGCTCGCCGCGATCGCCTGCGATAATTCGACCGAGCTCGCGACCGTCATCACCTGCCGCTGGCCGATGCTGCTGCGCGTCGACGAGGTGGCGTTCGCGTGGGAGGCGGGGGGCGAGGCCTTCCGCGCCAATCGCGACGGCGTGCGCGAGGTCGAACCGAGGCTGGTCGAACGCATGGCCGACATCATGCGCCCGGTGGAGATGCGCGGCGTCGAGCGCGGCCATCCGCTGTTCGGCGCGGCGTGCGAGAGCATCCGCAGCGAAGCCCTGATCCGGCTCGACAGTTTTGCGGGCAGTGGACTGATCGCGCTCGGCCAGGCCGAATCGGCGACGATCGAGGGTCGTCATGGCACGCGTCTGCTGCGCTTCCTGGGGCAGGCGGTTTCGCATATGCTGGAGCGGTGGCCCGCCCCCTGACCCTCGACACCCATCCGGCCTTCCAGCAGGCGGCCGATTGGGAAAGGCATTTGCGCGCGGACCGGCGCCGATCCGAGCACACGATCCGGGCCTATGGCGCCACCGCGCGGCGCCTGATCCAATTTTTGGGACAGCATCGCGCCGCGTCGATCGGTGCGCCCGAACTCACGTCGATCGACGCCGCCGAATTGCGCGCCTTCCTCGCCGCGCGCCGCATGGACGGGCTCGCCAACGCATCCGCCGCGCGCGAATTGTCGGCGGTGCGCGGTTTCCTCGCTTTTGTCGCGAAGGGGGAGGGGACGGCCGCGCCGCCGCGTCTGCGCGGACCGCGCGTCAAGAAAGGCGTGCCGCGCCCGGTTTCGCCCGCCGATGCGATCGCCATCGCCGACGATGCCGAGGACGAGGGGCGCGAGCCGTGGATTGGGCTGCGCGACAAGGCGGTTTTGCTGTTGCTCTACGGCGCGGGCTTGCGCGTCGGCGAGGCGATGGCGCTGACCGGGGCGGTGCTGCCGCTGGGCGAGACTTTGATCGTCACCGGCAAGCGCGCCAAGACGCGGGTCGTGCCGCTGCTGGCGCCGGTGCGCGAGGCGATCGAAACGTATCTGGGGGCGTCGCCCTGGGGCGTGAGCCGCGATTTGCCGATATTCCGCGGCGCCAAGGGCGGGCCATTATCCGCCGATATCGTCCGCCGCGCGGTGCGCGCTGCGCGCGCGCGGTTGGGATTAAGCGACCGCACCACGCCGCATGCGCTGCGCCACAGTTTCGCGACACATCTGCTCGGGCGCGGCGCGGATCTGCGCTCGCTCCAGGAATTGCTCGGCCATGCCAGCCTGTCGTCGACGCAGGTCTATACCGGGGTCGACACCGCGCATCTGCTCGACGTCTATCGCCACGCGCATCCGCGGGCGTGAGTGTCAGAATCTCATATTGGCCTCTAGTTGCTCTCTCTCAGCCGGGTGGCACCGCCTTCGTATTTGCTTTGCTGAGAAGTTGTCACTTAACCTCGGTCACCCTACATCACCCAGCGTCGTAGAGTCGCAGGCAGAGGCGCATAGCGCCGCGGAGTGGATCAAATTAACTACGCAAAGCCCCCGATTATCGAGGCAATCGTGGAGTTTCGTTACGCGGAGCCAATGACGGCGAAGCGATTGCTAAGGCTGTCCGAAAAAATCGGGAAAACTTACGACGCGACCACGGCCGAGGAAGAGGTGAAATTTCAGCTCAACTTGGGATCTGGCAGCGCCGATGTGATTGAGCGCATGCCGGTTGCGAAACATACGTCACGTGATCAAACCGAACTCTTCATAGCCAAGCCATGCACTCTAACATGGTCCCGGTTAGCACCGTATGAGGGTTGGGATTCATTCATCGCGCGCATTGCGCGAGAATATAAAATAGCAGCCACATTGGGCGCGAACCGCCCCCTTGAACGAATAGGTCTGAGATTTATCAATCGGATCGACGTCCCGCTTGACCCCGATAGCGGCGTGTTTCGGTATGAGGATTTCATTGCAGTTACGGTGGGGCTGCCCGATTTGTTTGACCCTGTCGCTAGCTATCAGTGGCGGATCGATAAGGTTTTTTCCGAGTCCAAGCTAATGGCTGTAATCCAGTCAGCTACGTTGATGTCGGAGGTGCCTGGAACAATGGGTTTTTTAATCGATATAGACGTGGGTGCTAACGAGGGCTTGCCTTCAAAGCATGATGATATATTTAATCGCTTGAGCGATATGCGGGCATTAAAAAACGAGCTTTTCGAAGTTATGATAACTGAACATGCTAGGGAAAGCTTTCGCTGATGTATTTGTTTGCTCAGGATACAGGAAGCTTATCCTCTTCGCTCAA
Source organism: Sphingomonas sp. (assembly GCF_035317925.1). Lineage (GTDB taxonomy): Bacteria > Pseudomonadota > Alphaproteobacteria > Sphingomonadales > Sphingomonadaceae > Sphingomonas_I. The sequence continues at coordinate 7,965 of NZ_DATHFV010000058.1, forward strand.
TCGTCTTAAGCCGTTGTCTCACGGTGGTACTGGTGAAGGCCAGATTCCGATATTTTCGAAACTCGATGTCGAACGGCGGAGTGCTGCGTCAGAGCCTAGAGTTTTTCGTTTTATAAGGGGCCAAGATTCGGTCCAACAGCGCTTGTTCGAAGCAACAGCGCAAGCGAAAATCTGGACTTCGAAGATTGCAATGCACCTTGATCGTGCAGTGCGGGATCGGTTTTTTGCTCAACTGGATCGCCTGCATGATCTAGAAGAATGGTACGAGAGCGACGCACCGCTTGCTTTGGAATCATACAAAGCTTTCGTTCGCGCAATTTTGTACGTTGGGATCGACAGTGCACCAGCCTTAGCGTTGATGCCTTCCGGCAATTTGCTGGCGATGTGGGAGGCGGGCAGCGACCGCCTATCTGTGGAATTTCTGCCGGGTGACCGGGTAAAGTGGGTGCTTAGCCGCAAAATCGACGGTGGAGTTGAGCGCGCTGCGGGCGAAACGGCTATTACCAGGTTGGAGGCTGTTTTAGCTCCTTACGACGCGAATAAATGGTTCCATGGCGGCTAAAAAGGCGATCCCGCTTGCCGATACGATCACCCGCTTCGTACCGAAGAACAAGCAGCGTCGGCATCCAATAACTGACCAATTTCAAGGAATATCTGCGGCGGGATTCGCGCTAAGGGCGGATGATAAAGGCGGCTTATCTGTCACTTGGATCGAGCATTATGGCGCTGCCCGACCAGATAATTTACGAGAAGCAGCAATTGCGTTCCGCGAAAGTCAGCCAAGCAAGAAAATCGGAGCTGAAGGAGCCTTTGCTTGCGCCAAAGTTTCAGCGGTTAAAGCTAAGTCGGCAGCCTTTAAAAAAAAGATTAGGGTCGTCGTCGCGCCCGTCATTGGCAACCCCGGTCACGCTGAGGTCAGACATTTTACAGACGACGATATCGAACTGCTTGAGGCCTTAGCTTCAGACGTCTTTCTCGATGTCGTCCGCGTCGCAGCTCTCAATCTTCCTTAGCCTCATAGTATGAATGTCGGCGGATACCGGAGGCGACTTCGCCGTCCCCGTACGCGTTATCTTACCAGCAGGTTCGATGCTGCGACTACGGCGGTGGCCGCCTGCAGCGCCGCTTCCAGCATTTGCGGATAGGGCAGGCGTGAATCGATCTCGTGCACGGCGGCGCCGTGATATTTGATGCGCGGCATCGTTTCGGTCTTTTCGCGCAGTTCGGCGAGGGGATGATCGGGCTTGCGCGCGAAAGCGGTGTCCGCATCGACATTCAGGCGGATGACCAGCGCCGGTCTCTGTTCGGCCATCCAGTCGTAAAGCTTCTGTTCGCGCAGCGCGAGCTTGCGGACGAGCCAGTTGCTGGTGCGATCGGTGGTCAGGCCCGGACCGTCGAAATGGAAGCCGGGGATCTCAGACTGCGGATAGCGTTCGGCAATCACCACCATACCGCTCTTCGACAGGCGGATCAGCCGCCGTACCTTCGCGACCCGCCATACCGACAGCAGGTACATCACGATCGCGGTGAACGTGCCGGGCAATTTCTTTTGCATGTCCTGCGCGCGGCGTGCCTTGGCGGCGAGGTGCCGTTCTAGGCGGACGCCGATGAACGGAAGAAGCTTGATCTTGTCGCCCATCTCGCCGGAAATCAGCCCCATGTAGCGGCGTTCCACCGCCCCGTGATCGCGCAGAGCGGCAACCAGATCAGCGGCCAACGTCGTTTTGCCGGAGCCATCGCAGCCCACGACGGCGACAACCCCGGCAAGGGGCGCATCCAGCGCGCTGGTTGCGGGGAGGGGCACATCGCGCTGTACGCGGTGGACGATGGGCCGCTCTGCGACCCGGAACGATTCCGGCCGATTATGCCGTTGGAATTTAGCCGCCATGGGCTTTCTCCGAAGGACATCCGAAGACGCATTTTGCGACAGCTAGCGGCGGTTTTGTAGTAAAAATGTCATAAAGACCGGACGCCAACTTAGGTTAAGTTTGCTCGGTCCCGACAGCAGCACGTGCCGCAGCCAACGCCGCCTGCAGGACCTGCGGATAGGGCGCGCGGCTGTCGAGATCGACGATGTGCGCGCCATTGAAATTGAGGGTCGGGATCACACGCACCTTGTCGCGCAGCATCGACAATTTGTGGTCGGGCTTGCGCGCGTAAGCGGTATCGGCATCGACGTTGAGCCGGATCACCAACGCCGGCACGTGGCGCGCCATCCGCTCGTACAGGCGCAGTTCGCGCGCCGCCAACCAGCGGACGATCCCCCTGGTGGCCTCGGTTGCGGCCAGGCCCGGGCCATCGAAATAGAAGCCCAGCACCTCGGCCTGCGGGTAGCGATCGGTGATCACCGCCACGTCGCGACGATTCAATGCCAGCATCCGCCGGAACTTGAGGTGGCGCCAGCGCGACAGCAGGTGGATCGCCAGCGCGGTGGGGATATCCGGCGATGCATGTTTCCGGTCCGCGGCATGGGCACGGTTGCTCCCGCGCAGCAGATAGCGCCCGATCGGAGGGCCGATCAGCGGAAGCCGGCGAATCCCGTCGAGGATATTGCCTGAGCTCTGGCCGAGATAGAGCAGCGCGATCGGGCGTTCTTTGCGCAGGTGCGCGGCCAGATCTGTCGTCAGCGTCGATTTGCCGGAGCCGTCACTGCCGACGACGGCAATCACATTGGCCAGCGGCAGGGGCTGGTCCGGAGATTTCACGAGGCCAGGCTTTCGGCACGACGCCGGTAGCTGCCGATCACGGGCAGCAGCATGAAGGCCGTCATCGCGGCGGTGCCGAGCAGATAGGCATAGCCCGCGCCGATCAGGCCGTACCTCCAAGTGAACAAGGCCAATGCGCCGAGATAGAGCGACGTGGCGGCGATCTGCGCCGCCAGCGCCGCCCGTTGGCGGCCGACCATGTAGAGCAGGGATTCGAGCGGGAAGCTCGCCATCGAAATCGCCAGGGCCCAGATCATCAGGCGCAGAAGAGCATAAGAGGCGAGATATTTCTTGCCGAATATGAGCGCGATCAGCGGCTTGCCGCCGATCAGAATGATGACGAGCATAAGAAGCCCGATCAGCCCCGCGATCGTTCCCGTCCGCAGTCCCAGCCGCCAGGGCGCCTTGCTCGCCGGATCGAGGCGCATGATTTCCGGATAGAAGCCGCGGCTGAGCAGATCGGCGGGCTTGCGGGTCGAATCGAGCAACGTGCTCGCGATATTGTAGAAACCCGCCGCGATCGGGCCGAGTATCGCGGCGACGACGACGTTGCTGAGCGATCCCCATGCCGCATAGACCGAATGGCCGATATTGGTGGTCCAGGCGAAGCTCCACGCATCGGGCAGGCGCCGGGCGGTGCCGAACAGACCCGGGCGGAACGCATCGGCCATGCCCCGCCGCCGCAGTTCGCGCGCGGCGAAGAACCAGGTGACGAGGTCGCCGCCGATATCGGACAGATACCAGGTCGTGACGAAGCCGGGAAAGCCAAGGTGCGCGAAGTATGAGAAGGTCGCCCCGACCGCGCGCAGCAAAGGCGTCACGACTTGCTGCATGGCGATCAGATCGAAGCGGTCGAGCAGGCGGAGCACGCCGGTGGGCGTCGCCGCCGTCATCGTCGGGATGAGCGTGCAGTAAACGAACGCGATCGTCAGCGTCGTGCCCGAAAGCCCGAGGCGGCCCGCGAGGAGCGGCAGCAGCACCGCCGCACCCACCATGCCGACGAGACCGCTTGATATATCGAGGCCGAAGGAGAAGCGGATCGCGTCGCGCGCGATTCTCTCGTCGCCCCGGGCCAGCGCGGGGCCGCCGTAGCGGATGATGAATTGCCAGGTCTGGAACTTGGCAAGCGCGCCGGCGCCTTCGGCGTAGGTGTGGATCACCATCAGCAGGCCGAACAAGGTCGTCGTCAGCCCATGGCCGGCGCACGCCAACGCGACGAGCCCGAGCGGGGCCGCGAGCAGCTTGGCCGCGCCCAGATAGCTGGAATTGCGGAGCACGGCCCGGAACAGGCCGTCGCTGAACCAGCGTTTCACTTCAGCCGTTCACTTGCCTTATTCCGGCAGGAAGTCCGGCACCGACAGATAGCGCTCGCCGGTATCGTAATTGAAGCCGAGGATGCGCGAACCGGGCGCGTCCTTGAGTTTCTGCGCGATCGCGGCGAGCGTCGCGCCGGACGAGATGCCGACCAGCAGGCCCTCTTCGCGCGCCGAGCGGCGGGCATAGTCCTTGGCGTCGGCGGGATCGACCTGGATCACGCCGTCGAGCACGCCGGTGTGGAGGTTGGCGGGGATAAAGCCCGCGCCGATGCCCTGGATCGGGTGCGGGCCGGGCTGGCCGCCCGAGATGACCGGCGACAGCGTCGGCTCGACCGCGAACACCTTCAGGTTCGGCCATTCCTTCTTGAGCACCTCGCCGACGCCCGTGATGTGGCCGCCAGTGCCGACGCCCGAGATGATCATGTCGAGCGGCTTGTCGCCGAAATCCTTGAGGATCTCCTGCGCGGTGGTGCGGGTATGGACCTCGATATTGGCCGGATTCTCGAATTGCTGCGGCATCCAGCTGTTCGGCGTCTGGCCGATAATCTCGAGCGCGCGTTCGATCGCACCCTTCATGCCCTTTTCGCGCGGGGTCAGATCGAAGCTCGCGCCATAAGCCAGCATCAGCCGGCGCCGTTCGAGCGACATGCTTTCGGGCATGACGAGGATGAGCTTGTAGCCCTTGACCGCCGCGACCATCGCGAGGCCGACGCCGGTATTGCCCGAGGTCGGTTCGACGATCGTGCCGCCGGGCTTGAGATCGCCCGATTCCTCCGCCGCCTCGATCATGGCGAGCGCGATGCGATCCTTGATCGAGCCGCCCGGATTCGACCGCTCCGACTTGATCCAGACCTCTTCCGATCCGAACAGCCGCTGGATGCGGATATGCGGGGTGTTGCCGATCGTTTCGAGAACGCTGTTCGCCTTCATGCCGCCATCTCCTCGCCGGGGATATCTTCGAGAGTCTTGGGTGGTTCGAATGTACGCGCGCGCACCAGTTCGGGAAACAGGCGCGACCAAATTATCGTGACGCCGATCGCGCCGATACCGCCCAACACTACCGCAGGCACCGCGCCGATCAAGGCGGCTAGGAAGCCGCTTTCTGCCTCGCCGAGTTCGTTCGAGCCTGAGATGAAGAGCGTTGAGACCGCGCCGACGCGGCCGCGCATGTCGTTGGGCGTCCAGATCTGGATCAGCGACTGGCGGACATAGACCGACAGCATGTCGCACGCGCCGAGCACCGCCAGGCAGACGAGCGACAAGGGCATCCAGCGCGACAGGCCGAAAGCGATCGTGGCGGCGCCGAACAAGGCCACCGCGATCAGCATCTTTACACCGACATTGTGGCGGAGCGGGCGGGCCGAGAAATAGAAGGCCATCGCCGCCGAGCCGACCGCGGGCGCCGCGCGCAGGTGACCGAGCCCTTCCGAGCCGACCTTGAGGATGTCGCGCGCATAGATGGGCAGCATCGCGGTCGCGCCGCCGAGCAGGACCGCGAACAGATCGAGGCTGATCGCGCCCAGCACGACCCGGTTCTTGCGGACATAGTGAAGTCCGTCGACCATCTGTCGCCACGGATTGGCCTTGCGATCGAGCGACGTCTTCGCGATCGGCCGGATGAACATCAGGGATGCGGCCGCGACCAGAAACAGCCCGCCGGAAACGGTATAAGGCAGCCACCGCGCGGCGGCGTAGAGATAGCCGCCCAGCGCCGGGCCGCCGATCGCGCCGGTCTGCCACGCGATCGAGGACGCCGCGATCGCGGTCGGCAATACCGCGTGTGGGACGAGGTTCGGCGCGAGCGCGCCGATCGCCGGATTGGCGAACGCGCGGCAGACGCCGAGCAGCACCGCCACGACGTAGATCGCAGCCAAAGTCGTCGTGCCGTGCCAGGCAAGCAAGGCCAGCCACGCGGCGCACAGCGCCTCGGCCAGCAGCACGATCCGCCCGATCCAGCGCCGGTCGATCCGATCCGCCGTCCAGCCGGTGATGAGGGTGAGTGCTGCGAGCGGCAGGAATTGCGCGACGCCGACCATGCCGAGTTGGAACGCGGCTTCCTTGGGCGACATCGTGCGCCGCGCGATATCGTACACCTGCCAGCCGATCACCACGACCATCGCATTCTGCGCGACTGTCGTCGAAAAGCGCGCGAGCCAATAGAATCGGAAATCGCGGAACGAGAAGGGAGAGGCCGTTTTCGCCATGACCCAGGGCTCTAGGCGTTGGCGAAGGCGGCCTGCAACCCCGAATAGCCTAGTCGTCCGCTAGGAATTCTTCACCGGGCTCAATGCCGTCGCTCGGGCGGGCCTGACGCCGCCATGACCCCGCGTTGCGCGAAGCTCGTCTCGTGCGGCGCAGGGTTGCGGATCGAGGGGCGCAAGCGCGACAGGCTGCAAATGCCGGCGGCGATGGTCAGCCCTCCAGCGATTAGCGGCGGTATGAAGCTG
>NZ_DATHFV010000059.1:0-6928 GCF_035317925.1 Sphingomonas sp.
GCGATGGCCCGCATCGACGTCGGGGTGCGGCTTGAACAGGATATGCGCATCGGGTTCGGCCGCGCGTGCGCGACGCAGCAGATCGAGATTGCCCGTCACATCCGCGCCGCCGAGCCGGACCGATTGATCGTCCTCGACCTGCCCTGGAACCAGGATCGTCCGTTTCTGGCGCGGCTCGGTGGCGGCGGGCGGCGCTTCGCTCGCATATTTGCTGATGCCGCGCGTGACGATCGTCTCGACCAGCGCCTCGGCACGCGCGCGCAGATCGGGCGGGAAATCGGCGGTCGCGAGGATCGTTTCGAGATCGCTCGGCCCGCTGGGATCGTAATAGATGCCGCTGCGGTCGACCACGATCGACAAAGGCGGATGGAGATCGGCGCCCAGCCCGATGGAGCGGATGAAACCATCCTCGATCCGCACCAGCCGGTCGCCCGCCAGTGCCTCCAGCCCATTCGGCATGCGCGACGGCCAGACCGCGATCGCGCCACCGGCGGATTGCGCGATCGCGTCGCGCGCATCGTCCGCGAATTTCAGCGGCCCGCGCGCGTGGCTGGCCAGGAATTGCGCGATCCGCACGCGTTTCCACCAGGCGATGCCGCACGCGACCTTGATGTCGCTGTCGTCCACGGGGCGTGGCGGGGCGCTGTTCATTCGTCGGCCGGACGCTTGCGGCCGACATCGGCCCAGGGCTGGCCAAGCCAGCGTTTGAACCGGTCGCGGAAGCGCCAGTGGAGCGGCACGCGCCGTTCGGCGAGGCCAGGCCAGCCGGTCAGATCGAGACCCGTCCACGGCAAAAACGGATTGCGCCGCCCATAGGCCCACATCTCGACCCGGGTCGACCGCCGCACCGCCGGCCCGCGCGCATGGAAGCCGCTCGTGTCGCACACCACCAACGTATTGGCCGGGACCGCGAAGACGGTCGGCTTGGGCAGGCCGAGCCCGGCCAGCTCCGCCTCGTCGATCCGCAGCGAGCCGCGCCCCGACAGGAAGTCGCTTCCATCGCGCGCTTCGAGACTGCGCTTCTTCTCCCACGCCAGCCGCGCCGCGTCGCGCCGGTGCGATCCGGCGACATAGATGAGCGGGCCTTCGTCGGGTGCGACGTCGGTCAGGAACAGCCAGGCCTTCACGGTGGGATGGAAGGTATCGGCGTGAAGATCGGTCTGCGGATCGGGCGGCGCGTCGTGGCGATGCGTCAGGATCGACTGGATATAGGCCAGCGGCTCGGTGTCGTAGCTGCCGACATAGCGGATCAGGCCCTGCCAGCTTTTGTCGCGCACCAGCGCGCGGGCGGCGGGGAGCGCCTGCAGCGTCTCCGGATCGAGCGCGTAGCGGCGTGTGATCGTATCGCCCTGCACCATCTCGCGCGCGGCGCCGGGATAGGACATCACCTGGTCTTGGAGCGCAGCGAAGGCCTCAGGCGCCAGGAAATTCTCGACCTTCACATAGCCGTTGCGGGCGAATTCCGCGCGCTGGGCGGCTGGCACTAGTCCCTCCATCCGTCGCCTTCGCCATGCCGCCATCCGATCGGCGAGTATGACCCGCTTCACGTGCAGTCCCCACGCGTTCAATCGGCGCGATCCGATCAGCGGACTGTCGCGGAAGCTCTTGGCGTCGGTTGCGAGCTGATAGGCCCACCAGGGGGCGAGAAGATAACGCAGCGGGTTCACCTGATCCCTATTCGGCAGGTCCAGCGTCAGCGCAAGGATGGGAGGAAAACGCTGGTGGAGCTGAGGGGAATCGAACCCCTGACCTCTGCAGTGCGATTGCAGCGCTCTCCCATCTGAGCTACAGCCCCGGCACCAGCGAAAAGCGCGCTTAGACGGGCTTTTCCGCCGATGCAACGCGCTACCGGCGAAATCCCCAAATATCGAGACGATGACCGGCCCTTCAGTCCGGCGCGCCGTTGCGCGCGCCGGCAATCGTTCAGGCCAGCGTATCGATGATGTGAATGACCACGCCGACCAGCCCGCCGACCAGAGTACCGTTGATCCGGATATATTGCAGATCGCGCCCGACCGCGTTTTCGAGCCGGCCGGTGACGGTGTGCGCGTCCCAGCTGCGCACGGTCTCGGACACCAGGGTGACGATGCCGTCGCCATAGGAGGCGACCAGGGCTGCGGTCGCGCGCCGCGCGAAGCGGTTGACCGCGAAGCGGACGCGCGGATCCTCCTGCAGGCTGGTCCCCATCTGGCGCATCGCCTCGCCGAACTTGCCGGCGGCGACCGCCTCGGGGTCGCGCGCCGCGCGCAGCATCGCCGCGCGCGCATTCTGCCACAGGCCGTCCAGCCATTCCCCCACCGCGGGATTGGCGAGCGCGGCGTCGCGAAACGCGGCGACCCGGGCCTGCAATTCGGGATCGGTCTGGAGCCGCTGGGCAAGGCCGGCCAGCGCTTCCTCCGCCCTGATCCGAAGCGGATGATTGCGATCTTCCGCCATGTCGCCGAGCAGGCGGAACAGGCCGTCGAGGATCTTGGTCGAAAGCGTCTCGTCGAGCCCGGTCCAGCGCAGGATAGAACCGGCCCGTTCGTGGATCATCTGCCGGAACAAGGGCTCGTTCGCGTCGAGCGTGCGGCCGGCCCAGAGGATCGCCGCGTTGATCATCGGACGATGGCGTTCCTCGTCCATTGCCGTCGCCATCAGCTTGCCCGCAAGCGGCGCGACATCGAGCGCCTTCAGCCGCTGCGCCGCTGCGCTTTTGAACAATTGGCCGAGCCGCTCGTCGCCGAGGCTTTCGAGCAGGGTCTCGGCGAGATTGCCCGCGCCCGCGCGCATCGCGCCCTCGCGCGGCGGCGAGGCGAGCACGCGGCCGATCGCGCGCGCCACGTCGAGCTTGGCCATGCGGCGCGCGACGATGCGCGGCACCAGGAAATTGGAGCGCAGGAAGCTGGCGAGGCTGTCGCCGATCCGGTCCTTGTTGCGCGGGATGATCGCGGTGTGGGGGATCGGCAGGCCGAGCGGGTGGCGGAACAGGGCGGTTACCGCGAACCAGTCGGCGAGCCCGCCGACCATCGCCGCCTCGGCGAAGGCGCGGACATAGCCCCAGGCCGGATGCGTGGGCTCGAATGTTCTGGCCAGCAGGAACAGTCCGGCCATCGCGACCAGCAGTCCGGTGGCGATGATCCGCATCTGGCGGACGCCACCCTGCGACGGGATAAGGCGGTCGCGAAGCGTCATGATGTGGTCCGGGGCGGTGGCATGTCTTTAGACAATAGCCATCGCCCCGGAAGGTTCACTCTGCGGGATGCGCGACACCCGGCGAATGGTCCTCGGCGCTGTTGAGAACCTTGCCGAGCCGGCGGCCCATCCACTTTTCCGCGCCATCGGCGAGGCTGAAGCCGGCGGGAACGATCAGCAGCGTGAGCATGGTCGACAGGATCAGCCCGCCGATCACGGTCACCGCCATCGGTTGGTTGAACGAACCGTCGCCACCCAACGACAAGGCGGTCGGCAGCATGCCCGCGACCATCGCGACCGTCGTCATGACGATCGGCTGCGCGCGCTTGTGCCCGGCATCCAGGATGGATTCGAGCAGCGCCCGGCCATGGCGCATCTCCTCGATCGCGAAATCGATCAGGAGGATCGAGTTCTTGGCGACGATGCCGAACAGCATCAGCACGCCGATCAGCACGGGCAGCGAGGTTGGCATATTCGCCAAATGGAGGGCGATGCCGCCGCCGAGCGGCGCCAGCAGCAGCGAAACCATGTTCACCAGCGGCGGGATGGCGCGGCGATACAGCAGCACCAGCACCGCGAACACCAGCAACACGCCCGCGACGAGCGCGATCAGGAAGTTGATCAGCATTTCCGCCTGCCACTTGGCCTGGCCCGCGGCTTCGTAATGCACGGTCGACGGCAGGTTTTTCATTGCCGGCAGGTTCATGATCTTATCGCGCTCGGTGCCGGCAACCGCGCCCGGGCCGAGGTCCGCCCCGATCACGACGCGCCGCTCCTGGTTGATGCGCTTGATCTCCGACGGGCCCGCGCCGAAGCCGATATCGGCGAGCACCTTCAACGGCACGGTGGTGCCGCGCGTGGTCTGGACGGGCAGGTTCTGGATCGTCGACAGATCGCGACGACTATCCTCGTTCAGCATCACCCGGATTGGGATCTGACGGTCGGACAACGAGAATTTGGCCGCATTCTGGTCGATGTCGCCCAGCGTGGCGATGCGGATCGTCTCGCTGAGATCGCTCGTGGTCACACCCAGGTCGGCGGCAAGATCCAGTCGCGGCTTGATCGTGATTTCCGGGCGCGGAAGGTTGCCCTCGACGCGGGGGGCACGCAGGCCGGGCATCGCTTTCATCTGCTCCGCCAGGGTGGCTGCGGCTTTGTCGAGCGCGGCCGGATCGTCACCCGCCAGCAGAACGGAGACGTCGCGATTGCTGTTCTGGTCGCCGTTCTGCGAATCGAAATTGATGCGCGCGTCCGGGATTTTCTGCAGCACGGGCTGCAGCTTGCGTTCGAATTCCGTGCTGGTGACGGTACGCTTCGGATTCAGCGTCATCACGATCTCGGCGGAGCCGACCTCGATATATTCGACCGCGGTGGTCACCTCGGATTGCGCGCGGAGTATCTTGGTGGCGCGGTCCGCCACCGCCTCGGTCTGCTCAAGCGTCGTGCCGGGCGCCATACTGATTTCAAGATGGCTCGTTTCCGCATTGGCCGGCGGGATGAAGGTGAAGGGCAGTGATCCGAAGACGAAGATGGTCAGGATGAACGCGACGAAGCCGGACATCAGGGTCAGCTTGCGGTTGTCGCGCAGCCACAGACGCTTCCAGGTACGCCGCGTCCCTTGGTTACGGTCCAGCGTCCAATGGAGCACCTTCATATAGGCGTCCATCAGCCAGCCTTCGCCATGCTTGGCCTGGCCATGTGCCTTGAGGAAATAGGCTGCCACCATTGGCGTGATCAGGCGCGCGACGAGCAGGCTCATCAGCACCGCGACCACGACCGTCAGGCCGAAATTCTTGAAATATTGGCCGGCGATGCCCGGCATCAGTGCGACCGGGAGGAACACCGCCACGATCGAGAAGGTCGTGCCGACCACGGCCAGGCCGATCTCGTCGGCGGCGTCGATCGATGCCTGATAGGCGGTTTTGCCCATGCGCATGTGGCGGACGATATTCTCGATCTCGACGATCGCGTCGTCGACCAGCACGCCTGACACCAGGCTCAGCGCCAGCAACGTCATGAAGTTGAAGGTGAACCCCATCAGGTCCAGGATCCAGAATGTCGGGATCGCGGACAGCGGAATGGCCAGCGCCGAGATCACGGTCGCGCGCTTGTCGCGCAGGAACAGGAACACCACCGCGACCGCCAGGATCGCGCCTTCGATCATCGCGCGCATCGCCGAATGATAATTGCGCTCGGTATAGACCACCGAGTTGGACCGCTGGATGAAGTGGATCTTCGGATATTCCTTCTCGATCTTGGCCAGTTCCTTGACCGTGTCGTTGAACACCGAAACGTCCGACGCGCCGCGCGACCGCAGGATGCTGAAGCTGACGGTGGGCTTGCCTTCCATCTTTGCCAGCGATCGACGCTCGCCATAGGAATCGCGCACGTCGGCGATGTCGGCGAGGCGGACCGAACGGCCATTGCCGATCTGAATCTGCTGCTGGCCAAGCGTGTAGGCGTCCTGGGCGTTGCCGAGCACGCGCACCGATTGTTCGGTGCCTGCGATCTCTGCCCGGCCGCCGGCGGCATTGGTATTGACCGCATAGAGCTGGCGATTGACCTGAGAGGCGGTCACGCCTTGCGACTGCATCTTGGCGGGATCCAGGATAACACGGATTTCGCGGTCGACCTGGCCGTGAAGTTCGACCTGCTGCATGCCGCTGATCGCGAGCAGACGGCGCGAAACCGTGTCCTGGACGAACCAGGATAGCTGCTCCAGCGTCATGTCGGTCGCCTCGACCGAGAAATTGGCGAGGCTGCCGCCATTGATGTTCACGCGCTGAACCTGGGGCTCGATGATGCCTTGGGGCAGATTGCCGCGGATCTGCGAGATAGCGTCGCGTACGTCGGTGGTCGCGCGATCGACCGGCGTTTCGATCGAGAACTGGACGAATGTGCCCGAACTGCCTTCGGTCACGGTGGAGTCGATTTCCTCCACGCCTTCCAGATTGCGCACCGCGGCTTCGACGCGCTGCGTGATCTGTGTCTCCATCTCGGTCGGTGCCGCGCCCGGCTGCGTGACCTGCACATAGACGCCGGGGAAGGTGATCTCCGGATTCTGGTTGAGCGGCATCCGCATGAACGAGACCACCCCGGCCAGGGTCAGCGCGCAGAACAGCACGATCGGCGGAACCGGGTTGCGGATCGACCAGGCGGAGATGTTGCGGAAGTTCATGCGGGTCGATCCTCAGCGAGGGCTGGGCTGAAAGCTGGGCTTTACCTTGTCGCCGGCATTCAGGAAGGCGCCGGCGGCGGCCACCACATGCTCGGTTCCGCTCAGACCGCTCAGGATGGTCACGCCGCGCTCGTCGACGTCGCCGATCTTCACGTCGCGGCGGACGACCTTGTTGTCGGTGCCGATCAGATAAACGAAGTTGCCCTTCGCGTCGCTCAGCACCGCGCTTTCGGGAAGCAGCGGCACATCGCCGATACCGCCGCCGATCTCGGCCGCGGCAAAGCCGCCCGGCCGCAGCGCGACATTGTACGGCAGTTCGATACGGACCGTACCCTGACGGCTGGTCGGATCGATCACCGGCGAAATCTGCCAGATCGTGCCCGGAATCCGGACCGTGGTGCCGACCGGCGTGACCGTGGCCGGCGAACCGACATGCACGCGCTGGAGATCGCCCTCGGCAAGGGGCGCCTGCACCTCCATCTTGCCCTCGGACGCGATATGGAACAGCGCGCTCGATCCCGAAGAAACGATCTGGCCAGCCTCGACATTGCGGGTCAGTACCAGGCCTGCTGTCGG
>NZ_DATHFV010000060.1:0-16455 GCF_035317925.1 Sphingomonas sp.
GGCCGACAAGCCGACCGTCCAGGATTTCTTCGACCGCCTGCTTGCCGATCCCCGCATGGGCGAACTCTACGCCACGATGCTCGCCGACTTCAAAGCCAATGGCGGCACCGAATTCGTCGCCTTCAACGATGTCTCGCGGGCCAGCGATTCCGGCAGCTATGGCGCACTCGGCTCGATCTACGATGATGGCAGCCAGCGTTACGACGCACTCGTCGCGGCCGCAAAGGCGGACATTTTCAGCACCCAGCCTTCGACCGGTGTCGATCATATCGTCATGGCGGCGCAGGGTGGCACGACCAATGCGCTGGCGGGCGACGACGTGATTACCGCCGGCGCGGGCAATGACACGATCGACGGCGGCGACGGCAATGACTCGATCGTCGGCTCCTCGAGTTCGATCGATGCGCGGGGCCATCTGATCGAAACCGACCAATATGATGGCGGCACGGGCGCCGACACGATCACCGGCGGTATCGGCAACGACCATATCTACGGCAACGAATCCACCAGCGTGGCGGGTGCCGTCGACGGCGCGGACAGCCTGAGCGGCGGGGCCGGCAACGACACGATCAACGGCAATGTCGGCGACGATGTCCTGGCTGGCGGCGACGGCAACGACTTCCTCTCCGGCGACGAAGGGAATGACAGCGTCACCGGGGACGCCGGCAACGACAATGTGCAGGGCGGCGCCGGCAATGACGTGCTCTCCGGGGGCGCGGACAACGATACGCTGCGCGGCGGAACCGGGGACGACACGATGAACGGCGGCGACGGCGACGATCTCCTGTCAGGCGATTCAGGCCATGATCTGATGACCGGCGGCACGGGTAAGGATCAGTTCGCCTTCACCGCGGGACAGGCCGCCTTCACCACCGCCGGTGCGTCGGCCTATGCCATAGACGAGATCACCGATTTCACCGCCGGCACCGACAGGCTGGCTCTGGGCTTCCATCCCGCGGCGATCCTGCAGGGGTCGGCGGCCACCGTCGCCGCCGCCGCGACCTGGGCAGCCCAGGCGCTGCAAGGCCATGCCGGCGCGACCGATGTGGCCGCCGTCACCGTCGGCGGCGACACCTACCTGTTCTATGACGATCACGCGAAAGGTGGCGCGCTCGACGCCGGCATCCGCCTCGATCATGTCGTCGCAAGCGGGCTCAGCCTTACCGACTTTGTCTGACCGCCGAAGGGCGGGCGAATTCCGGAGGGGAAGGCTTACGTCGGATGACGTATTGGCCGGGCCATGGCCGTCGGCAGATTGCGCCCTACCGAATGCGCGGCGGGCTGGTATGCGTAGCGCGAAGAAACATTGCCCGGGGAAGACATGATGAAAGCCCAGCTTCGCTCCACCGCTCAAGCCGTCGTGGGGATCTTCGTGGTATCGGCGTGCGTCTGTTTCCCTGGGGGCGCCGTTGCTCAGGGCGGCGCCCGAAGCGGATGGGCCGCCAGGAACGATCCGCTCGCCAGCAAGCTGATCGAGGCGGAACGGACGTGGGCCACCCTGTCCTGCTTGCCGCGCAACAGGATCGCGGCGGCATCGGCGGCCTTTGCCGCGGAGTATATTGCCGATGATTTCGTCGGCACCAGCCCCAGGGGACCGCTCTACACCAAGTCCGACATGTTCCCCAAGCACGCACCCCCCACGGTCGAGACCGAGCGGGACTGCAAATTGCTCAGCGCGCGGGTGCGCTACTTCGGACCCGACGTCGCGGTGATCTACGGCCGCGAAAGCGCGATCCTGAAGGGCCCGGGCGGCAAAGTGGCGCCGCGAACCCTGGTCTGGACGGATACCTGGCTACGACGCGCCGGGAAGTGGCAGATCATCGCCGTCCAGGACATGGTCCCGCCGAAGCAATAGAGTGTCGTCTTCGCTCGCCGAATAGCGGCTCTTGCTGCTCGCCGGGACCGCCGGTCAGGCTGGCCGGTTCTCGGCGACGATCTTCTTCTTGTCGAATTCGAGGGGACGTGGGCGGGCCATGGGAATCGGGTGCGATGTAGGGGGGATTGGGGGAGTGTGGCTAGGTGTGGGTGACGCCTTTGCGCGTATCAGATGTCGCTGGTGCGACCGCTCTGCGCCCTAGAATCCGTCGTTCGGCGACGCGACCGCCGATCCTGGAGGCTGCCATCCGTTCGTGTTCGACAGTCGGCCACGCGCACGGCAGGGGTGGGACTTTGCAGCCATTCCAGCTTGTACCGTCGAACGTCAGCTTGCGACAAAGGGGCCTTCCGGGCGTCAATCGCGCGATACGGACAGTCCCGCGAGAAGCGGAGCGTACGCGGCGAGCCTGCGGGATACGAACTCCGTGAAGAGCCGCACGCGCTTCGTCTTGCGTGTCTCCCCTTGTGTAAGAACCCAGAGCGTTCCGTACAGGTGCAGGTCGGTGCCCGGCACCCTCACCAGCAGGGGGTCGGCATCGCCGACGAAGCACGGCAGCGTCGTGATCCCGAGCCCTTGTCGTGCAGCCGCGATCTCCGCCCCGGCGTCCGTGACCCTGAATGGAACCCCCGCGGTACGAACCTCACCCTCGCTGGCCCAATCCGGAATTCCATGACTGCTTATGACGATCCATCGCATGGGATCAGGCGCGCCCCCACGCCACGCGGCTAGTCGCTCGCGGGATATGTAGACGCCACCGAACAGCTCCGGGCCCTTCAGCCCGTGAAGATTGAGCGGCAGGGTTTTGCGGTCGTAGACGACGCGGATCGCCACGTCGGCCTCTCGGTTGGTCAGGTTGGCCAACTCGCCGGACGACAGAATGTCCATCTCGATGTCCGGATGCAGATGCGCGAAATCGGCGAAGTCCGGCATGAGCAGGTGTGACGCAAGGATCGGTGTCAACGTCATCCGCAGCAGCCCGCGCACGCTCTGGTCGCGCCCGAAGACGCGGGTCTCCAGCTGGTGCGATGACGCCTCCATCTGCTCCGCGAGCTCAAGGACCTCCTCGCCCGCAGCCGTCAGGCGGTAGCCCGAAGGCAGCTTTTCGAACATCTGCGCGCCCAAGCGTTCCTCGAGCTGGGCGATGCGTCGCAGCACGGTCGAGTGATTGACCCCGAGGCGTCCGGCGGCGGCCCGCACTGAACCTCCGCGCGCGACGGCAAGAAAGTAGCGAACGTCATCCCAGTCGATCATGGTGCAATCCAGCACCGCAAGGTGCGCCTTCCAAAGCCCTAACTCATCGTCCGGCAGTACCGACGGTTGTCGTAACACAGGTCGACGGGCGCGGGCCAATTCCGAACGGCGGGCCCTCATCGTCGCGGCTGGCGTTGATAGCCTTACCGGATCGATTTCGCACCACCGATGTGCGCGCCTCCGCACTCACCGCCTGAGCCCGTCGGACCCATGTTGAGCGTCTCGGGTCGTCCCCGAATGACCAAGGCGGAAGCCTGGAAGGATGCACGACATGACCAGACTGAATGGAAAAACCGCGGTGATCACCGGTGGCGCCACCGGCATCGGCCTCGCCGCTGCAAAGCGCTTCATCGAGGAGGGCGCCTTCGTCTTCCTCTTCGGCCGTCGACAGGAAGCGCTCGACGCGGCTGTCGCCGACCTCGGACCCAACGCCCGCGCGGTGAGGGGCTCGGTTTCGGATGAGGCCGATCTCGACCGCCTCTACGCGGCGGTGAAGGCCGAGCGCGGAACGCTCGACATCGTCTTTGCTAATGCCGGGGTGGGCAGCCAGCTTAGGCTCGGCGGAATCACCGCCGAGCATATCGACGAAACCTTCGACACCAATGTGAAGGGTACGATCTTCACGGTCCAGAAGGCGTTGCCGCTGATGGGCAAGGGCGGTTCGATCATCCTGACCGGATCGAGCGCCGGCACCACGGGCGCCCCGGCCTTCACCGCCTACAGCGCGAGCAAGGCCGCCGTGCGCAACCTCGCGCGGACCTGGGCGGAGGACCTGAAGGGCACCGGCATCCGCGTAAACGTCCTGTCGCCCGGGGCGATAGCGACCGAACTCGCGACGGCAGCGCTCGGCGAGAAGGGTCTGAAGGCCTACGGCTCGATGACTGCGCTCCAGCGCATGGGCGATCCGGCTGAGCTCGGCGCGGCGGCTGCCTTTCTCGCATCGTCGGACAGCAGCTTCATGACTGCCAGCGAGCTCGCCGTCGACGGCGGTCTAGCCCAACTCTGACCACCTCGCGGCCCCAACGCTGGCCAACAAATAACGAAGGATAAGACTATGAAAATGCTCGAAGATAAGGTCGCAGTCATCACTGGCGGCAGCAGCGGCATCGGGTTGGCCACGGCCAAGCGCTTCGTGGAAGAAGGCGCGCAGGTCGTGATCACCGGGCGACGCGAGAAAGAGCTGAAGGAGGCCGCAGCCTTAATCGGTGGGGACGTTACGACGGTCGTGGGCGACGTGGCGCGCCTGGAAGACCTGGACCGGCTCTATGCCGTCGTGAAAGAGAAGCATGGTCACATCGACATTCTCTTCGCGAATGCGGGCGCGGGGACGATCGCACCGCTCGCGGCAGCGACCGAGGCCCATTTCGACCAGACGTTCGATGTGAACGTGAAGGGCCTGTTTTTCACGGTGCAGAAGGCGCTTCCCCTCTTCAGGGACGGCGGTTCGATCATCCTGACCTCGTCGGTCTCCAACGTGTTGGGGCTGCCGGGATTCAGTACCTACGCCGCCAGTAAGGCGGCGGTGCGCAACTTCGCGCGCGCTTGGACACTGGAGCTGAAAGACCGCAAGATCCGCGTGAATTGCATGAGCCCCGGAGCAATCGATACCCCGGCCCTAGCGACGACGACAGGTCTTACGGCTGAACAGGCCGAGCAAGCGGTCGCACAGTTCACCACACAGATTCCGATGGGTCGCAGGGGCGAGCCGGAGGAGATTGCGGCTGCCGTCACGTTCCTCGCCTCCGACGAAAGTTCTTACATCACCGGCGTGGATCTCGCGGTTGATGGCGGCATGGCTCAGGTCTGACCTCGGCACACAAGATCGGAGAAACATCATGAGCTACGCAATTATCGGCTTCGGGAAGATCGGCCAGGCTCTGGCCAAGGCATTTGCGCGCAAGGGCATCGAAATATCCGTGGCAACCACGCGCGACCCGGAAAGCTTCGCAGCCGATGCGGCGGCGATCGGACCCACGATCATTCCCAAAACGTTGGCGGACGCCGTCAAGGCGGACATCATCTTTTTGGCGGTCCGTTTCGAGGCGCACCCGGATGTCGCGAAGGCCCTGCCGACCTGGCAGGGGAAGACGATCGTCGATGTGACCAATGCCTACGGGGTGCCCCCTGAAGAATTGGGAGGACAGCCTTCTTCCAAGGCCGTCGGGCAAGCCTTTAAGGGCGCACGACTGGTCAAGGGTTTCAACCATTTGGGCGCTCCCGTCCTTGGCCAGGATCCGGCCGTACATGGTGGCAAGAGGGTCGTGTTCCTGGCGAGCGACGATGACGCTGCCGCAGAGGAGGTTGGCGCGCTTGCGGAAAATCTCGGTTTCGCGCCGATTAAACTTGGCGGGCTTTCGGAAGGTGGCCTGCTTGTGCAGGCGCGCGGGAACAGCTGGGGCCGGCTGATCTTTAAGGATCTGGTCAAGTTCGACTGACGAACACGACCTCCCCGACGGCAGGGACACGGCGCTCGGATCGGATCGAGCGCGATCCGATCCGAGCGAAATGGAGAAAATGCTATGAGCACCGAGAAGAACGTCCAGATTGTGAAGGACTTCTTCGCCGCGGCCTTTGGCGGCGACAGGGAGGTTATGCTGGCGCTGGTCGCCGAAGATATCGAGTGGATCATTCCGGGCGAAGACTGGCCGCTGGCCGGGACGCACCGCGGACACGCGGAACTGACGGACCTGTTGAAGACAGAATCCGAAACCATGGAGATGTCGCTCTCGGAACCCCGGGAGTTCATCGCGCAGGGAGACCGGGTGCTGGTGGTCGGCTATGCCGAGGGGAAGGTCAAAGCCACGAGCAAGCCGTTCAAGGACGACTGGATCTTCGCCATTACCGTCCGGGACGGCAAGCTGACCAACATCCGGGAGTATGTCGACACGCAGGCATTGGCACGGGCCGCCGCGATGTCGGACCCCGAGAGTGCGGGAAATCCGCCCGAAGACCGCAGCGATCTGCGCGCTTCATGATACCGAACGCCGTGCGCTCGTCGCATGCACTGTCGCAATGGAGGTCCCAATGTACGACCAGTCCACGCAATCCGAGTTGATCAGGTTCGCGCGCGTCGATGTGGGCGCCACGGTCATCGACGTTTACCCGGGCGACGGTGACTGGACGCGCATCTTCTCCGATGTCGTGGGACCTGAAGGACGGGTCTACAGCTTCGTGCCGGCCGAAGTCGCCCACTTTGAGAACGATCCCGTCGGCCGCATGCGGATGCTCGCCAAGGAGCCGGGCCGAGAAAATGTCGAAGCCGTCTCGGCGGACCTCGTCGCGATGCCGGAGGCCACGCAACCAGCGGATGTCCTGTGGCTGCACCTGTTCTATCACGATCTCCACACCGCGCTGATCCAGAAGAAGGGCGCGACGGCGGCCGGCTTCAATAGAGCCGTCTACGAGCGGCTGAAGCCGGGTGGGTCCTACGTCATCGTCGACCACGCCGCCGCCGCAGGCTCGGGCACGAGCGACACCCAGTCTCTGCATCGGATCGACCCTGCGTCCGTCCGCGAGGAGGTGGAGGCGGCCGGCTTCGTGCTGGACGGGGAAAGCACCATGCTCGCGAACAAGGACGATCCGCACTCGATCAAGGTGTTTGACCCCTCGATCAAGGGCGAGACCGATCGCTTCGCCTATCGGTTCGTCAAACCCTGACGCTCCCATCGCAAGCAGCCGTTCGGAGATCGACGCGGAATGACAGGAACTGCTCGACGCCCATCATCTTCGGCAGGCCAGCGAAACGACCGCTACGCCATTCCCGCTATCTGAAACCTGCCGGTCGGCGAGCGGCCCAAAAGCCAGCGTCGGGTCGGGAGCGGCCAAGCCGCTCCCGACCCAAACACAGATGCTCTTGAAGACATCCGCCTCCCACCCTCGTGGCACGCGAAGCCTATCCCGCACCCCTTAGATGCCGTCGACGCTCTTGCTGACCAGGATGTTCACCGCGACACGGCGGTTCATCGCCTTGCCTTCGGGGGTGTCGTTGGGCGCCGCCGGGTCCGCCTTGGCCATGCCCGTCGGCGTCAGCATGCGATAGGGTTTCCACCCGCAGGCCTGCTGGAGATAATTGATCACGCGGCCGGCGCGCTTCTCGCTCAGCTCCTGATTGAGGTCGTCGCCACCGGTCGAATCGGTGTAGCCGACCACCAGCAGCAGCGCGTTCTCATTGGCCTGGGCCGTGCTTGCGGTGTTGCAGAGCTGGGCCTTGTCCTCGGCGGACAGAGTCGCCTTGCCGGTGTCGAAATGCACCTCCGTCGTGCCCTTGACGTTATATTTGTCGATATCGCCCAGGCGCCCGCGCAGGTTTTCCGTCGCCGCGGTCTGCTCCTCGAAACGCTGGCTGGTCCCGTTACGGATCATCGTCGCGGTCTTGAGGTCGCTGTTCCGGAAGCTGATCCGGCTCGCCACAAGCTCGCTGCCCGCTTGCCCGTCGCCCGCGCGCCACGTCTTCACCGTCACCGGCAGCCCGTTGAGCAGCGCGTCCTGGGCGAGCTTGCTGTGAACGCCGAACAGGCCACCGCCTGCCCGGACCTGCGTCGCGTCATTGACGGCGATGATCGTGCTGGCGCCGTCGGCGGTGACGACCTTCACCTTGTCCTCATTCCGCGCGGTGATCACGCCCTTGATCTCGGGCCCAGGGCTCTTCACGCCATTGACGACGATACTGGTATCGGGCGCGTCCTGCTGCTGCGCGAATCCGGCGCCGGATGCCGACACAGTCAACGCAACCAGCAGCAAGCGAACACCCGGCGACTTGGAAACAACACGCATTGAACAATTCCTCTCTCAAACGACCCCTCGGCGTGCCGTGTCAGGCTAACCTGTCCGCCACATGAATATCGCCCGTCCCGCTATTTGCGGAGCGGGCGATCCGGGCAGAGCTTGCGGTGAAGCGATGGAATCGCGCCGCCGATAGACTGCCCCTTGAGCGGTCTATGCCTGCTCCGAACCATCCTCCAGCCCTTGGAGTAAGGCGCCTTCCAGACTTGATTCCTTGACAAACGTACGCATAAAGCGTACTCGCTCGATCGAGGAAAATGCGGCTCGGTCTTTAGTTCGTTTC
The DNA here is from genome assembly GCF_035317925.1 of Sphingomonas sp. Lineage (GTDB taxonomy): Bacteria > Pseudomonadota > Alphaproteobacteria > Sphingomonadales > Sphingomonadaceae > Sphingomonas_I. The sequence continues at coordinate 8,193 of NZ_DATHFV010000060.1, forward strand.
CGGTGTTTTTTTGAATTTCCCTTCGGGCGCGGTCGTACGCACCGCCCGAAACCGGCTGTTTCTCAGCGTCGTTTGAAATGCGGCGGGCCGAAGCCCGTCAGCAAAGTCCCGCATGCGCCAGCGCGGCGTCCACCGCCGCGCGGCTGGCGCCATTCGGCGGCGTCATCGGCAGGCGCAATTCGGTCGGGAAGTCGGGCCGGACCTTGCCGAGCGCATATTTGATCGGCCCCGGCGAGGCGTCGGTGAACAAAGCCGCGTGGAGCGGGAAGAGCTTGTCCTGCCAGGCGAGCGCATCCGCCCACCGCCCTTCGGCGCACGCCTTCTGGAAATCGGCGCACTGGCGCGGCGCGACATTGGCGGTGACCGAGATGCACCCCACCCCGCCCATCGCCATGAAGCCGAGCGCCATGTCGTCATTGCCCGACAACTGGATGAAGTCCTTGCCGCACGCGGCGCGCTGGGCGGAGACGCGGGCGAGGTTCCCGGTCGCGTCCTTGACCCCGATCACGGTCGGCAATTTGGCGAGTTCGGCCATCGTCTCGACATTGATGTCGACGATCGTGCGCGCGGGCACATTGTAGAGCATGATCGGCAGGTCGCAGCCGCTGGCCAGCGCGCGGAAATGGGCGAGCACGCCTTCCTGGTTGGGGCGGTTGTAATAAGGCGGCACCAGCAAAGCCGCGTCGGCGCCGGCCGCCTTGGCCGATTGCATATGGTGGAGCGCGACGGCGGTGTCGTTCGATCCGCAGCCCGCGATCACGGGCACCCGCCCCGCCGCCTGCTCGATGCAGACGCGCACGACGCGGTCATGCTCCTCGATCGTCATCGTCGCGCTTTCGCCGGTGGTGCCGCACGGCACGAGCGCGGACGAACCCGATTCGATCTGCCAGTCGACATGCGCGCGGAACGCATCCTCGTCGATCGCGCCGTTGCGGATCGGCGTGACCAAAGCAGGAATCGACCCGCTGAACATTCTCTTTCCCTTCACCTTCCGAGTCCGCGCGCCCATATTGGCCACATGAAGCCCAACCGTAATCGCCGGCTCGGGGCGCCTGATAGGGACGCCCGTGGCCGCCTGTCCAGCGTTCGCAAGTATGGGCGCAAGTTCGGGCCCGCGGCTTTGGTGCTGCTTTCGGTCGCGGCGGGCGCCGCCGCGATCACGAGCGAATCGGTGCGGCCGGGTTTTGCCCTGCTCGATACGGCGAGCGGCGGCGTCACCGCACAACCGCTGCGCCCATCCCGGACCGATCCGCTGTGGCCCGCGATCGACGAATGGCAGCGACTGCGCCAGAGCGACCGCCTGCCTTTCGCCGATTATGCCCGCTTCCTGATCGCGCATCGCGGCTGGCCGGGCGAGCCGGCGATGCGGCGCGCGGCCGAGCGCCAGATCCTGCCCGATCAGACCGATCCGTCGCTGGTCGCCCAATATTTCAATGCCTTTCCGCCGCTGAGCGGAGCAGGCCGTGTGCGCTACGCCGAGGCGCTGGCCTCGCTCGGCCAGACCGACAGGGCGCGCACGGCGGCGGCCGCCGCGTGGACGATGGGCCCGCTGTCGGCGGACGACGAAGCGCGGATTGCCGGGCGTTTCGGCAGCCAGTTCACGCCGTCCGAGCAGGACCAAAGGATGGAGGTGCTGCTGTGGGCGCGCGCCGCATCCTCCGCGACGCGTCAGCTCGGCCTGGTCAGCGCGCAGCGCCGGCCGATCTATGCCGCCCGCCTCGCCTTCCAGACGCAGGCCCCGGATGCAGCGGCGCAGGCGGCGGCGGTCGGGCCGGATGCGGAGCATGACGCGGGCTTCGTGATTGATCGCGCCTTGTGGCTGCGCGCCACCGCGCGCGAGCTGGATGCGCGCACCTATCTCGCGCAGGCCGAGACGCTCGATGCGCCCGCCTTCGATCCGCAGGCCTATCTGACGACTTTGCTGACCTTCGCCTCGGCCGCCGCGCATGACGGGCAGCCGGCCCTCGCCTACGGTATCGCCGCCAATCTCGATCACGCCTTCCCGGCCGGCAGCGACATCCGGCCGCGCGATCTCAAGGAACGCGATCCCTATACCAGCCTCGCCTGGCTGGCGGGCACCACCGCGCTCAAGCAGCTCAACCGGCCGCGCGACGCCGAGGCGATGTTCCGCCGTTATACGCGCGCCGCGCAGTCGCCGGGCAGCCAGGCCAAGGGCGATTATTGGGCGGGCCGCGCCGCGCAGGCGGCGGGCGATGCGGCGGCGGCGAACGCGCATTATGCGGACGCCGCGGTCAATATCGACCAATATTACGGGCAGCTCGCCAGCGAGCGGCTGGGTCAGGTCCTCACCGTCCCGGCCGATCCCGCGCCGCTCGTGATCGCGCCGGAGGTACGCGGCGCCTGGAACAATCGCGAGGTGGTGCGCGCCGCGCGCCTGCTCGGCCAGCAGCAGGACTGGCTCGACCAGACCCAGTTCGTGCGCAAGATCGCGGCCGACGCCGACAGCGACACGGATCATGCGCTCGCCGCCGATCTGTCGCGCGATATCCAGCGGCCCGATCTGGGCGTGATCGTGTCGCGCAATGCGCGCAAATCGGGCGCGCGCGACCCGATCCGGATCGGCTTCCCGACCGTGCCGATCCCGCCGGCGATGGCAACGCACTGGACGATGATCCACGCGATCGCGCGCCAGGAAAGCCAGTTCGACCGCGAGGCGCTGAGCCCCGTCGGCGCGCGCGGCCTCGTCCAGCTGATGCCCGCCACCGCGCGCGAGCAGGCGGGCAAGCTCGGCCTGCCGTGGGATCCGTCGCGGCTGACCGAGGATATCGGCTATAACGTGATGATCGGATCGAGCTTCTTCGATCGGATGCTGACCTATTATCAGGGCAATTACGTGCTCGCGGTGGCGAGCTACAATGCCGGCCCCGGCAACGTGAACAAGTTCATCCGCGCCAACGGCGATCCGCGCCTGCCCGGCGTCGACGTGGTCGACTGGGTCGAGGCGATCCCGCTCACCGAAACCCGCGCCTACGTGCAGAAGGTGCTGGAGAATGCGGTCGTCTACGACCTGTTCAATCCCGAGCGTTCGCGCCTGCCGGAGAAGGACCGCCTGTCTTACTATCTTGGCAAGAAGACTCCGGGTTGAGCACGGTGCGTGCGGGCTGATGGCTGACGAGCAGCCGATCACGCCGGCGGGCTTCGCCGCGCTGCGGGCGCGGTACGAGGAGTTGTTCCAGGAGCGGCCCAAGCTGGTCGAGGTGATCAGCTGGGCGGCGGGCAATGGCGACCGTTCCGAGAATGGCGACTATATCTACGGCCGCAAACGGCTGCGCGAGATCGACTACGAGCTGTCGCATCTGTCGCGGCGGATGAAGGCCGTGAAGGTGGTCGATCCGTTGACGCAGGAGGATCGCAGCCGTGCCTGGTTCGGGGCGACCGTCACCGTCGCCGACGACAAGGACGTGCAGCGGGTCGTGACATTGGTGGGCGAGGACGAGGCCGATGCGAGCGCGGGGCGGATCAGCTGGCGCTCGCCATTCGCGCGGGCGTTGCGCGGCGCGACCGTGGGCGACGTGCGCTATGTCGAGCTGCCCGCCGGCACGCGCGATTACGAGGTGATCGCGATCCTCTATCCCGATGCCTGAGCCCGTGAAGTCATTCGCCATTAACCCGCTCGCGCGTTAGACGATGCGCGAACCAGGGATAATCCAGATGAAGCAAGTCGTTGCCCGCCTTCTTTCGGCGGCCGCCGTAATCGCCCTGACGGCACCGGCGACAGCGGAGACGCCTGCGGCGAAGACGGCGCCGGTTGCGGCCGTCGCAGCGCCGACGGCACCCGTGCCATGGCTGTTCGAAGGCAGCGACCTGCCGGTCGACAAGATGTGGCGGTTCGGCGTGCTGCCGAACGGGCTGCGTTACGCGGTGCGGCAGAACAAGTTTCCGGCCGGAACGCTCGCCATCCGGGTGCGGATCGACGCGGGCGCGCTGATGGAGCGCGGCGACGAGAAGGGTTACGCCCACTTCATCGAGCATATGACCTTCCGCGGCACCAAGACCGTGCCCGACGGCGAAGGCATCCGCACCTGGCAGCGGCTGGGCGCGCAGTTCGGCACCGACACCAACGCCTTCACCGGCCTCACGCAGACTTTGTATCAGCTCGATCTGCCGCGCAACGATCCGGCGTCGTTCGATACCGCGCTGACCTTGCTGTCGGAAATGGTGTCGAGCGCCAATTTCGATCCCAAGCTGGTCGATATCGAGCGCAAGGTGGTGACGGCCGAGCGCGCGCTGCGTCAGACCCCGCTCGCCAAGCGCATCCAGGACACGTCGAAAGCGGTCATGCTGGCCGGCACGCGCGCGGCCGATGCCGATGTCGCGGGCACCGACGAGACGCTGGGCGCGGCCAGTGCCGATCGGCTGCGCGCCTTCTACGATCGCTGGTACCGGCCCGAGCGGGCGACCGTGGTGATCGCCGGCGATGCCGATCCTGCGACGCTGGAGGATGCGATCCGCCGCCATTTCGGCGACTGGAGCGGCCATGGCCCGGCCCCCGCCGAACCGGATTACGGCAAGCCCGAAGTGCCCAAGCAGACCAGCGCGGTGGTCACCGATCCGCAGGCACCCAACCGGATCACGCTGAACTGGGTGGCGCAGCATGACGATCGCCCCGATACCTATGCGAGCGAGGGTGCGGACCTGACCCGCGCGGTGGCGGTGCAGGTGCTGTCGCGGCGGCTCAACCGCAAGGCGCGCGACGGCGCGAGCTTCCTGTCGGCCGGCGCCGGATATGGCGAACAGCGCCATATCGAGGATTCGACGATCATCGTCATCTCGCCGAAGGAAGGCCAGTGGGACAAGGCGCTGTCGGAAACCTACGGCATTCTCGCCGACGCGGTCGCGACGCTGCCCAGCCAGGACGAGATCGACCAGATCGCATCGAGCTTCGAGGCCGGCCTGGTATCCAACGCGGCCGGCGCCGGCACGACCCAATCCGCGATCCTGGCCAATCAGGTGGTCAGCGCGGTCGATAGTGGCCAGACCGTGGCCGAGGCGGCCTTCCAGCTCGAGCTGTTCCAGAAGCAGCGCAAGAACCTGACCCCGGAAAATGTCGGCGCGGCGATGCGCGCGCTGACCCAGGGCGATGCGCGCGCGTTGCTGCTGAGCCCGGTGCCGATCGAGGGAGGCAATGCCGCCCTTGCCTCCGCTTTGACCCAGGCGCGCGCGACCAAGGCCGCGGCCCGCACCGAGGAAAAGCATGTCAGCCTCGATGATCTCGGCCGGCCGGGTACGCCCGGCAAGATCGTGTCGCGCACGGACATCGCCGATCTCGGCGTGACGCGCGTGAAGTTCGACAATGGCGTCGAGGTCGACCTGCGGCGCAACGGCAACGAGCAGGCCGGCATCCTGGTGGTGGCCTTGGCGGGCGACGGGCTGGCGGCGCTGGATCCGGCTGCCCCTTCCCTGCTGTGGACTTCGTCCGCGATCGTCCAGGGCGGCATCGGGCCGCTCGACATCGGCGCGCTGGAGCGTGCGACCGCGGGCAAAAGGCTCGGGCTCTCGTTCAGCGTGCGCGAGCGCGCCTTCGCCTGGTCGGGCGCGACGACGGCGGTGCAACTGGTCGATCAGTTGCGCCTGATCGACGCGGCGATCCGCGAACCGCGTTTCGACGCCAACGCCTTCCTGCGCGCCCGCGACGGCTTCGTGCAGAATTACGATTCGGTCTATGCTTCCCCACAATCGGTGTTCGGCGCGTTCGCCAGCCTGCCGATGCACAATGGCGACAAGAGGTTCAGCTTCCCCTCGCGCGCCGACGCGGCCGCGATCACGCCCGAGGTCTATCGCGCCTTCTGGCAACCCCTGTTCGCGGGCGGCGTGCGCAAGGTGCTGATCATCGGCGACATCGACACCGACGCGGCGATCGAGGCGGCGCGGCAGACGTTCGGCGCGGCGATCACCAAGCCGCCGGTCAAGGTGCCGTCCGCGCGCCTCGCGCTGAGGCCGCCCTCGCATGTCGCCGAGCCCCTGATCTTCACGCATCGCGGCGACCCCGATCAGCTGCTTGCCGCGAGCGTGTGGGCGACGACCGGCGCGCTCAGGGACCTGAAACAATTGCGCGCGCTCAACATCGCCGCGCAGATCATGCAGACGCGCCTCTACGATCGCTTCCGCGAGAGCGAGGGCGGCACCTACACGCCGGCCGTGTCGAACAGCCAGTCGGAGCAATATCCGCATTTCGGCCTGCTGATCGCCTACAGCCAGATCAAGGCCGAACGGCTCGACGATTTCGAGAAAGCGACGCGCGATATCGCGCTCGCGCTGGCGAAGGACGGCCCCACCGCCGACGAGTTGGCCCGCGCCGCCACCCCGGTGATCAGCGGCAACGAACGCAACCGCAAGCTCAACAATTATTGGGCGCAGATGCTGCAGGGCGATCTCGACGATCCGCGTTACCTGGAGCTGATCCGCACCGGCGTGACCGGCTATCAGGCGGTCACGGTCGCGGACGTGAAAGCGGCCGCGAAGCGCTGGCTCGGCAAGCAACCCGCGCTTCGGATCGAAGTGAAGGGTGCACCCAAGTCCTGAGATGCCCAAATCCTGACATGAGACGCCGCGACCTCCTGATCGGCTCGATCGGCATGCTGACGCTGGCGACCGCCGCGCGCAGCGAGCCCCCCGTCGCCTTCGAGGGGCCATCGTCAGTCACGATCCCGCTTAAACGCGCAGCCGACGACAAGCTCTATCTGACCGTGCTGGTGATGGGGCGCGACCTGGTGATGTTTCTCGATACGGGGGCGTCCACCGTTCTCGACATCAATATCGTGCGGACGCTGGGGGTGACGCTGGCCGATACCGGCCAACAGGGCTTTGGCCTGACCGGCGCGGCCGGAAAACGGATCGCCACGCATGTCGACATGCAACTGGGCGCGCTCAGCATCACCGGCCTGCCGGTCGATTGCCTCGACCTCACCCAGTTGAAGGCGGTCAGCCGGGGCAACGGCATGCCCGAATTCGACGGCGTGATCGGCGCCGAACTGCTGACGATGCTTCAGGCGCAGGTCGATTTCGGCCGCCTCACCCTGACGGTGAAGCGGCCGAAGTAAATCAGCCGGCGCTGGGCGAGACCGCTTCCGCCACCGAATGTCCGGCGGGCTTGGCGCCCGGCTGCTCGACGACGCGGATGTTGAGCTCGCGCAGTTGCTTGGCGGTGACGAAGGCGGGGGCGCCCATCATCAGATCTTCCGCCTTCTGCGTCATCGGGAAAACGATGACCTCGCGGATATTGGGCTGGTCGGCGAGCAGCATGACGATGCGATCGACGCCCGGCGCGGACCCACCGTGCGGCGGCGCGCCATATTTGAAGGCGTTGATCATGCCCGCGAAATTGGTGTCGACATCGGCCTGGCTGTAGCCGGCAATCTCGAACGCCTTGTACATGATGTCCGGACGGTGGTTCCGGATCGCGCCCGACGACAGCTCCACGCCGTTGCAGACGATGTCGTACTGGAAGGCGAGGATATCGAGCGGATCCTTGGTCTGGAGCGCTTCGAGCTCGCCCTGCGGCATCGAGAAGGGGTTGTGGCTGAAATCGACCTTCTTCGTGTCCTCGTCATATTCGAACATCGGGAAGTCGACGATCCAGCAGAATTCGAACTTCTTGTCGTCGATCAGGCCGAGCTGCTCGCCGACGCGCGTGCGGGCGAGACCGGCGAGCTTGGCGGCCTGCGCCTCCTTGCCCGCGGCGAAGAACAGGCCGTCATCAGGGCCGAGGCCGAGGCTGTCGGCGAGCGCGGACATCTTGTCCTCGCCATGGTTCTTGGCGATCGGCCCGCCCCATTCGCCGCCCTTGCGGGTGGCGTAGCCGAGGCCGGCAAAGCCTTCCGACTGCGCCCAGGCATTCATGTCGTCGAAGAATTTGCGACTCTTCTCGGCGGTCGCGGGCGCCGGAATCGCGCGGACCACGTCGCCGGTCTCGACGATCGAGGCGAAGCGGCCGAAGCCCGAGCCCTCGAACAAATCTGACACGTCGGTGATCAGGAGCGGGTTGCGCAAATCGGGCTTGTCCGAGCCGTATTTGAGCATCGATTCGCGGTACGGGATGCGCTGGAACGGCAGCGCCGAGACGGTGCGGCCCTTGCCCTGCCAGTCGGCGAATTCCTCGAACACGCCGGCCTTGCGCGTCGCATAGCCGAGGCCCGCAAAGCCCTCGCTCTGCGCCCAGCTGTTCATCTCGTCGAAGAACTTGCGGCTCTTCTCCGCGGTGCCCGGCGCCGGGATCGCGCGCACCACGTCACCACCCTCGACG
>NZ_DATHFV010000061.1:0-57653 GCF_035317925.1 Sphingomonas sp.
GGCCATGGCCTTGAAGGCGATTTCAACCGCAAGGGAACGAGCGCGTTTGCCGGCCGGATCGGCGAGCGCGTCGCCGCCCCGGGCGTGACCGTGGTCGACGACGGATCGATCGAGGGCCGCCGCGGCAGTCTCACCATCGACGACGAGGGCACGCCGACCCAGACCAACGTCCTGATCGAGGACGGCATCCTCAAGGGCTATATCCAGGATCGATTGAACGCGCGCCTGATGGGCGTCGCTCCGACCGGCAACGGCCGCCGCGAAAGCTTCGCGCATGCGCCGATGCCGCGCATGACCAACACCTTCATGTATGGCGGCAACGACGATCCCGACGAGATCCTCAGCCGCGTCAAGAACGGCATCTACGCCAAGTCGTTCGGCGGCGGGCAGGTCGACATCACCAGCGGCAAGTTCGTCTTCAGCTGCACCGAGGCCTACAAGATCGAGAACGGCAAGCTCGGCGCGCCGATCAAGGGCGCGACTTTGATCGGCGACGGCCCGACCGTGCTGACCAAGGTCGCCGCGATCGGCAACGATATGGCGCTCGACGAAGGCGTCGGCATTTGCGGCAAGGGCGGCCAATCGGTCCCCGCCGGCGTCGGCCAGCCGACCCTGCTGATCGACGGCCTTACCGTGGGCGGAACCGCCGCCTGATGCCGTTGGTGGAACTGGAGCGCTATTACGATCGCGCTTTGGCCTCCATCGTCCAGTCCGCGCTCGCCGAGGAAGGCATCGAAAGCGTCATGTTCGACCGGGAGACCGTGTTGTTCGTGCCCGCGCGGATCATGGTTCTCGACGAGGACGAAGCCGAAGCCCGCCGCGTGCTGGAGTCCTTTGCATGACCGCGAGCGCCGATGGCGCGCGCGCCATAATCGACTTCTGGTTTCGGGAAGTCGGGCCGAACGGATGGTGGACACACTCCACTGAAACCGACGCCGCGATCCGCGATCGCTTCCTTCTTTTGTGGGAGGAGTGGCGGAGCCGGCCGGCCGATCATTTCCTCGGCACGGCGGGCAAGGCGCTGGCGGCGGTCGTGCTGTTCGATCAATTCTCACGCAACATGTTCCGCGGTGAGGGGCGCGCTTTCGCGACCGACCCTCTGGCGCTTGCTATTGCCCAGGACGCGATCGATCGCGGCTTCGACGCACGGCTGAGTCCGGACGAACGCATGTTCCTCTACATGCCGTTCCAGCACAGCGAGTATCTGGCGATGCAGGATCGCGCGGTCGCCCTGTTCGAGGCACTCGGTCGGGCCGAGCAGATCGACTATGCGCATAAGCATCGTGACATGATCGCGCACTATGGCCGCTTTCCGGCGCGCAACGCCGCGCTCGGCCGGCCCGACCGCTCCGGCGAAACCAAGGCCATCGCTGCAAGTGCGAGCTGGTAAAGAGGCCAATTTGCCGCAAAGCTTGCCTAAAAAGAAGGCATAAGCTCATAATTGCCTAAGCGGCGGGCGAAAGAAACGCCGCCGCAACGTCCTCTCCGCTCTTTGGTTCCACTGGCACGCTTTTTGCGATGCAGCAGCGGGCGCTGAACAGGGAGGTGGAATGAAACTCGTCATAGCTATCATAAAGCCGTTTAAGCTCGACGACGTGCGCGAGGCTCTGTCCGCGCTCGGCGTTCAGGGCATGACGGTCACCGAAGTCAAAGGCTTCGGCCGCCAAAAGGGCCAGACCGAGATCTACCGTGGTGCTGAATACAGCACGAACATGGTGCCGAAGATCAAGGTCGAGGTCGCGTGCAGCACCGATCTGGCGCCGCGTGTCGTGGAGGCGGTGCAGCAATCCGCCAACACCGGCGCGATCGGCGACGGCAAGATCTTCGTGCTCGATCTCGGTCAAGTCGTGCGGATCCGCACCGGCGAGACCGACGAGACGGCTCTCTAAGATTCAAGGGGGAAACATGAAGCTTTCGACCAAGATATTGGCCGGGCTCGGCACGGTGGGCGTAACCGCCCTCCTTGCCCATCCCGCGCTTGCGCAGGCGGCCGCGGCCGCTTCTCCGATTCCGCCGCAGACGATGAACAAGGGCGACAACACCTGGATGCTGGTGTCGACCTTGCTCGTTCTGATGATGTCGATCCCGGGCCTGGCCCTGTTCTATGGCGGCCTCGTCCGCACCAAGAACATGCTGTCGGTGCTTACCCAGGTGCTGATGATCGTCTGCATGGTCGGCGTGATCTGGGTGTGCTGGGGCTATTCGGAGGCGTTCACCGCCGGCCCGACCCAGTTCTTCGGCAATCCTCTCACCAAGCTTTTCCTGAAGGGTGTGGACGCCAACGCGTTGGCGGCGACCTTCTCGAACGGGGTCTATATCCCCGAGCTGACCTACGTCCTCTTCCAGATGACGTTCGCGATGATCACGCCTGCGCTGATCGTCGGCAGCTTCGCCGAGCGGGTTAAATTCTCGCCGCTGATGCTGTTCATCGCGCTGTGGGTGACCTTGGTCTATTTCCCGATCGCGCACATGGTGTGGTATTGGGAAGGTCCGGACTCGATCGCGGCAGCGGCTCTCAAGGGTGCCGCGGCGCTCGATGCGGCCAATGCCGATGCAGGCTGGCTGTTCGCCAAGGGCGCGATCGACTTCGCCGGCGGCACCGTGGTGCACATCAATGCCGGCATCGCCGGCCTGGTGGGCTGCCTCGTGATCGGCAAGCGGATCGGCTACCCCAAGGAGCCGATGCCTCCGCACTCACTAACCATGACCATGATCGGCGCTTCCCTGCTGTGGGTGGGCTGGTTCGGCTTCAACGCCGGCTCCAACCTCGAAGCCTCCAGCGTGGCTTCGGTCGCTTTCATGAACACCATGATCGCCACCGCCGCCGCCGGCCTCTCCTGGCTGCTCGTCGAGCAGGTCGTGAAGGGCAAGCCGTCGCTGCTTGGTGCAGCCTCGGGCGTGGTCGCCGGCCTTGTCGCCGTCACCCCCGCCTCGGGTTATGCCGGGACGATGGGCTCGGTCATCCTCGGCCTGGCGGTCTCGCCGATCTGCTTCTTCTTCGTCACCTTCGTGAAGTCGAAGTTCGGCTATGACGACAGCCTCGACGTGTTCGGCGTCCATTGCATCGGTGGCATCACCGGCGCGCTCGGCACCGGCATCCTCGCCAATCCGGCGCTGGGCGGCCAGGGCATCGCCGACTACGCCTCGAAGCCGGGCACTTTGGTCGTGGCGACCTATGACTGGGTCCACCAGCTGACCGTGCAGGCCGAGGCAGTAGGGTTCACCCTGCTCTGGTCCGGCGTAATCTCGTTCATCCTCTACTTCGCGATCGACAAGGTGTGGGGCCTCCGCGTCTCCCCCGAAGCCGAGAACGAGGGCCTCGACATCTCCGAGCATGGCGAGCGGGCCTACCACTACTGACAAGTTCGGGGTGGGCTTCGGCTCACCCCAGAGTTCCAAAGTTCGGGATGTGCCTAGGCCCATCCCTCCAGGGGTTCCTCCTGCGAACGACTGGCCGGCGGAGAGATCCGCCGGCCTCTTTTTTGTGCGCGGGCGCCGGAAGCAAGCTATGGCCCACCGAGCCCATCGGCGTTTCAAGGAGATCGTCCCGTGTCCGACACCAACCCGACCCTCGCCGAAGTGGAAGACCAGATCGCCCTCCTTGAGGACAATCTCCATACCCTCACCGAACAGGCCGCCGCCTATTCGGGCGCGGGCGATGAGGACAGATCGTCGGATCGTATTGCCGAGCTGGAACAGCAGCTCGAGGCCCTCAAGAAGCAGCGCGCGCAATTCGTCTGACCGGGAGGGCGCACCTCCCTATCCCGTCATTCCCCCGAACGCGGGAATGACGGGGCCTACGCCCCCAGCACCGAACGGATTGAGCTCAAATCGTAGCCCGCACCCGCTGCCTTCGCGATCAGCGCCTCACCGTCATCACCCAGCCGGTTGCGCGCGAGCGCCCACAGGAAAGTCGAGCGCGTGCCCGAGCGGCAGAAGGCCAGCACCGGGCCTTTCGCCGTCTCCAGCGCATCGGCCATCGCCGCGACCTGCCAGTCCGCGAAGCCAGAATGATCGACCGGGATCGCGACATAATCGAGCCCCGCGGCCTTCGCCGCCGCCTCGATCTCCGTACCCGCCGGCTGGCCCGGCTGCTCACCTTCCGGGCGGTTGTTGACGATCGTAGTGAAGCCCTGCGCCTTGGCCGCGGCGACATCCTCGGGCTCGATCTGTCCGAAGACCGAGATGGATGGGTCGAGCGTGCGGAACATGGGTATCTCCCTCAATAGGCCAGCGCGCATCCGTCGGCGCGCATCTCGCTGGCGGCCGCATAGACGCGTTCGCCGCCGGGCGCAGTAAGTTCGACGCATTCGTAACGGCCGAACCCGCCGTCGGGCTTGCCGATCGTCCAGCCGATCGCGGCGAGCGCGGCCTTGGTCGCATCTGGCACGCCGCTCTCCAGCCGCAGCAGGCCGGTCTTGGGCAGGCTGGGCGAATCCTCGCCCATGCTCTGCGACGAGCCTTCATGATGGTAACGCGGGCTGTCGCCGGCTGCCTGGACATCGAGCCCGTAATCGATCCGGTTGAGCAATATCTGGGTCTGGCCCTGCGGCTGCATGTCGCCGCCCATCACGCCGAACGACAGCCAGGGCTTGCCGTCGCGCGTCGCGAAGCCAGGGATGATCGTCTGGAACGGCCTTTTGCCCGGCGCATAGATATTGGGATGGCCGTCCTGCAGCGAGAAGAGCTGGCCGCGATCCTGGAACATGAAGCCGAGTCCGTCCGCCACCAGCCCCGATCCCATGCCGCGGAAGTTGGACTGGATCATCGACACCATCATCCCGTCCTTGTCGGCGGCGGTGAAATAGGTCGTGTCACCATGGCTCGGCGCCTGGCCGGGATAGACCGGATCGAGGATGCGGTCGGGCCGGATCAGCTTCGCGCGCTGGGCGGCATAGTCCTTGGACGCGAGCCATTCGACCGGCACTTTCGAGAAATGCGGATCGGCATAGAAACGCGCGCGATCCTCATAGGCGAGCCTTTTGGCTTCGGCCTGGAGGTGGATCGACAGCGGCGACTGGAAGCCCGCGCCCTTGAGATCGAAATTCTCCAGGATGTTGAGCATCTGGAGCGTCGCCAAGCCCTGCGTGTTGGCACCGATCGCGTGGACGCCGACGCCGCGATAGGTGGTGAAGAGCGGCTCGACCCATTCGCTGTGGTGACGCGCGAGATCGGCATAAGACAGCCAGCCGCCGATCCGCTTGAAATAAGCGTCGATCGTGCGTGCGATCGGGCCTTCGTAGAAAGCGTCGCGGCCGCCCTGCGCGATCATGCGGTAGGTGCGCGCGAGATCGGGATTGCGGAACACCGCGCCGACGGCGGGCGTCTCCCCGTTGGGCGCGTAGGTGCGCAGCGCATTGGCGAGATCCTCGATACCCGCGCCGGGCCGGCGGAAGGCGACGAAGTTGAGCCGGATATAATTGGCGATGATCGGCGGCACCGGCACGCCATTCTCGGCAATGTCGATCGCGGGCGCGAGCACGTCCGCCCAGGACAGCTTCCCGTAACGCTGGTGCAGCGTCCACCAGGCATCGAGCGCACCGGGAGTCGATACGGTCACCGCACCCAAAGACGGCAGCGCGCCGTTCTTCGCGCGCGACCGGGCGATTTCCAATGTCAGCGCCTGCGGCGAACGGCCCGATCCGGTGAGGCCCACGACCTTGTTGAGTTTCGGGTCCCAGATCAACGCATAGCAATCGCCGCCGATCCCGCTCGATGTGGGTTCGAGGAAGCCCAAAGCCGCGTTGATCGCGATCGCGGCGTCGACCGCCGAACCGCCCTTCCTGAGGATCTCGATCCCGATCTGGGTCGCGATCGGATGCGCGGTACCGGCCGCGCCTGAACGGCCATAGACGGCGGAGCGCGACCCGAAGCTGGCGCCGAACGGCCGGTCGCCGGCGTGGACGTCGGGGCGGTTGAAGGAAGGCGCATCGGCGGGTTGGAAACCAGGTTGCGGCGCAGGCGCCGGATCGCCCGGCCGCGTCTGCGCCAATAACGGCACCGCCGCCGCAGCGGCGGGAATAGCCGCCAGAAAGGACCGACGTTTCATGCGCGACTCCCCCGAATTTCGAAGAGCGCATCTGACGCGACTGCCGCGTGCGGCGCAAGCGGGGAACCGTCTCCGCTTGACTCGGGTTGTGGGTGTTGTGGCATAAGAACATAAAGAGAACGAATGACGTGCGAGTCGCCTTTCCCCGCCGCGCTCCGAGAGCGCCTGTCCGGCTACGAACCGGCGGCCCCGCCCGCGCGCTTTGCGCTGGGCGTGGAGCGGCTCGACACGATCCTTGGCGGGGGCCTCGCCCAGGGGCGACTGCACGAAGTGTGGCCGGCGGAGGCGGCGGACGGCGCGAGCGCGGCCGGCTTCGCGCTGATGCTGGCGTTGCGGGCGAGCGGCAAGGACAGCCCGATCGTCTGGATCGCGGAGGAGAAAGGCGAGCGGCGGCGCGGCCCGCTCTACCCGCCCGGCCTCGCCGAACTGGGGGTGGATCCGGCGCGCATCCTGTTCGTGCGGGCGCCCGACGAGAAAGCCCTGCTGCGCGCGGCGGGCGATGTGGTGCGTTCGCCCGCGGCCGGAACCGTGGTGATCGAACCGGCGGGGACGGCGTCCGCGCTCGATCTCACCGCCAGCCGGCGGCTGACCCTGTTCGCCGAGCGATCGGGCACCACCGCGATCCTGCTGCGCACCGCCGATCCGCAAGGACCCTCGGCCGCGATCACGCGCTGGCGGGTGACATCGGCACTCTCGGTTGCGCTGGAGGCGGACGCGCCCGGTCACCCCGCTTTCCTGCTCGATCTGGTGCGCCAGCGCGGCGGCGCGCCGTCCTCCGGCTGGCGGCTGGAGTGGGATCGTGACCGCGCCCGCTTCGCGTCGCTATCTCGCGATCTGGCTGCCGATGCTGGCGGAGGATATCTGGCGGCTGGCTGATCCGGCGGCACGCCCACGCGGGCAGGAACCGCCGACCGTCTTCGTCGAGAAGATCAACAATGCGATGCGGCTGACCGCCTTGTCGCGATCGGCGCTCGCTTTGGGGCTCATGCCCAACCTGACGCTTGCCGATGCCCGTGCGCGGGTGCCGGAGCTGGTTGTACACGACCGCGATCATGGCGGTGAGGCACGATTGCTCGCCCG
The DNA here is from genome assembly GCF_035317925.1 of Sphingomonas sp. Classification (GTDB taxonomy): domain Bacteria; phylum Pseudomonadota; class Alphaproteobacteria; order Sphingomonadales; family Sphingomonadaceae; genus Sphingomonas_I. Next base: position 7,130 of record NZ_DATHFV010000061.1, read on the forward strand.
CATCGTCGCGGGCTGCGCGCGATACACGCCGATGGCCGCGGCCGCGCCGCCCGACGGCGCGATCCTCGACATCACCGGCTGCACCCATGCTTTCGACGGAGAAGCGGGTCTCGGCCAGGATCTCGCCGCACGCCTCGCTCAGGGCGGGGTCACCGCTTTGCTCGACTATGGCGACACACCCGAACAGGCGCGCGCCCTTGCGCGCTTCGGGCGGGGCAAGTGCGACCTGTTCGCTCTGCCGGTCGAGGCGCTGGAGGCCGAAGCGCCGGTCACGCTCGCGCTGCGCCGCGCCGGGCTCAAGACGATCGGCGCGCTTGCTCGCCGCCCGCGCAAGATGCTGGCCGCGCGGTTCGGCGATCTCGCGATCCGGCTCGGCCGCCTGCTCGGCGAGCAGGATCGTCACATCACGCCCGAGCGCCCGCTGCCGCCGGTGTTCGCCTTGCGCCGCTTCGCCGAGCCGATCGGCCGGGTCGAGGACGCGCTCGCCTGTCTTGAGGACCTGGGCCGGGACGCCGCCGAAACCCTGCTCGAACGCCATGAAGGCGGCCGCCGCTTCCTTGCCCGCCTGTTCCGCAGCGATGGCGCGGTCGCCATGGTCGAGGTCACCACCGGCCAGCCGACGCGCGACCCGGCCCTGCTGATCCGCCTGTTCCGCGAGCGGATCGATGCGCTGTCAGACCCGATCGACCCCGGTTTCGGCTTCGACCTGATCCGGCTCGATGTCGGCGGCACCGAAAAGCTGGTGGCGCGCCAGGACGATCATCTCGCGACCGCACGCCATAAGGAGGAACTGGCCGAACTGGTCGATCGTCTGTCTGCACGGCTGGGCGCACGCCGCATCTATCGCGCGCGGCCCGAGAACACGCATATCCCCGAATGCGCCGCCGTCGCCTGCGCGCCATCGCAATCGCCATCGTGGGAGGCCGCGCCGGAAGGCGAGCCGCCGATGCGCCCCGTGCGCCTGCTCGATCCGCCCCAGCCGGTCGGCGCGGTCATGTCGGAGGTGCCCGACGGACCGCCGATGCGCTTCACCTGGTGCGGCCGGGCCTACAGCATCGCGCGTTGGGAAGGGCCCGAACGGATCGCCGCCGAATGGTGGCACCGGCGCGACCGCGGCGGCAAGCCGCGCGATTATTACCGGGTCGAGGATGCGGACGGCCACCGTTTCTGGCTGTTCCGCCATGGCCAGCACACGCCCGGCGACGAGGAGCCTGGCTGGTATATCCACGGGCTGTTCGCATGAGCGCGGCCTATGTCGAGCTGGCGGCGGCCAGCAATTTCTCGTTCCTGCATGGCGCGAGCCACGGCAGCGACATGCTCGCGCGCGCCCTGGCGCTCGGCCACGCCGGGCTGGGAATCGCCGACCGCAACACGGTCGCGGGCGTGGTGCGCGTATGGAAAGCGCTCAAGGACAAACGCGAGGAAGCGCTCGTCGAAACCGGCGAGCCCTTGCGCGATTTCAAGCTCGTCACCGGCGCGCGGCTGATCTTCGCCGACGGCACGCCCGACATCATCGCCTACCCCGAGACGCGGCATGGCTGGGGCCGGCTGTGCCGCCTGCTGTCGACCGGCAATCTGCGCGCCGACAAGGGCGATTGCGTGCTCAAGCTGGACGATCTGCTCGCGCATCTCGATGGCCTGCTGCTGATCGTCCTGCCCGCCAGCACGCGCCGCGAAGGCGAAGGCATTGCGCGCAAGGAGGATAAGCAAACCCACCTGCCGGATGATGAGGCGGAACAGCCTTCTCTCCTTTCCAACGTCATTCCCGCGAAAGCGGGAATCCCGCTTCCTGCCCACGGTGAAGAAAAGCGGGATTCCCGCGTGCGCGTGAATGACGGTGCGGGCGGCGACAATGTCATCCCCTTCCCCACCCGGGCCGCGCCTGACCTGCTGACGCGCACGCTGACCATCCTGCGCGCCGCCGCGTCCGATCGCATCTGGCTCGGTGCGGCGATGCGACGCTCGGGCGCCGACCACAGACGCATTGCCAGGCTGGCGAGGCTCGCGCGCGAAACGCAGGTGCCTTTGCTCGCGATCAACGACGCGCTTTACGCCGCGCCCGAAGATCGGCCGCTGCAGGATGTGCTCACCGCGATTCGGCTCGGCATCACCGTGCGGGAGGGCGGCAAAAGGTTCGAAGCCAATGCCGAGCGTCACCTCAAGGCGCCTGCGGAAATGGCGCGCCTGCTCCGCGATCATCCTGGCGCGATCGAGGAGACGCTGCGCTTCCACCAACGTATCCAGTTCGATCTCGCGCACCTCAAATACGAATATCCCCACGAGCCGGTGCCCAGGGGCAAACTCCCCTTCAAATGGCTCAAGCAGCTTGTCGGGAAAGCCGCCGCGAAGCGGTGGCCCAAGGGCTTGCCCGACAATGTGCGCGCGATGCTCAAGGAAGAGTTCGCGCTGCTCGGCACGCGTCCGGACCTGCCTTATTATTTCCTGACCGTGCACGATCTGGTGCGCTTCGCCCGTTCGCAGGGCATCCTCTGCCAGGGGCGCGGATCGGCGGCCAATTCGATGGTCTGCTATCTGCTCGGCATCACCGCGGTCGATCCGGCCAAGCATGATCTGCTCTTCTCCCGCTTCATGTCGGCCGACCGCGAGGAGCCGCCCGATATCGACGTCGATTTCGAGCACGAACGGCGCGAGGAGGTGATGCAATATGTCTATCGCCGCTATGGCCGCCACCGTGCCGGGATCGTCGCGACCGTCATCCATTACCGTTCGCGCTCGACCGTGCGCGAGGTCGGCAAGGCCCTGGGTCTGACCGAGGACGTCACCACCCGGCTCGTGAGCACGGTGTGGGGCAGCTATGCGACGCAGATGGAGGAGGAACGGTTCAAGGAGACCGGCTTCGACCTCCACAATCCCGAGATCGAGCGGCTCAACCATTTCGTCGCCAAATTGCTGGAGGCGCCCTTTCCGCGCCATCTGTCGCAGCATGTCGGCGGCTATGTGCTGACCGAGCATCGGCTCGACGAGACCGTGCCGATCCATCACGCCGCGATGGAGGACCGCACCTTCATCGAATGGGACAAGGACGATATCGACGCGATCGGCCTCATGAAGGTCGACGTGCTCGCGCTTGGCATGCTCACCTGCATCCGCAAGGCGTTCGACCTGATCCGCGATTTTGACGGCACCGATTACGAATTGCGCAGCCTGCCGGAGGATCAGGCGGACGTGTACGCGATGCTCCAGAAAGGCGACAGCGTCGGCGTCTTCCAGGTCGAAAGCCGCGCGCAGATCAACATGCTGCCGCGCCTCAGGCCCGAAAATCTCTACGACCTTGTCGTTCAGGTCGCGATCGTCCGGCCCGGACCGATCCAGGGCAATATGGTCCATCCCTATCTGCGGCGGCGCCAGAAGATCGAGAAGGTCGACTATCCCTCCCCTGCTCCCCCGCACGATCCCAACGAACTGCGCGGCATTCTCGGCAAGACGCTGGGCGTGCCGTTGTTTCAGGAACAGGCGATGAAGCTCGCCATCGTGGCGGCCGCGTTCACGCCGGGCGAGGCCAACCAGCTGCGCCGCGCGATGGCGACCTTCCGCAATGTCGGCACGATGCCGAAATTCGAGAAGAAGATGGTCGGCGGGATGACGGCACGCGGCTATTCCGAGGAGTTCGCGCGGCGCTGCTTCGATCAGATCAAGGGGTTCGGCAGCTACGGTTTTCCCGAAAGCCATGCGTTGAGTTTCGCCTTGCTGGTCTATGTCTCGGCCTTCCTCAAGAAGCGCCACCCGGCCGCCTTTTGCGCGGCCCTGCTCAATTCACAGCCGATGGGTTTCTACGCGCCCGCGCAGATCGTGGGCTGCGCGCGCGATCATGACGTCGAGGTGCGCGAGATCGACGCCGCGTTCAGCGATTGGGACAACAAGCTCGAACCGGGCGACGGCGCGCCGGCGGTGCGGCTCGGCTTCCGCCAGATCGACGGGTTCAAGGAGGAGTGGGCTGAAAAGATCATGGCGACGCGCGGTGCGGTCGCACCGGGCAATGCCGGCCAGCGGATCGAGGCGCTTGCCCGGGCGGGCACGCTGCCCTCGCGTGCGCTACGCTTGCTCGCCGACGCGGATGCCTTCCGGTCGTTCGGCCACGACCGGCGCGAGGCCCTGTGGGAGGTGCGCCGTACGCCCGCCGATGCGCTGCCTTTGTTCGCCGCCGCCGATGCGCGCGAGCTGGGCCAGGAAGAGGATCCCCAGCTTCCCGCCATGCCGCTCAGCGAACATGTCGCGGCCGATTACCAGACGACGCGCCTGTCGTTGAAGGCGCATCCGATGTCCTTCCTGCGCACCCTGTTCGCGACGGAAGGCGTCCTGAATTCGAAGCAGGTGCGCGAGGCGAAGGACGGTACGCGCGCCAAGGTGGCGGGCGTGGTGCTGGTCCGTCAGCGGCCGGGCGAGGGCAAGGCGATCTTCATCACGCTGGAGGACGAGACCGGCGTCACCAACGTTTTGCTATGGGCGCGCGACTTCGAGAAATATCGCCGTCCGGTGATGGCGTCGCGGCTGATGGAGGTGCACGGCATCATCCAGAAGAGCGACGAGGGCGTCGTCCATCTGATGGGCGCGCATGTCGTCGACCGCACCGCCGAACTCGAACGCCTGTCGGAGGATCATCCAACGCGCGTGCAGCTCAGCCGCGCCGACGTGTTCGAACATCCGCAAATGCCGCGCCATGCGGTGCCGCGCGGCAGCCATCCCCGCAACGTGCGTATCCTGCCCCCATCGCGCGATTTCCACTGAGCATTTTCTAGTCCGGTGAAGTCACCGGACGACTCGGAAAATGCGGTAGATCAAAACCTCGCGCGACGGGGAAGCCCCCCGGCTCAGGAACGCGCGAACGAAAGCTTGCTGCGGCGGCTGCGCATCGCAGCGCCGACCAGGCCGAAACCGCCGACCATCATCGCCCAGCTTGCCGGCTCCGGCACGGCGGCCGTGCTGTGATTGCCCGGCACATCGTGATGGCTGGCCACGCCCAGCGAATCGAATTCGAAGGCGACCCCGTTCGAGCGGAACACCAAAGCGCCGACATTGTCGGAGGCGCCGAAGTTCAGCGTCAGCCGGCGATTGGTCTGCGCGTCATACCAGTCGCCATTGCTGGGCGGCAGATCCGCACCACCGATCGTCAGCAGCGCATGCGAGAAATCGAGATTGCCGGCGCCATCGCGGCCGATCACGTCGATGAAATTGTAGGTATCGATCGAGCCCAGATAGACGCTCGCGCTGTGGATCGAGCCGAGGCTGCGCAAATCGAACAGCACGCTGCCGCCGGTGCTGATCGCCATATATTGGCTGGTGTCGCCCGCAGGCGCTGCCGCGACGCCCGAATAGCTGCCGGTATAAAGACCGAAGCCCGACGACTGCGCCGGATCATAGCTGAGGATGTCATGGCCGTCGAAGCCGGTAACCAGCACCTCGCCCGCGCCAAGGCCGGGATCGACATTGTTGCCCAATCCGTCAACCACGGCCCCGCCGTGGTATAGGTAACCGCCTGCGCCGGAACAGAAAAAGCAGCAAGCGCAGCACACGCAACCCAAGCAAAACGCAACATAGTCGATCCCCACAAACCCCACAGCCTTATCGGCCATGAATTTGCGTTACTGGATTTTTTTCGTGTTGCCTAGGTCAATTGAGTCTTAGCAAACCCGGTAAATAGTCAAATGGAAGTTACAATTAACTATAATTAACAATCTTTGGATATATATCCAACGGTCATTACTTTAACTTATTCGAACTCTCTCGCCGTGAACGAGCGTCACGCCGACATGCGCAAAGCGCTTCCCCCTCCCGCGATCAGGCTCTAGAGCGCGAACGGCGTCGGGGAGTGGCGCAGTCTGGTAGCGCACCTGGTTTGGGACCAGGGGGCCGCAGGTTCGAATCCTGTCTCCCCGACCATCCGCCCTTATCCCGCTATGGCGAACCCGATCGTGCCGCCCCCTTCCGGCTTCGCCTGCGATTCAACGTAAAGCCGATCGACGATCACCTGCGCGTTGGCCGCGGGACGATGGCGTAGCTGGCGCGCCACCAGCGCGAAATCGCCCGGCGTCAGATTGAGCAGCCCCCGCAAATCCGACGGCGCCGGCATGTGGAAGAAGCGTTCGAACGCGCGTGCCGTCTTGGCGGGGCCGAGTGCCCGCAATTCCAGCTTGAACACGAACCGGCGCAAGGTGGCGGGATCGAGCCGCCGCGCATAGTTGGTCGCCGCCACCACCGGCAAGGGATGGCGGTCGAGCCAGGTGAGCAGCTCGTTGACCTGACCCACCTCCCAGCTCGTCTGCGCGGTGGCGCGGTCGAACAGCAGCGAATCCGCTTCTTCGAACAGCAATACGCCACCGCGCTGCCGCGCCTCGTAAAAGGCGTCGGCAATCGCCGCCTCGGTGCCGCCGACCCATCGCGACAACAGGTCCGATCCGCGCTTCACCACCAGCGGCCGATCGAGCGCGCGCGCCAGATGATGCGCGAGCGCGGTCTTGCCCGTGCCCGGCGGCCCCGACAGCAACAGCGACACGTCATGCACGCCGCTGTCCACGATCGAATCGAGCAAAGGCTGCAGCGGCAGGTCGCTTTCAAACAGATCGGAATCGAATGGCTCGATCGGATCGAGGCGTACCTCTCCATCGCGCAAGGCGCGCACCAGTGCTCCCGCCGATCGTGCGCCTGCATCCGCATCGCCCGCCAGCCGCGCCGCGCGGGCGGCGACGCGCAGCACGGTCGCGGTCTCGGGCGCGGCCGCCAGCAACGTATCGAACGCCGCACCCGGCACGACGCCTTCGTCGGTTGCGATCCGATCCAGCATGCGGCGCGCGGCCGCCGGCGTCGGCAGATCGAGCTTCAGCACGAAGCTCATCCGCCGCAGGATCGCGGGATCGACATTACCGATCGCATTGCTGGTCCAGATGATCGGGACGGCATTATTCTCGATCAGGCGATTGACGAAGATCTTGCTCCCGTCGCGCTTGGCGAACCAGTCGCCGCCGCTGGGCCGCGCCTCGCCGATCAGATCCTCCATCTCGTCGAACAGCAGGATCGTCTGGCCGCGGCCGGCAAGGATTCGTTGCGCCAATTGCAGTGCCGCGACCCGTTCCCAGCGGGTCGGCTCGTCGCCGTCCTCGTCTACCTCGCCGACCGCATGGAGCGGCGCGCCAACCGCTGCCGCCAGCGTGCGCGCAAGCTCGGTCTTGCCGGTGCCCGGTGGTCCGTGGATCAGGATATTGACGCCCTGCGCGCCATCACCGAGCGCACCCTTGAGCAGGCGCACCAGGAAATCCACATCCGCCGCCGCCGGGAAATCGTCCAGCCCCAGCCGTGCTTCCTGGCGCGGCCCGACCAGCAAATCGACGATATCGTCCCCAACCGTCGGCGCGCGATCGAGAAAGCGCTCAAGCGTCCAGCGGATGTCCAGCTCGATCTGGCCCTGGCGATTGGCATGGAAGCCGACCAGCCCCAGGCGCAAGGCTGCACTGCGCCGGACGAGGCGCACCGCCTCGTGCGGCGCGAAGCCGGCAAGCTCACCCAGCAGCTCGGGCAGATCGAAGCCGTGCCCGGTCGCGACCCGCAACAACGTGTTCAGGCGCGAGAAGCGGTCGGCCGCGATCATGACGACCAGCAACGCCAGATCGTCCGGCGCGAGCGCCAGCACCTCGCCGAGCGCATCGGCAAGCTGCAGCACATGCGGGCGCGGCTCGTCCCGCGCCGGCGCAGATGCGACCGCCGCGAGCAAATCCGCGAGCACCGGCGCGGCCTCACCAGGCGGTGTGCCGGTCAGCCACTCCTGATGCGGCAAAGCCCATTCGAGCAATGCCTCGGCCAGCGGCGACGACGGCCGCACGCCATGTCCGATCCGGAGCAAGCTGCTCCGGACGATCGAAAATTCGTCCATGATAGTCCCGTATCCCGTCGGACGCGGCGCAAGCGCGGCAAAGCCACGGCGCGCGGCCGATCTTCAAATCTCTTCTGGGAATTCTGCGGGCGGGTTCGGACCCGGCCGCAGCGCTACGGGTAGCGCGTTACGACTGGGGCCGGACGCCGCGGGACAGACATCCCGTGATGGCGGTATAGTCCAGCAATGATCGTCTCCTTGGCCGGGCGAGACTCGCCCGGCGGGTGGGCGCCTCTACGGCGATTTGCGCGAATCGGCAAGTCCGGCGGCCTCACTTCACCGTGAACAATATCTGATCCTCGGCGCGGCCGTCGCTCCCGACCAGGGCAAGGCGGTGCGCGCCGGGCGGCGGCAGGATCGCGGGACTGGAGCCCGCATCGCCCAGATCGCGCGCGTCCAGCCGCCAGCGTTCGCCCGCGGTCGCGCCGATCGCAGCGAAGCGGATCAGCTGGCGTGCGGGCGGGATATCCGGATCGAGCGCATAGACGCTGCCTGAAACGGGACTGACAATATGCGGCCGCCGCGCCGCCGCCGGCGCCTGTTCGAGCATCGCCTGGCCGGTGCCGGCGAGGAAGTGTTCAATGCGGGGCGGCTCGACATTGCCGACGAAGCGAACGCCGTGCGCCTCGACCTGCGGCAGGCGCGGGGGCGCGCGGCCGGGCCGGTCGCGGTGGAGCGCGAGCATGATCTCGCGCCATACCGGCGCAGCGCCGCTCGTCCCGGAGACACGCGTCATGCTGTCGCCCTCCGCATTGCCGACCCATATTGCGACGGTGAAGCGGTCGGCGAAGCCGACGCACCAATTGTCGCGCATCGCCTTGGACGTGCCGGTTTTGGCTGCGGCCCAGAAAGGCAGGCGCAACGCGGAATCGAGCCCGAACGTGACTGCGCGCGCATCGGCATCCGCGAGAATATCGTCCACGATCCAGGCCGCGCCCGGCGCCATTACGGCGCGACGTTGTCCGATCGGGTCGTCGGCACGCAGACGCAGCGGCAGATAGCGCCCGCCGTCGGACAGAGCGCGATAGGCCGCCGCCTGCTGCAGCAAGGTCACCTCGGCCGACCCGAGCGCGAGGCTGAAGCCGTAATAGTCGCCGTCTTCGGTCAGGCCGCGATAGCCCATGTCCCACAGCCGATCGCGGAAATCCTCGACGCCATCGACCAGCAAGGCGCGCACCGCCGGCACGTTGAGCGAGCCCGCGAGCGCGGTCCGCACGCTGACCGGCCCTTTATAATCATGGTCGTAATCCTTGGGCACATAGAGGCCCGAGGCGGTGTCGAGCTCGACGGGCGAGTCGTCGAGGATCGAGGCGGCGGTGAGGTAACCGCGCTCGATCGCCTGGCCGTAGAGGAAGGGTTTGAGCGTCGATCCGGCCTGACGCGGCGCATCGGCATTGTCGACGTGCGACGCGGTCGACGCGCCGCCGACCCCGCCGACATAAGCGAGTACGTCGCCAGTCGCATTATCGACGATCACCACCGCGCCGTCGCGTGCGCGCTCGGCACCGAGGCCGAGCAATTGATGGCGGAGCGCGGTCGCGGCGATCGTCTGGACGCGTACGTCGAGCGTGGTCGTTACAGTCTGGCCGGGCTGCGTCAGCAGGCGCACGGCGAGATGCGGCGCCAGATCGGGATCGTCGGCCAGGGCCTGCGCGGGCGCGGTCATCGCCTCCGCCTCTGCCAGCATCATCGTGCAATCGGGCAGCCGGCCGATGCGGCAGGCGCGCCGCGCGACCGGGCCGGGATCGGCTTGCGGCGACGGCAGCAGAGCCGCGAGCAGCAACGCCTGATCGCGGTCGAGCATGTCGGGTTTCTTGCCGAACAAAGCGCGCGACGCGGCGCCCACGCCCTGGCTTTCGCCACGGAAGGCGGCGAGGTTGAGATAGGCTTCAAGGATCTGATCCTTCGACCAACGATCTTCGATCGTCCACGCCGCGCGCATCTGGCGAAGCTTGCCGCGCAGGCCGCGTGTGCCCGGATCGCCCAGTTCCGGCGCGAGGAAGCCGGCGAGCTGCATCGTCAGCGTGCTTGCGCCGCGCGCATGGCGGCCATGCAGCCCTGCCCAGGCCGATCCCGCCAGCCCCGTCCAGTCGACGCCATTGTGTGAACGGAAGCGCTTGTCCTCGCCCGCGATCACCGCGTCGCGCAGCGCGGGCGCGATCTGGTCGAGCGGCACCCAGTCGAGCCGCCGCACCGAATAATCGACGCGCACCATATCGAGCAACCGCCCGTCGCGGTCGCGCAGCCACGCTTCGCTCGATCGCCAGTCGCCCCGCGCCTTCGCGTAATCCGGCATCGCCGGCGGCGCCGTCCACAAGGCGAGCGCAACCACCGCCAGCAGCGGCGCCACCAGCCACAAAGTCGGCCGACGGCGCAGCCAGCCCAGCCAGGTCCGCAAGCGATCGGTCACGGGACGATCGTCAGCGTGCCGTTGGGCAGAGCGGCGTGGATTTCGGGCGAGTACATCGCCTCGACCCGCGTCGGCGGCAATTGCAGCCGGCCGGTGCCGTTGAGGCGCACCGCATATTCGACCGTCGTCTTGCCCTTGGGCATCCAGCGGAAATAGCCGCGCCACGCGTCGAGCCCCTGCTCGACATAAGATGGCCAGCCGTTGCCGCCCCCGGCCTGCGCCGCGAGCAGAGCCGACTGCCCGCCGCCCGCGCCGAGGATCGAGGCGCCCGCCGGGATCGGATCGTCGATCACGACCCAGGTCCGGTCGACCGGCGCATCGACCGTGATCCGCACGCGCACCACATCGCCACGGCTGATCCGATCGGGCCGTTGCCGCTGGAGGAAGGAGACCTCGCGGCTAATGCGATAGCCCGCGAAAGCCGGCGCGGTCAGCGGCACGGCGGCGCGCACCGACACGGTCGCCCACGGCCCGGCATCGCCATCATGCTTCAACAGCAAGGCGCCCGGGACACGTGGCAAGGGCAGATGCAGCACGGGCGGCTGGAGTGCGTTGCTGGTCATGGTCTTCCCACCCAGGGTTGCCGTGGTGAGACCGGTCGCGCTGCCGGGATAAGCGGCGGCGAAGCGGCGCACCGCGAGCGTGCCCCAGGCATTGGCGGGCGTCGTATCCCAATGGCCCTGCATCTGCCGGAGCGCGATACCGACCATCATTCGCGGCGCGTCCGCCTGCCAGCCGGGACGGCCCGACACGGCGAGCAAGGCCTTCAACGCCATCTCGTCGTCGCTGACCATCATCCACCACGGCGCGTTGCGATTGTCGGTGAGGTCGAGCCGCGTGCCTTCATAGACGATCCGGCTGCGCAAGGCCGCTTCGGCCGCCTGGATCCGGCGCGGATCGACGCCCGCGACATGATCGAGCGTGATCAGCCAGTCGGCCAACGTCACGGTCGGCATATCGCCGAGCGGCATGGCAAGCTGATCAACCATCGCCGGGGTTGCCGCGCCATTGCGGGCGAGCGCCGCCAGCGCGGCCAGCCGCAGCAGCCGCGCATCGCCGGGGCCATTGCCCTCCTCGGTGATGCGGCCATCGACCACGCCACGCAGCGCCTCGATCAGGCCGGCCTTGGCGGTGTCGGGCCAGGGCAGGCTGGCGTCGGCGGTGAGCGACAAGGCATAAGCGGTGAGCGCGATCGAGCCGGGCTCGTCGGGCATCGGCCAGTAATGGAGCAGGCCGTTAGCCGCGACATAGGTCGGCAGCGCGTCCATCTGCTTCGCCCAGGCGGCGCGATCGTCGAGCGCGACCGCCTTCGACAGGCGCTGTTCGAAGCAACCATAAGGGTAGGCAAGCATATATGCGCGTACGCCGGTCAGTGGCGGCGCGGGCGAGGCCATCAGCGCCACGTCGATCCCGCCCCGGCCCGGCAGCGCGCCCGGCGGCGGGCCGACCGGAATACTGCTGCTGGGCCCGACATGCAGCAAAGTCGCCGCCCACACCTGTTCGGGTACGGCCGGCACGACTTGCTCGTCGATCGCCATCCGGTCGCTGGCGTGGCCGTCGGCCGAGCGTGCGGTCACGGTCCAATGGAGCTTGTCCAGGCCGAGCGGCGCGGTTAGCCGCCATGTGACCGGCGCCGCGCCGCCCGCCGGGATCGTCACCGTCAGCGATGCGCCGCGCGCGATGGCAGGCGCAAGCGTGACATTGGCAGTGACCTTCATCGGCCGGTCAGTGCCATTGCGCAAAGTGAAGGTCGCGCCATAGAAATCGCCCGAGCGCACGAGCGGCGGCACGCCGGCATAGATCGTCAGATCCTGGACGGTGCGGATCGATGCGCTGCCGGTTCCGAACAGATCGCCGCCCGCGGTCGCGATCGCGACCAGCCGGTAAGCCGACAGCGAATCCGCCAGCGGCACGTCGAGCATGGCCCTGCCCTGCGCATCGAGCTTGACGCGTCCGCGCCACAGCAGGACCGGCCGAAAATCGGATCGCGTGAGCGAGGATAGATCGCCGCCCCCGCCGCCGCCGCTCGCGACCGCCTTGAGGCCGTAATGGCGCTTGCCGACGACCTGCATTTGCGCGGTCGAGGTCAGCACCGACAAGGGCCGTTCGCCCATCATCTTGTCGAGGATATCCCAGCTGTCGTTGGGCGAGAGTTGGAGCAAAGCCTCGTCGACCGCGGCGAAGGCGATCTCGGCCTGGCGCGGCGCCTTGCCGTCGGGTCCGAGCACGCGCACGCCGACACGCGCATGACCGCGCACCGGGTAATGCTGATGGTCGGTCTGGACCGCGACCTTGAGCTGGTGCGCCTCCCACCCGACCGCGACCTTGGCGATGCCGATCCGGTAAGCGGGCTTGGCGAGATCGACCAAAGCGGTCGGGTAAGCGCCGTCCTGGCTGAAGAAAGGCAGATGCCAGCGCCGCGCGAAATCGGCGAGCCACAGCCGCCAGCCCGCGATCCGGCCGCGCACCGCCATCACCGAGATGAAGACGTCGGGCGCATAGGCGCCCGGCAAGGGCACGTTGACGACCGGGTCCTTACCCGAGATCGTGGTGACGAAGGACGACAGCACGCCCTCGCGCTCAACCGTCACCAAAGCGGTCGCGCTGCGGAACGGCATCCGCACCTGGACATGGGCGACATCGCCCGCGCGATAGGTCTTGGCGTCGGGGACGATGTCCATCCGGTCGCCATTGTCGCCGCCGAACCACCAATCGTCGTCGCCCGCGAGCCAGACCGAAGTCACCGCGCGCGCCTCGTTGCCGTCGGCGTCCTTGGTGGTCGCGACCGCAATCACTTCGCCCGACACGCCCGGATCGAGATCGCAATCGGCCATGCCGTGCGAGTCGGTGCTCGTGCTGCAATGGGCGGCGATGCGCGTCGTCTTCGCGCTGTTGTCGAAGGCATAGAAACCGCCGATCAGCCGCCGCCGCGCCGACAGGATTTCGCGTGTGTAGAGCGCGACCGAAACGCGCTGGCGGGCGATGATCTTGCCGTCGGCGGTGAGTGCGGCAACCTTGAGCCGCATCGCGCCCGCACGCTGCATCCAGCCGTCGGGCTTGAGGCCGAGCCGGACCGCCGAGGTGTAGATCGGGATCGCGGTCGATGCGGTCAGCGTCTCGCCATTGGCGTCGTCATAATCCATCTCGACCGTCATCTGCGCCGCATCCGCGAGCGCGGGCATGTCGAGCGCGGTGCGGAGCGCGCCATGCGCATCGAGCGCGACCGGCAGCGTGATTGCGGGCGGGGGCGCCGCCGCGGTCAGGTCGTTCTGATCCTCGTCGAGCGGGACGGTGCCTTCGCGCACCGCCGCGCCGCCAAAGGTCCAGCCTTCCCAGCCAGAAGGGACGCTGCTGAGGGGCGCGAAAGCCGCGCGCAACCGGACCGGCGCATGACCCGCACCGCCGCCGGACAGATAGCCGACATAGAGATCGAGCGGCAGCCGCTTGGGCCGAACCGCAGGCTCGCGCGGCCCGCTCACGCTCGCGCGCATCGTCGGCAGGCGATATTCGTCGACGCGGATCGACTGGCCGGTCATCTGGGTCTTGTCGCCGACCTGGAGCGTCAGATCATAGTCGCCGGTCGGCGCACCCTTGGGCGGCGTCCAGCTGCTCTCGCCCATGCCGGCGCGGTCGATCGTGACCGGCACGTCGAACTCCATGTCCGATCCGCGATGCTTGAACTGGAGCACGCCCTTGAGCGCCCCGCCCGAGCGGAAACCCGTGAGCACCGGCCGGCGATAGACGTGGGTCATGTGAACGGTCTCGCCCGCGCGCAGCAACGTGCGGTCGAAGATCGTGTGGAAGATCGGCTCGGGCGCCTGCCAGCCATAAGGCAGGTCGAAATTCCACGGCTGGATGCCCTCGCCCCAGCTCGTCAGCACGAACGACATGTCGCCATCCTTGCGCGCCGAGACGATCAACGGCGGCGAATCCGCCCCGCTCGATTCGCACCCGTCGATGTTCGACGGATCGGGCAGGCCGCGAAGCGTGAGCCGCCCGCTCGCATCGGTCCGGCCCGAGGTGATCTTGTGACCGGAACAGCTATCGGTCACGGCGACCAGCGCGTCGCCAACCGGCTTGCCGCTGTCGAGCGCGGTCACCCAGGCGAGCGAGGCGCCGCGCCCCCATTTGAAATGGACCGCCATGTTGGTGACGAGAGCCGAGGCCGCGACGTAGCGCGTCGCGGGCCGTCCCAGCAAAGCGCGGCCGAGCCGGGGGCTGGCGAGTTCGACGACATAGAAACCGGGTTTCTCGAGCGGGATGCCGACCACTTCCATCTTGTGGCCGCCGCCGGGAAGCCCGAGATTCATCCGCGTGCCACCGTCCTCGCCGCCGAGCACGGGCCGATCGCCGGTATGGTTGATCGTGACGGTCTTCCCGCCATTTTTCTCGTCGCGCATGTCGTCGGCCTGCGACTTGGCAACGCGCCGCAGCCAGTCGGCGATGGTCGCATCGTCGTCATTGTCGATCCGTGCCTTGACGCCCGAAATGGCGGCGACCTGGCCCATCAGGCGCGGCTCGACGCTACGCACCGTCACCGGCAGCACCCCGCCTTCGCGCGCCTCGAGAATGCCGAAGGGGGCGGCGAACTTCACCAACGGCGGCGCGTCGGCGATGTCGACATCGAGCGGGAAGCGTCGCGCGTTGGCGAGCGTGCGGCCGCTTTCGTCGCGCAGGCCGGCGGGCATCAGCAGATGCGCGGTGATCGCGGGCGGGAATGGCGCGACGAAGCTGATCTGGCTGACCGTGGCGCTGTGGTCGGTGGCATCCTGCTTGGGCGCGAGCGCGCGTCCGGGCGCGACCTCCAGCCGCAGCTTCATCGCGTCAGCGCGCGCGACGGGCGCGGAGAATTCGACCGCGATCGCTTCGATCGGATCGCAGCCGGCATTGGCGTTGGCGCGCGAGCAGGTCAGCCGCGCCGAAAATTCCTTGCGCACCTTGAAGTCGTAGCGGTGGTCCTCGCCGACCTTGTGCCCGCTGGGGGACCGGATCGACGCGCCCCACACCAACGCCATGTCGCGCCCGGGCGGGAGCGGCCGGCGGCATTTGAGCGCGACGACATTGGCCAGCGCGGCGGCACGCAACTTGGCCGATGCGGGCAAAGGCTGGGGCAGGCCCGCGCTCTGCAGAAAACTCTGGGTGAGCCAGCCGCTCTTGATCGCGGTCAGCACCTGTTCGGCCGTCTGCGGCGGAAGCAGATCGACCGGAATGCGCTCGCCGATGCCATCTACCGCGCAATAGGCCCCCGCCGCGATCGAGGCGCGATCGACCGGCCCGTTGGCCGCAACCAGGAAGGCCTGCTCCTCCTCGATCTGAACCGATCCGCCATCCTCGTCGTCTTCGCCGCCGCCGGTGCCGCCATCGGGAAGGATCGCCAGCACCACGGGCCCGCCGCTGTCGATCGGGAAGCGCTTGGTGCCGCCGATAGCGGCGCCCGCCGCATCCTTCAGATCGTCATTGAGCGTGGCCTTGCACGACAGGCCCGCGGGCAAGGGGCGCGCATATTCCCAGACATAGGTCTGCGGATCGATCCAGCGCCCGGCGCCGGGCACCGGGCAGGTCATCGCGAGCGGCGGCGTGCCCTGACCGAGCGGCGCCATCGCGGCCGAAAAGCGCACGGTGAAGCGGGTGATGCCGGCCGGATCGCGGCCGACGATCGCGCTAGTGACGCTGGTCGGCGAATCTCCGAACACACGCGGCGACGCGATCAGCACAAGAGCCAGAACGACGAAAACCCACGCCAGACTCCTGCGCATCCGACTCTCCCTTTGCGCACAATCTGCGCGCAAATCACGTCGCCGTCTAGCGGTGAAGCGTGAGATTCTTACGACGAGTTGATTGGCTTTATGCCGGCATCTGAAGCGCACCATGCGCGACGACGCGTGGCGTCCCAGGGAAAGGACGCCGCGCAGAGGGAAACTCAGCCAAGTTGAATCAGTTGCACCGCCAGCGGCCGAAAAGGTGGTTAGGTCCGGCCCTCCAGTGCGGCGAGCGCGAGGGTCGCGCTGGCGATCAGTTCGACCAGTTGCGTCGCGAAGAAGAAGCCGAGCGTCGTCCGCATCTCTTCGGACAAGGTGACCGTACCGTTCGGCGCATGGTCGAGCAGGCCGTCGCGCATCGCGTCGCCCAGCATGCGGCGGACATGCAGATGCGACACGCCGAACCGCGCCGCGACCTTGTTGAGCGTGATCGGCATCGCGCCCGACGGCGGGAATTCTTCGCCGACGCCACCCGAGACCAGCAAGGATATGATTTGGGTGCCGGCATAACGATGCATGAAGATCCGCTGGAAGGGCGGCGCCTCGACCATTCCGGCGGCGATCTGGTGCAGCCGCGCCGCCTGGATCCGCAGGAAGAGGTGAAGGGTGGCGGGCTCGTCCAGGCGATCGGCCAATTTCGCGATCGTCGGGTCGATTAGCGCCGCTGCGCGGATCGCCGCGATCAGGTGCGCAGACCAGGCCGCGATGAAGGCCGGCGTCGGGAGATAGGCCCTGGCCCGCTGCCCAGGAGGCGGTGCCACCGCCACGACGAAGCCGATATGTTCGAGCACCTGCAGCAGCAACCGCGCCCGGCCGGGGCTGACAAAGCCGGAACTCGCGCAGACCTGCTTCAATTGCGGCAGCGTCATCCCGCCCGAGGCATGGAGATAAAGCGCCCACATCGCCGCGACGTAGCGGCCCGCATCCTTGAACACCGTCCCGAGCGCCGGATCGCGGTCGCCCCCGTCCAATGTGGCGACGGCCAAGGCGCGCGCGGCGGCGGCGAACTGGGGATGTTCCATCAAACGGATCGCGTTGGCGGTCGGATCGAGCGCGCTATAGGTCCAGCCGTGACTTGGCTTGTCCATCGTCTCCCCCGAAACGCAACCGATACGGCGCAGTAACGACCTAGCGCGGCTCTGACGATCAAATTTGTTCTCTTGCCGCGCCGTGCTCAACGATCACTTTCCGACCTGTCTCGGTTTCCCTGCCCCCCGGACGAGACTCACAATCGCATGACCCGCAAATCCATCCGCATCCTCATGTTCGGCGCGCTGACGCGTCCCCTTCGCGATGGGCTTCGCGGTGGCTGAGGTCAGGTCCCAGACCGGCCGTGAGCCGCAATTCGCCAACGATCAGGTCAAGGTCTGGAAGTCACCGATCCTTCCGAACAGCCCGCTGCCGCTCCATCGCCACGAACATCCGCGCGTGATCGTCGCGCTTTCGGGCGGGCGGATGGAGATACGCGAGCAGGATGGGCGCAGCGAAATCCATGACTGGCAGACCGGCAACGCCTATTGGCCCCCGGCCAATGCGCCCGGCACGATGCACCAGGACATCAATGTCGGCGACAAGCCGATCGAGGCGATGGTGGTCGAACTGGAAACCGCTTCCTAGGCGGAAGCGGGCGGCGCGATCAGAACGGCACGCGCAAAGTGCAGACACGGCCCCGGTCCTCGCTCGCGGCAAACGTCGCCCGAATCGATCGGGCGAGTGTTCCGATCAATGTCGAGCCGGTACCCGGCGTCCCTGCCCCGGCATTGCCGACGCCATCGTCGCGCACTTCGATCAGGATCGCGTCGCCGTCGCGCCGCACCGAAACGTCGATCGCGCCGATGCCGCGCGGAAAGGCATGTTTGGCCGCGTTGGTCAGGCATTCGTTGACGATCAGCCCGATCGTCGTCGCCGACTGCGTCGACACCTCGACCGCATCGCCCTCGAACGCGAGCGATACGGTCGGCGGCAGCATGGTTTCGCGGAAGCGCGCGCACAATTCGCGCAGATAATCCTGCAGCATCACCCGGTTGAGGTCGGCGCTGCTGAGTGCGAGATCGGCATAGACGGTCGCGATCGAGATCAGCCGGCTGGCGGCGCTGCGCAGTTCGTGGGCCAGCGCTGGATCGCTCTGCGCGGCCGCCTGAGATTGCAGCAAAGAGGCCGCGATCTGGAAATTGTTCTTGGTGCGATGATCGACTTCCCGCAGCGCGAGCGAGAGCAGGTCGACCCGACTGCGCGTCTCCTGCTGCAGGCGGGTTTGCGCGGCACGATAGGCAGCGATGATCCAAACGGTCAGGCCGAGCGAAAAGGACGAGAAGAACAGGCTCACCGCCTGCGCGGAGCTGATCGCGAACGAACCACGCGGCGGGAAGACGAAAAACCAGACGAGCAACTGGCAGACGATCAGCGCCGCCGCGCCGGCGCGCGCGCCCGCCAGAAGGCTCGCGAAAATCACCGCGGGAAAGGTCAGCGCGAACGGCAGTACGCCCGGCGCGAACATGTCGATCACCGCCCGCCCGATTACGGCGAAGCCGATCGCGGCGAGCGTGACCACCACCTCGCCGAGCCAGTTCATGCCATCTGGATCCCGAACGAACTTCACACCGCCTGCCCTCGCGCACGCTTTTGGCGCCCGACGGGCTGCTTCTGTCAACAAACTGCTTCATGAAGCTCCCGTGCGCAGTGCTTTGCGGCGGTCGCGCGGCATGCTATTGATACCGGTGTCATAAATAGATGGTGAGAGGCGGGGATGATCCGGAGCAGATTTCCAGCGTCGGCGGCTTTCTTGCTGGCGATGACGTCGCAGGTTCCCGCATCCGCTGCAGTTGCGGCCGTTTCTCCGCCGGATTGGAGCGCTGATCCGCACGGGCCCGAATATCGGACCGCGCCACCGATGGACGCGACGGTGGAAAACCGGATCGCGCCGCAAACTAACGCTTTGCTGGACAAGCTTCTTAAGGACCGCCGCGATCTGACGCTGGGCGGCATCAAGATATTCGAAAGCGGCGACAAGTTCCTGCCGGGCAAGATCGCCGCCGCCATGGCCTATCGCACATTGGATCTTGCGCCGAACGATCCCCGACTGGCGCAACGGCTCCAGGATTTCGCCGACATCGCCGACCTCACGGTCGGGGAGCATAATGACAGCTGGGGCATCTATTATTATATATCGGCGCTCTATCGGCTGAAGCAGGCCGGCCTGCTGGAGCGCGCGGTTCGCCCCCCGACGCTGGAAAAACTCCGCGCACAACTCGACTGGCGAGCGTTCGTTCGCCCCGATCTCACGCTGATCGATCTGCCCAACAACTATACCGGCGTGGCGTTCAGCATCGCGCGTCTGCGCTATCTGCTCGGCTGGGAGGATGCGACCGGCAGCGGCGCGTTGTTCGCGCGCATGCTCGACCATTATCGCCGCTATTCGGGCACCTATGGCTTCGCCGACGAAACCGAGGGCGAAGGCCGGTTCGACCGCTACAGCGTGCTGCTGATCGGCGAGATCGCCCAGCGCCTGGTCGAGACCGGCATGACCGCGCCGCCTGAGGTCAAGATCTGGCTCCGGCGCTCGGTCGATCTGATGCTGCCGCGCTTCAATTTGAACGGCGAGGGTTTCGAATATGGCCGCAGCATCGGCACCTATGGCGAAACCGCCTTTCTGGAGGTGCTGACCGCCGCGGCGCGGCTGGGCGTGCTGACGCCGCAGGAGCAGCGTATGGCCTATGCCTTTTCCTGCCGCATCGCCGCCCGCTACGCCGACTTCTGGATCGATTCCGGGACCGGCTCGGTCGACATGTGGGATCATGGCCGCCGGACCGACGCCTATCGCGGCAAGCATCGTATCTTCGGCGAGAATCTGAGCCTCGCGCGCCAGTTCCTCTACACCAACGCGATCTGGAATGGGCTGGGCTATCGGGGCCGCGCGCCCGATCCCGGTTACCCGCATTGGCTCGATACGCTACCGGCTTCGACCATCACCTGGTTCGCACGCGGGCAAAATGATCGCGCGCTCGTCACCGTCCGCGACCGGGGCCGCGTCATCGGCTTGCCGATCATCAACGGCGCCGACGGCCAGCATATGCACAATCCGTATTTCCCGGTGCCGTTTTCGGCGGGGATGCTGCAGGGCTCGGCGGATGCGTCTTATCCCAATCTGGTGCCGCGCATCACCTTGCAGGACGGCCGGGTGCTGATGCCGCTGGCTTGGTTCAAGGATGTGAAAGTGTCCCGGCACGGCGCCGTCACCGAGGTCGAGTGGCGCCAGGACGCACTCGACCTGATGGGCGGAAAGGATGCCAAGACGGACGACAGCCTGTCGATTGTCACTCATTATGTCCTGGCGCCCGGCCGGATCACGCGCGACGATGTGCTGATCGCGAAACGGCCGGTGACGATCGCGCGCATCGAACTCGAATTCGCGACCTTCTCAAGCGCGCCGATCGCGAATGGGCCTGCGACGATCGCCTATCGTTCGGGCGAAGTGCGCGGCTTCGCCACGCATGGCCTCGGCCGCTGTGTCGCCGCTGCCCCGACCGATCCTGCCTATCGGTCGCCGACCGGCCCTTTCGCCAGCGTCGTCCGCTGCGAACGCGAGAGCGTGCCGTCGGAAGCGCCGATCAAGTTGGGGTGGACGATCAGCTACCGCCCCGAATGATCCGGCGACGCCGGTCCGCGGTGATGCTGTCAGGGCCAATGCACAAATGAGCGGAGCAGCTCCGCCCGATCGGGCATAACTGCTCCGCCAGGGGAGAAGCCCTTAGAAGCTGGCCCGCATCGTGAGCTGATACGTCCGGCCGTCATAATCGATACGCCGCGGCAGCATCGGATCATTTTCATATTCGGCGCGCGTCGCGTTGGTCAGATTGAACGCATCGACGGCGACCGTGATACTGTCGGTGATGTTGTAGGATGTGGACGCGTCGAGCTGGCTGCGCGCCTTTACCGTGCGGGCATCGCCGACGAAACTGTTGCCGGCCGCGAGATCGTATTTGCCGCGCCAATTGTAGACCAGGCGAAAGCCCAGCTTCTTCGTCTCGAAATAGCCGATGACGTTGACGTTGTCGCGCGAGACGCTGGGCAGCGTGATCGGGTTGCCCGCATTATCGTGCCCGCGGATCGTCGTGTACGTGTAGTTGGCGGCCCCACCCAGATATTTGAGGATACCGGGCAGGAAGTCGAAATTCTGCTGCACGGAGAGCTCGACGCCGCGCACGCGCATCGGCTGCTGGTTGGTCTGGCCGCTGATCAGCACCCTGGCCGGCACCGCGGTACCGGCGGCGCCCGGGAACGTGTTGGAGCTGATGCAGTTCGGCCCGGAAATCGTGAGGTTGCCCAGACCGTAGTCGACGCCGTTGATCTGGCCGTTTGCGGGACACAGGACATTCTGGTCGGTGATCGGCCCGATATAGTCCTTCACGTTCTTCTGATAGATCGCGACCGCGAACGAGCCGCCCGGGCGGTTATACCATTCGAGCGAGACGTCGAACGAGTCCGCCGAATAGGGCTTGAGGTTGGTCGCGCCGATCTGGACGGTGTAGACCGGATCGACCGGCGGCGTCTGGGCCTCGGGCACCTGGACGAAGGTGATCGGGATCGTATCGCGCGGCTGCGGCCGGACGTACGTCTTGTAATAGGCGCCGCGGAGCAGCAGCTTGTCGGTCAGGTCCGCCGTGATCATGGCGGACGGCAGCCAGTAATTATAGGTGTTCTTGTACGTCCGTTCCGCCATCGTGTGATTGACCGGGCCGACGATCGTCGAAAGCCCGCTCGCGCAGTTCTGACAGTCGAGCGCGTTGATCGTGTTGTTCGTGTGCTCGTAGCGGACGCCGGCATTGCCGCGGACGTGAATGCCGAGAATCTCGCCATTGAACTTCGCCATGCCGTAGACCGACAGGACGTCGTTCTTGTTGGTGAAGTTGTTGTTCCAGTAGTTCGGATCCCAATAATTGTTCACCAAACCATAGGGGGTCAGGAACACGCCGTTTTTCGCATCGAAGACGAATTGACCGGGCAAGCCGTTCGGGTTGGCCGTCGTCCTCGGTGCCGTGTTGACCGGCGTGATCGCGCCCAGGATCTGCTGGATATCCAGGGTACGCCAAGCCTGCGTGTAACCATCGGCATGGTTGCCGAAGAAGTCCGAGATGTACGGATTGGGCGACGACATCGCGGCGGTGATGTTCTGCGTGTTCGCGCCGAGCGAGGTGTTGCGTGAGCCGGTCGAGATATACTTGTCCCGCTCGTAGCGCGCCCCGACCTGGATGCCCGACAGGATCGATCCGGTGAAGAAGCGTTCCACGTCGGCCTGGATGGCGTTGAGCTGGTTCTTGCCATCGCCATTGGTGCCGGTCGCGCCGAACTTGTCGCCCGCGACGCCCGCGGCCTGGCCCGGCATCTGCGCGCCGGCCTGCGTCGCCTGGTTGGCGGCGGACGGTATGCCATAGCCGCCGGCCGCGATGTGCGAGGTGTTGGGCGTGTTCAGGGTCGCTTCGAACTGATCGAGGTTCGCACCGCCGGTGAACACCGAAGTCGTGATGCCGTTCAGCCCCGCCGGCCCCAGATTGCGATAGGGATTCTCGATCGCGTCGAGTTCGATCTGGTTCGCAAGCACTTCCGCCCGGGAGATCGTGCCCTGGACGTTGAAGTGCCACTGGTCGTTCTTGAAATCGACGGTCGGCGTGATTGCCCAGGTTTTCTGCTTGGCTGGCTCGGACCGGATGGAATCGTAGGTCTGGAGGTTCTCGGCCGAGAATTGGTTGATGTAAGCGCGCTTCCCGGTGGGCGTATCCACGACATAGGGCGTGCCGAGGCTGGTGAAATGCGCCACTGCGGACGTCGCGCTCAGCGCCGTGTTGGTGGCATTGCCCGCCGACGTGTCGATGTAGAGAAGTTGGTTGGTGCCGTTCGACAGGTTGCGCTCGGTGTAGAAGCCGGTCGTACCGATCTTCAGATCGTCGGTCGCCTGCCATTCGAAGCCGCCCGAGCCGGTGAGCAGGTGCCCCTTGTTGAAGCGCACGAACTGGCGAACCTGGCTCGGATAGTAGACGCCGCCGGGGTTCGCCGCGATCAGCGCGTCATAGACCGGGTTCGCACCTGCTGCCTTCTGATTGCCGACCTGAACCGCACCGAGCTTGTTGGCCCAGGTGTTGATCGAGATCGAATCCCGGCGGAACTTCTCCTGCTTGTAGGCGAGCACGCCGAACACGGCGAAATTGTCGGTCACATGCCAGTTGTAGCCGCCCGACAGCTGCGGGCTCCACAGCTTGCCGAGATCGTCATATTCGTAGGAGGCCTTCATGAAGCCGCCCTGCTTGCGCTCCAGGGCGGGTGAAATCCTCAGGTCGACATTGCCCGACAGACCGCCGGCCAGATCGGACGCGTCGGGCGACTTGATGATCGTGATCGCCGAGAAGATGTCGGAGTTGAACGCACCCAGCGGCGTGGATGCGGTGTTGGTGGCGCTGGACAGGATCGGATCGGCAAAGCCGACGCCGTTGAGGGTCGTGCGTGCGAACGTGCCCGGCAAACCGCGCAGGCTGATCGTCGCGTTGCGGGAGTCCGCCTCGCGGTTGATCTGCACGCCCGGGATGCGCTGGATCGCCTCGCCGACATTCAGATCGGGGAACCGCCCGAGGCCATCTGACGAGATGGAATCGGTGATCTGGTCTGATGCGCGCTTCATGTTGAGCGCGTTCTCGTAGGAACGACGGAAACCGGTGACAACGACTTCGGCCGACGCCCCCCCACTATCGGCGTTTGCGCCGGGCGCGGACTTGTCGGCAGCGACCGTGGACGGCGCCGAACCGGTCTCCGGCGCCGATGCGGAACTCTGACCGTGCGCCTGTGCGGCGGCAAGAAGCGCGCAAGTGGCTACACCGGCGCGCAAAGCGACCTTGATCATTCATCCCTCCCTGTCCGTCCGGCATTGATCCGGATCGCCGGCGGATTCTTTGCCACCGGTGTCATTACGATGATGACCTTTATCATACCGATGTCAAGAGGTCGGCAGGAGCGCTATCGCTTGAACAAACTATCGCTTATTTTCAGCGACTTATTTTTCTGACTGGCACATTGTCCGCCGGTTGACCGCCATCGGACCTTCGGACCGAATCGGATTTAATCGTTCAGCCGGCAGCGGCATTCATCGCGCTCATCGCGCCAGCCAGCCGCCATCGACCGCGAGAATATGGCCGGTCACATAATCGGACGCGGACGAGGCGAGGAACACCGCCGCGCCGCCCAGATCCCTGGGATCGCCCCAGCGGCCGGCGGGGATGCGGTCGAGGATCGCCTTGTTGCGGACCGGGTCGGCCTGGAGAGCGGTGGTATTGTTGGTCGCGATATAGCCGGGGGCGATCGCGTTGACCTGCACACCCTTCCCCGCCCATTCGTTGGCGAGCAATTTGGTGAGCCCGCCGACGCCGGATTTGGACGCGGTGTAACTCGGCACGCGGATGCCGCCCTGGAAGGTCAGCATCGAGGCGATGTTGATGATCTTGCCTGCACCCTGCCCGATCATGTGGCGGCCTGCGGCCTGGCACAGGAAGAAGACCGATTTGAGATTGGTGTCGATCACCGCGTCCCAGTCTTCTTCGGTGAAATCGACCGCGTCGGCGCGACGGATGATGCCGGCATTGTTGACGAGGATGTCGAGCCGCCCAAGCTTTTCGAGCGTCTCGTCGACCACACGCTGGACCGGCTCGATCGTCGAGAGATCGGCCGAGACCACCTCCGCCTTGCGCCCGAGCACGCGCGCCCTCGCGACCGTTTCCTCGGCGGGCGTGCGGCCGACCGCGGCGATATCCGCGCCCGCTTCCGCCAGCGCCAGCGCGATCGCCTGGCCGATGCCGGTATTGGCGCCGGTGACGACCGCCACCTTGCCCGAAAGATCGAACGCGCTCACGCGAGCTGGCAGATGTCGAGCACGTTCATGTCGGTATAATCCTGGTTCTCGCCCGCCATCGCCCAGATGAAGGCGTAAGCGCGCGTGCCCGAGCCCATATGGACCGACCAGGGCGGTGAGATTACCGCTTCCTCGTTCGCCATCACGATGTGCCGCATCGCCTCGCCCTCACCCATATAATGAAAGACGCGGTCGTTGGGCCCGTCGAGCTCGAAGTAGAAATAGATCTCGCTGCGGCGCTCGTGGATGTGCGGCGGCATCGTATTCCACACGCTGCCTTCCTTGAGCACGGTCAGGCCCATGACGAGCTGCGCGCTATCGCACACACCCGGAATGACGAGTTGGAAGATGGTGCGTTCATTGGATTCGGCGAGGCTGCCGCGCTCGAGCTTGTTGGCGTCGGCGATCGACAATTTGCGCGTCTGGAAGCCCTTATGCGCCGGGCACGACGCCAGATAGAAACGCGCGCCGTTGCCGGAGAATTGCACGTCCTTCGCGCCCATCGTGACGTAGAGGCAATCCTTGTTGCCGAGCGTGAAGGCCTCACCGTCGACTGTAACCGTCCCGTCGACCTTGCCGACATTGACGACCGCGAGTTCGCGCCGTTCGAGAAAGGGATCGCCCGCCGCGGCGGGCGGCTCGGTCTGATCGGGCAGCTTCACGCTGCCCGCACCGACGGCGACGCCGCCGATCACGAACCGGTCGGCGTGCGTGTAGTTGAGCACGCACTCGCCTTCGCGGAACAGGCCGCCGATCAGATAGCGGTCGCGCAATTCCTCATTGGCGACGCACTCCATCATGTCGGGATGCGTGGCGTAATAGGTTTTCTCGAACATAAGTCCCTCTCCAGGGCCGATTGGTAACCGGTGTCAAAATTCAGTGCAAGGGGCAGCGTCTATCCGTTTTCGGGCGGCGCCACCGAACCGCGCTTGACGAGCGTCGAGATGAACATCGACGGCTCCTCCACGTCATTATCCTCGTCGATCATGTCGCCGATCAGCTTGAGCGCGGCCGATCGCGCCATAGATTCCATCGGCCAGTGCACCGTGGTGAGCGGCGGCCACAAGCGCGCGGCGAGCGGGGAATCGTCGAAACCGATGATCGACAATTGCTCGGGCACCGACAGCCCGCGCTGGCGCGCCGCGAGCAGCACGCCCGCCGCCATATCGTCGTTGCTGGCAAAGATCGCGGTCGGGCGCGGCGAGACGTCAAGCAGGCTCTGCGTCGCGGCGATCCCGCTCTCGAAGGTATAATTACCGTCGGCTACCAGGCTGCGCGGCAGCTTGATCCCGGCCTCGGCGAGCGCGTCCTCGAACCCCGCTCGTCGTTCGCGCGCCGAGCGGAACCCATGCGGGCCGGTGATCAGGCCGATCCGGCGATGCCCCTGCTTGATCAAATAGCGCGTCGCTTCCACCACCGCCTGGCGATCGTTCGACGCAACCATATGCTGGGGTTCGTCGAGTTCGGCCGATCCCATGCGGACGTAGCGGCAGCCGAGTTCCTTGCAGACGTCGGCGAGTTGGTCATTCTCGGAAATGGGCGGCAGCAGGATCACGCCGAACGGTCGCTGGCGCGACAGGAAATCGCGCATGTCGACCAGCATCGTCGCCGATCCGCGATCGACCGGACGCACGATCATCTCGAATTCGGTATCGCGCAGCGCGCGCAATATACCCTGCTGAACGTTGAGCACGGTCTGCGCGCTGGGATTGTCGTGGACGAGGCCGATCAGGAAATTGCGCCGCAGCGCCAGCGCGCGCGCCTGTGGATTGGGGACGTAGCCCGTATCCTTGATCACCGCCTCGACCCGCTCGCGCGTATCGTCGTTGAGCAGAGGAGATCGGTTGATGACGCGGCTGACCGTCTTTTTCGATACGCCCGCTAGGCGCGCGATATCGTTGATCGTAGGCTTGGCCATCCCGTCCCCGCACTCTCTTCGGCGGTCAGCATAGCCGCATGCACCGCCGCTGTCGCGCCGATATGATGCGCGAGCCGCTTGCGATTGACACCGGTTTCCCGTAGGACGCAAAAAAATGCGGACGGGGAGTACAGGGAGGGTGATGACGGCCGAAGGCAGCGATCTGCTGAACATTGCCCGTCGCTTTGTGGCCGCCCGACGCGCGGCGAAGGCCCTGCCCGATTATCCCGGCCCGATGCCACACACGCTCGAAACCGCCTATGAAATCCAGGACCTGGCGATTGTCGAGGATGGCGACCGCATTGTCGGCTGGAAGGTCGGGCGGATCGGTGAGACCGATATCGCCGATCATGACGTCGACCGCCTCGCCGGTCCGATCTTTTCGCGGCACATTTTCGATTATCGGGGGCGTCCGATCGCGATGCCCGTCTTCGCCAACGGCTTCGGCGCGGCGGAGGCGGAATTCCTGCTGCGGATTGGCGGCGCTGTCCCGGCGGACAAGACCAGCTACACGATGGACGAGGCGGCCGCTTTGGTCGATGCGGTCCATGTCGGGATCGAGATCGCCAGCTCGCCCTTCCCCGGCATCAACGTCAACGGCCCTGCCGTCACCATTTCCGATTTCGGCAACAATAATGGCCTGATCGTTGGGCCCGCCATTCCGGACTGGCGCAACAGCGGCTTCGAACGCTGGCCGGTGACGCTGGAGATTGACGGCGCGGAGATAGGCCGCGCGACCACGGAGACGATGCTCGACGGCGCAGTCGGCGCGGTGCGTTTCCTGCTCGAACTGCTCGCCAGGCGCCGTATCGCGATCCCGGCCGGTATTTGGGTCTCGACCGGTGCGATCACCGGCGTGCACGAAGTGCGGCCCGGCCAAAATGTGGTGGCGCGCTTCGGCGATAATCTGTCTATCACCTGCGGAATCGAAGCGGCGCAGACCGCATAAGCAGCGGAGATATATGCCATGGCGACACGCGGCACCGAGCAGCCGGAGATAGCGGCCGCCGCGGAGAGGGTCGGGCGTTACCGCTGGGTGATCTGCGCTTTGCTGTTCGCGGCAACCGCGATCAATTATGTCGACCGGCAGATGATCGGCGTGCTCGAGCCCGATTATCTCCGCCCCGAATTCCACTGGACGGCGGGCGATTATGCCCACCTCGTCTTCTATTTCCAGCTGGCTTACGCGATCGGCTATCTCGGCTTCGGCCGGATCGTCGACTGGATCGGCGCGCGACTGGGCTATGCCGTCGCGGTGGGCGTCTGGACTTTGTTCCACGTGCTGCATGGCGGCGTCCATTCGATCACCCAGTTCGCGATGGCGCGTTTCGGGCTCGGCATCGGCGAATCCGGCAATTTCCCCGCCGGCGTGAAGGCCGTGACCGAATGGTTTCCGCAGAAGGAGCGCGCGCTCGCGATCGGGATCTTCAACGCCGGTTCCAATGTCGGCGCGATCCTGACCCCGCTGATCGTGCCTGCCATCACCATCGCTTATGGCTGGCGGATGGCGTTCGTCGTCACCGGCGTGCTTGGCGTTCTGTGGGTGATCGCGTGGCTTTCGCTGTATCGCGAACCGACCGCGCACAAGCATATCGGCGCGGCCGAGCTGGCGCATATCCAGCAGGATCCGGCCGATCCCGCCGTGCGGGTCAAAGGGCTGTGGTGGAAGCTGCTGGCGACGCGCGAAACCTGGGCGTTCGCGCTCGGCAAATTCTTCATCGATCCGATCTGGTGGTTCTACCTGTTCTGGCTGCCGCCTTATTTGCACGACACCTACCATCTGAACCTGGTCGGGTTCGGCCTGCCGATCGCGGCGATCTATCTGCTGTCGGATGTCGGCAGCGTCGCCGGCGGCTGGCTGTCGGGCCGCCTGATCAAGGCGGGCGCAACGCCCAACAAGGCGCGCAAGATCACGATGCTGATCTGTGCGATCGCGATCCTGCCGGTCGTGACCACGCAATATATCGACAGTGTATGGATCAACGTGCTGATCATCGGCGTCGCGGCGGCGGGACACCAGGCCTTCTCCGCCAATCTCTATACTTTGCCGTCGGACATCTTCCCGCGTTACGCGGTCGGATCGGTGATCGGCATCGGCGGCACAGTGGGCGCGGTCGGCGGCATGCTGTTCTCGCTCTATATCGGCAAGATCCTCGACGGGCTCGGCACCTATTCCGCGATCTTCGCGGTCGCGGGTGGCGCCTATTTCCTGGCCTTGCTGTCGATCCACCTGCTGTCGCCGCGGCTGGCCCGGGCGAAGATCACCGCCTGAGCTAGACTAGCCCCACGCCGTCGAGCCGCAGCACGGGCACGATCTGACCGGACCCGGCAGCCGGCAGCGTGAAGTTGGCCGCGTCCGCGTCCTGCGTCACCGATATCGTGCCGCCCCCCAGCAGGGTGGCACGGGCGATCTTGGCGCCCTTTAGCGAACCCAGCCCAAGTGCCGGCACGCGGACCGATCCCTCGGGCCATGACAGCATCGCCATGTGCAGCACGCCGTCCTTGACCAGGAAGCGCACATCCTCGGGCTGGAAGCCCTTGAACTTCTGTTCGCCGAACATGCCCTCGCCGAGCTTGGTCGGCCCTTCGCCATAGATGCGCCACGGCCTTGAGCCGTGGATCGCCGCGCCATTGATCGCCATCCAGGCGGTGATGCCCGCGACGATCTTCTCTTCCTCGCTGTCGATCGTGCCGTTGCCGCGCACGGGAATGGAGAGGAGCAGGTTGCCGTTCTTGGAGACGGTGTCGCACAACCGCTGGATCACCTGCACCGCGGGGACGTAGCTTTTGTCGAGGAAGCGCTGGCGGTTGTAATGCCAGTCGCCGATGCAGGTGCAGGTCTGCCACGGCTGCTCGCGCAGATGATCGCTATAGCCGCGCTCGATATCCTCGGTCAGCGCACGGCGCTGGATATCGGTCAGTTGCTTGCCCGTGATGACGACGTCGACCTTGCCGTGCCACTCGACCGACTTGTCGTAATAATGGGCGAGCGCGGCCAGGCCGGTATCGCCGAACGGCACACCGGTATCGTCGAGATAGACGATGTCGGGCCGATATTTATCGACCAGCTCGTTCTGCCGCGCGAGCCAGTTGGCGACGAAGCCGGCGGGCGCGGGCGGCGCGGTTTCGAGCCACTGGCCGTCATGCGCGTCGTGCCAGGCGTTCATCGCCTTGATCGAGCTGATGCCATCGGGCGGCGCATACCAGGCGCCGGTATAAAGCGCCTGCGGATCGAGCCCTTCCCACCATGTGCCCTTGCCGTCGGCCTTGGTCAGCTTGAACGCATCGTAACGCTGGCCCGCGCGCGGCCCCTCGGCATCATAGCCGTAGGCGGTCTGCCACCAATGCCAGGCGTGCGAACTGTGGTTGCTGACGCCGAAGCGCAGGCCCGCCTTGCGGACCGCTTTCTCCCACGTGCCGACGATGTCGCGCTTCGGCCCGACGCGGGTCGCGTTCCACGCATGATGACTGCTCGCCCACGTATCGAGATTGTCGTGGTGGCAGGCGAGCGCCATGAAATATTTGGCACCGGCTTTCTTGTAGAGCGCGATCAGCGCTTCCGGATCCCACGCCTCCGCCTTCCACGCGCCTTCGATTTCGAGGAAGCCGTGATCGGCCGGGTGCCCGTAATGCTTGACGTGATGATCGTAGAAGGGGTTGCCCTGGACGTACATCAGCCGCCCGTACCAGTCGCCGAATTCGGGCACGCATTGCGCGCTCCAATGCGCCCAGATGCCGAACTTGGCGTCGCGGAACCAGTCGGGCGCCTGATAGACTTCGCCGAGCGACGCCCAGTCGGGCTTGGTCGCCGCCCCGGCCCGCGCCGCCATCGCGGCGGCCGCGCTGCCCGCCAGGAAGCCGCGGCGCCCGACCTTCATGCCGCGCTCGCTCGGGGCGAGGGGTGGAGATAGCGCTTCAACGTGGCCTGTTTCATCTCGATCGAAAATCCCGGTTCGGTGGGCGCCTGATAGGCCGCATCCTCCACCACGCATGGGTGGACGAAATGCTCGTGGAGATGGTCGACATATTCGGCGACGCGGCCCTCGGTCGTGCCCGAGAAGCAGAGATAGTCGATCATCGACAGATGCTGGACATATTCGCACAGGCCGACGCCGCCGGCATGCGGGCACACGGCGAGTTCGGCCTTGGCCGCCATCAGCAGCACCGCCAGCACCTCGTTGACGCCGCCCAGGCGGCAGGCATCGAGCTGGACGATGTCGATCGCCTCGCGGCTGATGAACTGTTTGAACAGGATGCGGTTCTGGCACATCTCGCCGGTCGCGACCTGGATCGGCGCGACCGCGGCGCGCACCGCGCGATGGCCTTCGATATCGTCGGGACTGGTCGGCTCCTCGATGAACCAGGGATCGGCGAAGGCGAGGTCACGGATGCGCGCAATCGCCTCGTCCGTCTCCCACACCTGATTGGCGTCGATCATCAGCTTGACGTCGGGCCCGATCACCTCGCGCACGATCGCGAGCCGGCGGCGATCGTCGGCCGCGTCTGCGCCGACCTTGATCTTCACATGGCGAAAACCCTGCGCGATCGCCTCGGCGCAGAGCGTGCGCAATTTGTCGTCGGAATAACCGAGCCACCCGGCCGAGGTGGTATAGCAGGGATAGCCCTCGGCCTTGAGCGTCGCGACGCGTGCCGCCTTGCCCGCGGCGCGCGCCTCCAGCAAGGCCAGTGCTTCGTCCGGCGTGATGAAATCGGTGATGTAGCGAAAGTCGATCTGCGCCACGATCTCAGCCGGGCTCATCTCGCCGACATATTGCCACAGCGGCTTGCCCGCTTGCTTGGCGAGCAGATCCCACACCGCATTGACGACCGCGCCGGTGGCGAGGTGGATCACGCCCTTTTCCGGCCCAATCCAGCGCAACTGGCTGTCGCCCGTCATGTGCCGCCAGAAACGCGCGCCGTCGGCGCGGATCCAGTCGAGATCGAGTCCCTCGACCAAAGGTGCGAGCGCGCGGATCGCCGCGCAGCAAATATCGTTACCCCGGCCGATGGTGAAGGTCAGGCCATGGCCGGTCAGCCCGCTGTCGGTCTCGAGAATGCAATAGGCCGCCGAATAATCGGGATCGGGATTCATCGCGTCCGACCCGTCGCGCGCAATCGCGGTCGGGAAGCGCAGATCGAATATCCGGATGCCGGTGATCTTCGTCACGCGTGGCGCTGCCTCAACCTGTCAGCTTCGAACCGATGCGCCACAGCCTCTCCCCCCGTCATGGCGGCTGGAACGCCGCCTTTATTACGGTCACTACCTCGATCGAAGGTTCGTTCGCAGGTGAGTACCATTTTCATATGTGTAAATGGTAGCGATAGCAAGCGCTTCGCCATCAAATACGGCTGTCACTCTCCAGCAATTGATCGGCGATGCTGGCGGCAGCGGCGCGCACGCGATCGGCCGCCTCCTCCCGCGATACCTGAGGACCCAGTTTCTCGAGGAACGGCACCGTCAAAGCCGCCGCCGCGACACCGCCGCGCATCACCGGCGCGGAGATATCGGTGACGCCCGCGACGAAGCGGCTCGGGGTCAACTCGACCTGGCGCTTACGGATTTCGTCGGCATGCGCGCGCCAGTCGGCGAGCTCCTGCTGGCTCAACGGCGGATCAAGCATCTTTTCCCAGCGGCGCCGCACGTCCTCCGGCTGAAAGGCGTAGAGGACCGCGCCCGAAGCCGCCTTCACCAGCGGCCGGCGATAGCCCACGCGGACCGAGAAACCGAGCTGCTCGCTCGATTCCATCCGTGCCACCACCACCATCTCTCCCAGCGTGTGAAGCGCGAGGTGGCAAGACTGGCCGATTTCCTGCGAAAGCTGACGCATCACCGGCAAGGCGACCTCGACCAGGCTGTGCGTCTTGGGACGCTGCATGCCGAGCGAGAACAGCCGGTCGGTCAGCAGGTAGCCGTCCGCCGACAAATCCTGTTCGATATAGCCGCGGAATTCGAGCACCTGGACCATGCGGAACAACTCACCATGCGAACGGGCGAGCTGGTTGACGATCGCAGTCAGCGTCATCGGCGACGATGTCGTGGCGAGCAGCTCGAGGATATCGAGCCCCTTTTCGAGCGCGGGCGCCCTGTAGCGGCGATCATCCTCCTCGCTGGTCATTCTATCCGCGGCCCCTCGCGCAAATCATCTTGCCGCATGGTTGATACAGGCGGGCGGAGGCTTCCGGCAACCGGCGCGTCATCGCGGCACCTTGACCGCGAAATGATGGGTCTCGCCGGCGAAGGCGATCGCCACCGTCACCTCGGGCGTTTTCGATCGCTTGAGCCGCTCGGTCAGCAGCTGGCCGCCATCGGCGCCATTCGCCCGGATCGTCATCGGCTTGAGCAGGATCGCATCGATCTGCGCCACCGCCTTGGCATCGGGCCGGCGCTGCGCACGGTCGATCGACGAATTGGGAATGCCCGCGACGCCGCTATTCATCCCACCCGTGAAGCTGGTCACGTCGGTCTGGCCCGCGCCATTGGTCGGCAAGGCGGCGGTGGCGTGCGATTGTGCGGTCTCGTCGCTGGCGCTGCCGGCGCCCGACAGATCGGCGATCAAAGCGGCACGCGACGCGATTGCGATCGGCGCGTCGCCGGCGGCAATGGTGACCGCGTCCGGCCCGAAGGGCTGCGCCGCGCCGCTCAGGTTGAGTATCACGATCTTGAGCACCAGCCGCCGGTCGTTGAGCGCGGGATCAGCGATCAGATGCACCTCGGCTTTGGCGGTCTTCGAAACCAGGCCCGCGCTCGCGTCGCCGCGGATCATGTCCTG
This sequence comes from Sphingomonas sp., assembly GCF_035317925.1. Classification (GTDB taxonomy): domain Bacteria; phylum Pseudomonadota; class Alphaproteobacteria; order Sphingomonadales; family Sphingomonadaceae; genus Sphingomonas_I. Next base: position 40,759 of record NZ_DATHFV010000061.1, read on the forward strand.
GGCTGACGCCGGCATGGCGGCGATCAAGACGGCGGCGAACAAGGTTCTGATCATGCGCATTCCCCTCAGGCAGCTCGGAGATCCGGAGCGCGGCAATGGCGCGCGATGAAAGCGGCGTGGCCCGGCATCGCGTCGGAAGTGTGCGCGATAACGTTGCGCATGCCCGCCAGCACCGCCTGCATCTCGCGCGGATCGACGATGTCCGCGAGCGGATCATAGCCCTGCGGCGTCACGCCTTGGCCCAGCATCACCGCCAGCCAGCTCGCTTCGTGGAACAGATCCTTGTCGCGTTCGATCAGCCGGCCGTTGAGACGGAACATGGCAAGCTTGGCGGCGAGCGTCTCGGGCATTTCGATCGCGGCGCAATGGCGCCAGAAATCGGAATCACTGCGTTCGGTCGCGCGGTAATGGAGCACGAGGAAATCGCGCACGCTTTCAAACTCGCGCGCGACCTGCCGGTTATATTCGACGGTGACGGCGGGATCGAAATCGCGGTCGGGAAACCAGGCGAGCAATTTGGTAATGCCGCTCTGGACGAGATGCAGGCTGGTCGATTCCAGCGGCTCGAGGAAGCCCGAAGCGAGGCCGAGCGCGATCACATTCTTCGCCCAGCCCTGTTCGCGCATGCCGGTGGTGAAGCGTAATTGGCGTGGGCTTCCGGTCGGCGCGCCGTCGAGCCCGGCGAGCAGAATCGATTGCGCTTCGTCGTCGCCCATGAAGCCGCTGCAATAGACATGGCCGTTGCCGGTGCGGTGCTGGAGCGGAATGCGCCATTGCCAGCCGGCTTTGTGCGCGGTCGAGCGGGTATAAGGCGGCAGATCGGCCATGCGCGCGCTCGGCACCGCGATCGCGCGGTCGCAGGGAAGCCAGCCCGACCAGTCCTGATAAGGCACTTCGAGCGTCTGCCCGATCAGCAACGCGCGGAAACCGGTGCAGTCGAAGAACAGTTCACCCTCGATCCGCTGCCCGTTCTCCAGCGTCAATGCGCGGACGAAGCCGCTTTCGGGGTCGAGCGCGACATCGGCGATCTTGCCTTCGATCCGCGTGACGCCCCGCGCCTCCGAATGCACGCGCAGGAAGCGGGCATAGAGGCCCGCGTCGAAATGATAAGCGTAGGAAAAAGTCGAGAAGACCGATCGCGGATCGGCCAGCGGACGATCGAAGCGGTTCTTGAATGCCGCCGCGTCGCTCAGCGAATAGGCCGAAAGCGGGGTCGGATCGCCATGGAAGCGCGCGCGCAGCCATTGCTGATGGAACGGCGTCATCCCGAAATCGTCGCCGTAGCGGCCGAACGGGTGGAAATAACGATGCCCCTCGCGCCACCAGTTCACGAACTCGATGCCGAGCTTGAACGTGCCCTGGGTCGCGCGCACGAACGCGGCCTCGTCGATGCCGAGTATCTGGTTGAAGGCCTGGATCGGCGGGATCGTCGCCTCCCCCACCCCGACCGTGCCGATTTCCTCCGATTCCACGAGCGTGATCCGGCAGTCGGTACCGTGGAAGGCGGTCGACAGCGCGGCGGCCGCCATCCAGCCGGCACTGCCGCCGCCCGCGATCACGATCGATTGGATCGCCTTGGGATTGCTCATGCCGCCACCGGTGCGGGACAGGTGCGATCGACGAACAAGGTATGCGGCGGCATATGATCCGCGACCTGGGCGATGGCGGCGCGCCGCTGGTTCATGCCGCCGCGCAGTTTCTCGATCGGCAATTGATCGACGATCGGATCATAGCGTCTGGGCAGGACCTGGTTGCCGAGGAAGATCGAGACCCAGCTCGGCTCCTGATAGGATTCCTCGGACAACAACGGCACCCGCCCGCACGCTTCCCACACCGCGATCTTGTGCGCGAGCGTGTCGGGAATCGCCATCGTCCGGCAATGCTCCCACATCGGCTCGGAACGGCGGCTGCGGCAATAATGGAGGATCAGGAAGTCGCGGATCCGCGCATATTCGTTGGCGGTGACGCGATTATATTCATCGGCGACCGCAGGGTCGAAATCCCTGTCGGGCAGATATTCGACCAGCCGCGCGAGGCCCGTCTGGATGATCTGGATGCTGGTCGATTCCAGCGGCTCCATGAAGCCGGCGGCAAGGCCGAGCGCGACCACGTTCCGATCCCAGAATTTGGCGCGATGCCCAGTGGTGAAGCGCAGCAGGCGCGGCTCGCTTAATGGCGCGCAGTCGAGATTGGCCATCAACTGGTCGACCGCTTCGTCATCCGACAGGAAAGCGCTGGAATAGACATGGCCATTGCCGGTGCGGTGCTGGAGCGGGATCCGCCATTGCCAGCCGGCGGCGCGCGCGGTCGAACGCGTATAGGGCGTCAGCGGATCGCGGCGCGCGCTCGGCACCGCGATCGCACGGTCGCATGGCAGCAGACCCGACCAGTCGACATAGGCAACGCCCAGCGCCTTGCTGATCAGCAGGCCGACGAAGCCGGTGCAGTCGATGAACAGATCGCCGGCGAAACGTCGTCCGTCCGCCATCAGCAAGGCAGCGACATGGCCGCTTTCAGGGTCGAGCTCGACCTTGCCGATCCGGCCTTCTTCGCGAACCACGCCCCTCGTCTCGGCATAGCCGCGCAGATAGCGGGCATAGAGGCCGGCATCGAAATGATAGGCATATTTATAGAAGGCGGCCTCGTCGCCCTGGCGATGGACCATTTCGGGCGGCGCGAAGCGGTCGCGCTTGGCGGCGGCATAGGGCATCGACCAATCCTCGATCGGGGATGCGTCGCCCAGCCGATGCAGCTTGAGCCAATGATGGTGCGGCGACACGCCCTGGATGGCGTCGCCATAGTCGCCGAAACCGTTGAAATGGACATTGCCCATCTCGCCCCAGTCGCGAAACTGGATGCCGAGCTTGAACGTGCCTTCTGTCCTGGCGACGAAATCCTTCTCGTCGATGCCGAGCACGCCGTTGAACTGGGCCATCAGCGGCACGGTCGCCTCGCCGACTCCGATCGTGCCGATCTCGTCGGATTCGACCAGCAGGATTTCGGCGTGCGGCGGCGGCAGGAAGCGTGCGAGCAACGCTGCCGCCATCCATCCGGCGGTACCCCCGCCGGCGATGACGATCCTCCTGATCGGCGCTGCTGTCATGGACACGCTCTACCGCGAAGCCTCCCGATAAAAAACCGGCGTCGCCGTCATGGTGAAGGCGACGCCGAGGGGAGGATGAACTAGAAGATCGACCGGATCAGGAAAGCGTAGCGCCGATCGGTATCGGTCCAGCTGTAACGCGGCCTGAAGTTGGTATCGCCCACATCGAGATAGGTGCGCGTGTTGAGCAGGTTGGTCGCCTGCACACCCACCTTGAAGTGCTTGTTGAGCGAATAGAGGATCGATCCGTCGAGCTGGCCATAGGCTTCCGACCAGACCGGGAAGTTGATGTTCGCGGCCGATGTGGTCAGCAGGTAATGCGACCGCCAATTATAGGCCAAGCGCGCCGAGATGCCGTATTTCTCGTAGATCAAAGCCGCGTTGTACGAGGTCTTCGACAGGCCCTCGAGCGGCAGCGGCGTGGCCGCGTTGGTCGTCTGGTTGGGGTCGAACACGTTGACCGCGGTGTTCTTGCCGCCTGTGCTGTCGACGTAGGTGAAATTGCCCTGGAAACCGAGGCCGCCGAGCGCGCCAGGAAGCATGTCGAAGAACTGGGTGTAGGCAAGCTCGAAGCCCTTGATCGTGCCGTGCGCCCCATTTTCCTGCTGGGTCACATCGAACGTGATCGTCTGGCCGTTGCTGGTGAAGGTCTGCTGACCGACGCCGGCGAATATATAATTGCTGATCCGCTTGTAGAAGATATCGAACGTCAGGCTGTTCGACTTCGAGAAGTACCATTCGAGGCTGCCGTCGAACTGGTTGGCCCGGGTCGGCTTGAGGTACGGATTGCCGGTCGTGCCCGTGAACGCCGTCGTGGCGCCGTTGACACCGACACCGTTGGCGATGCCGGTCGTCGCATCGAACGAGAAGCCGAGCTGGGTGAACGGATTGAGCTGTGCGAAGGTCGGCCGCACCACCGCCTTCGACGCGGCCAGGCGCAACTGCAATTTGTCGGTCAGGTAAAAGCGCAGGTTCAGGCTCGGCAAGACGTCGGTATAGGAACCGTGTGCGCTCTGCGTCAGCCCGCCGATATTGCCGGCCGAGAAGGCCACCGCCTGCGTGATCAGATTGCAGTCGGCCTGGGTTACGGTCTGACCGGCACGCGTTCCGGTCGTGATCGGCGTACCGACCACGCACGTCGGCGCGGTCAGCGCGCCGAGGCGCACCGATGATCCGGACGCACCGGTGTCGGTGCCGACGACGCGCAGGCCGATATTGCCGTCGAAATGGCCGAGGAAGCCATCTTCATGGCCGAAGCGCAGCAAGGCGTAGGCGGCCTTGGTCTTTTCGCTCTGGTTGTTGATGCCACCGCTGATATTGTCGGCCGCAGGCGCCGCGAGCGAATAATCGTCGCTGAGCGGCACCCAGCCCCAGCCGCCGGATTCGGTGTTCTTCAGATAATTATAGGCGTTCTGGATGCCGTTGCTCACCAGCCCCTTGCTCGGAAACCACCAGGATCCGCCCGACTTCACGTCGCCCCGGAAGAAGTCGCTGTAGGAATAATATTGCGACTGCTGCGGCAGGCCCGCATTCTGGTGGGCGGCGTCGAAGCCGGTCTGGTCGAGCGTGACCGGATGGCCGGTCGCGCCCCAATATTGCTCCGACAGCAAAGCCCAATTGTAGCCGGTCTGGCGGGTGACCGCCGTGCGATCGGTACCGCGCACGCCCAGGCGGAAGGACTTCAGGAAGCTGTCGTCGTCAAACGTATATTCGGCGTCGGCCCGATAGGCCCATTCGTGCGCGTCATTGTCCTCGATATGGTCCATCGCCGACGACCAGTAATAGTCGCTCTGCTGCTGCCAGGCGGCCGCGCCGGCGGCGCCGCTGGTCGGCGTGATGACCATCTTCGGCGTGTTGCCGTCGAGATCGAAATCGATCGTCGCCAGCGTTGGCGTCTGATCATAGGCGGTCATGCTGATGACCTTGGCGCTGGACTTCACATATTGAAGGTCCGCACCGAACGCCCAATGGTCGGTCGGCGTCCAGCGCACGTTGCCGGAGAAATCCCGGGTCTTGTTGGTCTGGTGGCCGTAACGCGTATCCGGATTGAGGAAGCGGTTCTGGATCACCCCGGAGATGACCTGATTCTGCTTGCCGAACTGGTAGGTGCTGTTGTCGGTATCGGGCGTGTTGTAATCGCCCATCGCATATTCGAGATCGTGGGGCGTCGCCTTGCTGATCAGCGCTTCGCCCGTGATTAGCAGGGTGCTGCTCGGTTTCCACTGGATCGAGCCGTCGAAGGCGGAACGGCGCTGCTGCCAGTCGATGCGGCGGAAGCCCATGCCCGCGGGCAGATAAACGGTGCTGCCGACGGGCAGTCCGTCCTGCGGCGCGGTGAGCGTCCCCTGGACGAACTTGCCGTCGCTGATGCTGTCGGTGCGGTTGCCGGTGTTGCTGAGGCTGTAGGACAGCAGCACGCCGATCTCGCCCAGTCCCGTATTCCAGCGATCGCTTACCAGCGCGTTGCCGGACCAGAAGCCCTTCTTCATCAGATCGGCGTAGTTATAATCGCCCGATACCGCGATCACATGGCCGGGCGCATCGAACGGCTTGCGCGTGCGCAAATTGACGATCCCGCCGATACCGCCTTCAACCAGTTCGGCCGAGGGGTTCTTGTAGACGTCGACGCCGGTGAGCAGATCGGACGACACGTCCTCGAAGCTCAGCGCGCGGCCGTTATTGGCGGAGAAGACGTCGCGGCCATTGAGTTCGGAACGCACGAACGACAGGCCGCGAATGAACACGCCGCCGCCTTCCGAGGTCAGGCGCGCCGGATCGCGGTTGTCGTTGGTTCGCTCGAGCGTGACGCCCGCGATGCGCTGGAGCGCTTCGGCGACGGAGCGGTCGGGCAGCGCGCCGATATCCTGCGCGGTGATCGAATCCATCACCTGCTCGGCATTGCGCTTGCGCTGGGTCGCGCTCTGGATCGAGCCCTTGATGCCGGTGACGACAATTTCGCCGGCAGTCTGCGCGGACAGCGATTGATCGCCGGTGGCCGGGGTATCAGCCGCGGTCTGAGCCCAGGCCGGCGCGGCGAGCATCATCGCGATCGCGGCGGTCGAAACCCCGCGTCTCGCGCCCTTGCCGTGAATCCTGATCCCCGTGGCAACCTTCATGTCAAACCCCTCCCTACGCCGCCATTGAGGCGATCCTTCATTCCGACTCGTTAGCACTGATGAAAATCATATTCAACTGTGCAAACTGATAAGTATGACGATTGCGCAACGAGCCGTGGCGCCCGGAAGCGCGCGGATTGATCGAAAGAGGGATTTAGCGGTGCGTGTGAAGCGCGCGCTGAAGCGCGGCGCTGACCACCGGCGCCATCAACGTATAACCGCCGGTGAGCGGGTGCAGGCCATCGTGCGTCAGATCGGCCCGCAGCAGGCCGTCATGGTTCACCGTCACCGCGTAATAATCGGCAAGCGCGTAACCGCGCCGTTTGCAGAAAGCCGCGAGCCACTCGTTCAGCCGGCGGATGCGCGCGGGATCGCGGTCGGCCAGCATGTCGCGCGCATTGTCGGTGTAATTATTGACCGGCAGCATCGCGCCGAACACGACCTTGATGTGGTGCGCTTCGGCCATGTCGGCCATCGCTTGCCAATTGGCTTCGATGCCTTCGTCGCTTTCCCGCTGCAGCGCGCCATGGAGGTCGTTGATGCCGGCAAGGATCACCACCGCCGCCGGCCTCAGCTCGATCACGTCCTGCTGGAAGCGCAGCACCATCTGCGCGGTGACCTGCCCGCCGATCCCGCGATTGACGTAAGGCTTGCCCGGAAAGAAGCGCGCCAGATCCCACAGATCGGTGATGGAATCGCCGAGGAAGACGACGCGCTTCTCGCCCGGCCGGGGCGGCGGCAGCGCCTTGTCGGCGGGCGCGTAGAGATATTTCTCGCCGAAATCCTGGCGCATCGCCGACCACAATTTGGTCAGATAATCGGCTTCCCAGTGGTTGTACTGGCGCTGCTCGACCATCGTCTGCCGCTCGGGCGAGCTCTGAACATGGTCCGGGACCGCCGCGGCGGCGAGCAGCAGCGCGATCATGCGGCGTCGGCCGGGAACACGCCTTTGCGCGCGGCGAAGCGGGCGAACAGGCGCGGCCATTCGGCGCCGGGCATGTCGGCCGGCAGGCGCGCGCCAAAGCCGTGGCCGCCCTGATCGAACAGGTGCATTTCGGCGGGACGCTTATGATCGAGCATCACCTGGTAAAGATGGATGCTGTTCGCGATCGGCACGGTCCCGTCATCCTCCGCATGGATCAGGAAGAGCGGCGGCGTATCGACATCGACGCGCTGCTCGACCGAATGGCTGCGCCGCAGCGCCTCCGGCGCGTTCTTGCCCAGCAGATTATCGCGCGATCCGCTGTGCGCCTCGGGCCCGGCGAGCAGGACCACCGGATAGATCAGGCCCGCGATATCGGGCCGCGCCGACAGCCGATCTGCCTCATCGACCGGCGCATAGACCTGCTCGGCATGGCGCGTGGCGAGCGAACCGCAGAGGTGGCCGCCAGCCGAAAAGCCAAGCGCCGCGACGCGCTTGGGGTCGATGCCATATTTCGAAGCATCACGCCGGATCAGGCGCATCGCCCGCTGCGCATCCTGCAGCGGCACGTCCTCGCGATGCGCCCAGCCTTCGGCGGGCAGGCGGTACATCAGTATGAACACGGTCACGCCACGCGCATTGAGCCAGCGTGCCTGCTCGGCCCCCTCATTGTCGAAGGCAAGGAATTCGTAGCTGCCGCCCGGCATGCACAACACCGCCGCGCCGTTGGGATTGGCAGGACGGAAGACGATCAGTTCGGGATGGGCGACGCCGTAGATCCAGCGGTCGGGATTGGCGTCGTTGCCCGAACGCGAATCGACGCGCCGCTTGATCGCGGTGCCGATGTCGCCCGGTATCTTGCCCGGCCACAAAGGGACATGCTCCTGCGCCGCCATCAGCTCGGCCGCGCGCGCCGCGACCGGCGCCAGCACCATAGCCGAACCTACGCCCAGTAAGCTCCGCCGCGTCAGCCCGATCATCCTCTGTCCCTTCGGTTCTTTGGGCCTGTATGCCCTTGCTTATGCACCCATGAAAACTGCTTTTATATTTCACAAGCGACGAGGGCGAGGTTATCGTGCCCTCTCAGATAGCCGCATAAGACGGCAAGCAAAGTCGGGAGGGAAGACATATGGTTGCGCGCGTGGTGAGCCGAAGGGCTTTGATACTGGTCACCGGCCTCTTCTTCCTGTGGGGCGTCGCCAACAATCTGAACGACGTCCTGATCGCGCATTTCCGGCACGTCTTCACGCTCTCAGATTTCCAGTCGGGCCTGATCCAGTCGGCTTTCTATCTCGGCTATTTCTGCTTCGCGATCCCCGCCGCGCTGACGATGACGCGCTTCGGATACAAGGCCGGCGTCGTTACGGGCCTGGGCCTGTTCGCGACCGGCGCGCTGTTGTTCTGGCCTGCAGCGCTGGCGCTGAGCTATCCGATGTTCCTGTTCGCCTTGTTCGTGCTCGCGAGCGGGCTCGCCTTCCTCGAGACCGCCGCCAACCCGATGGTGGCGACGCTCGGCCCACCCGAGGATGCCGAGCGGCGGCTGAATTTCGCGCAGAGCTTCAATCCGCTGGGCGCGATCACCGGTGTCGCGCTCGGCGCGTCGCTGATCCTGCCCGCCACCGCCGGCGAGGGGCCGGAGACGGTGCGCAACGTCCTGCTGCCCTACAGCCTGATTGCGGGCGTGGTTTTGCTGTGGGCGATCCTGTTGGCGCGCACGCCTTTCCCGCCCGTCGCGACCGAGGAGCGCAGCGCGCATCCGCTGTCAGACTTCGGCGCGCTGCTGCGCAAGCCGCGCTACCTCGCGGGGGTGTGCGCGCAATTCGCTTATGTCGGCGCACAGGTCGGCGTGTGGAGCTACCTGATCCGTTATATCGGCGTGGCCCTGCCCGATCTCGGCCAGCGCAATGCGGCCTGGCTGCTGACCTTCTCGCTGGTCCTGTTCATGCTTGGCCGGTTCACCGGCACCGCCTTGCTGGCGCGTGTGCGCGGTGCCCGGCTGATGCTGCTGTTCGCCGCTATCGATACCGTTCTCTGCCTGATCGGCGCGCTGATCGGAGGCGGGATCGGGGTCGCGGCTTTGGTCGCGACCAGCTTCTGCATGTCGATCATGTTCCCGACCATCTTCGTGCTCGCGCTGCGCGGCCTGGGCCCGCTGACCAAGAGCGCGTCGGCGATGCTGGTGATGGCAATCATCGGCGGCGCGGCCTTCACCGCCCTGATGGGCTGGATCTCCGACAGCAGCCATTCGATCGCGACCGCGATGCTGGTGCCGGCGGGCTGCTTCGCCGTCGTCGGCCTTTTCTCGATGCTGCATCTGCGCGATCGCCCGGCGGGATGACCGGCATCACGCTTCCGCGGTTCGGCGTCGGCACCGCCATGATCGGCAATCTCTATGCGCCGGTTTCCGATGCCGATGCCGAGGCCGCGATCCGCGCGGCGGTCGATGGCGGAATCACCTATTTCGACACCGCGCCTTTCTATGGCTTCGGGCTGGCCGAACGGCGGCTCGGCGCGGTGTTGGGGAATGTGCCGGTCCGGATTTCGACCAAGGTCGGCCGCCTGCTCGAGCCGACCGATGCGCGCGGCGAACGCCATGGCTATGTCGATGCCGATCCGTTCGAACCGCGGTTCGATTATAGCGCCGACGCGGTCCGCCGCTCGCATGAATCGAGCCTCGCCCGCTTGCGGCGCGATCGGGTCGATATCCTGTTGGCGCACGATCTCGGCCACGAGACGCATGGCGGGGAGCACCCGCGTCACCTGCGCGCCTTCCTCGACGGCGGCTATCGCGCGATGCGCGATCTCAGGGACGCGGGTGCGATCGATGCGATCGGGATTGGGGTCAACGAGATCGCGGTCTGCCTGGAGGTGATCGAGCGGGTCGAACTGGACGTGATCCTGCTCGCCGGGCGCTACACCCTGCTCGACCGCAGCGCCGCCGACCGCCTGCTGCCCGCATGCGAACGGCGCGGTATCCGGATCATCGCCGGTGGACCCTATAATAGCGGCATTCTCGCGCAGGACGATCTCGGCCAGGCCGAACAGCTTCACTATAATTATGCGCGCGCTCCGGAAGAGATGGTCGCGCGCGCCCGGCGGCTGGCGGCGCTGTGCGCGCGCTTCGGCGTGCCGCTGCCGGCGGCGGCCCTGCAATTCCCGTTGCGGGACAAGCGCGTGGCGACCGTCATTGCCGGGGTCGCCAACGCAAAGGAAGTGCGCGATCTGATCGCGCGCACCGCGGCCGATATCGGCGAGGATGTGTGGACCGCGTTGCGCGAAGAGGAGAGTGTCGGATGAGTGGACGGCTGGCGGGCAAGACCGCGCTGATTACGGGCGCGGGCCAGGGCATCGGCCATGCGTCGGCGGCCTTGTTCGCGGCCGAGGGCGCGCGCGTGATCGCGACCGATCGCGTGCCGCGCCTGCTGGAGGATCTGGCGGGCTGCGAGCAGCGCCCGCTCGACGTCACCGACGCGAAGGGCATTGCCGCGCTGGCCGAGGAGGTCGGCCCGGTCGACATCTTGTTCAACGTCGTCGGCTACGTCCATGCGGGGTCGATCCTCGACTGCGACGAGGCCGCGTGGGAGACGTCGCTCGCGCTCAACCTGACCGCGATGTACCGCACCGCCCGCACCGTCCTGCCCGGCATGCTCGCCAAAGGCGGCGGATCGATCGTCAATATGTCGTCGATCGCGAGTTCGGTGAAGGGCATCCCCAACCGCTTCGCCTATGGCGCGACCAAGGCCGGCGTGATCGGCCTGACCAAGGCGATCGCGGCGGATTTTGTCGCGCAGGGCATACGCTGCAACGCCATCTGCCCGGGCACGATCGACACGCCCTCGCTCCAGCAAAGGCTGCACGATACCGGCGATTACGATCAGGCGCGTGCGGCGTTCGTCGCGCGCCAGCCGATGGGCCGGCTTGGCAAAGCGGAGGAGATCGCGCAGCTGGCCTTGTACCTCGCCAGCGACGAATCCAGCTTCACCACCGGCGCGATCCACGTGATCGACGGCGGCTGGATCAACTGATGGGGCGCCACGTCCTGCTGCTCGACCTGGTCGACGAGGCGGAAGCGATCGCGCGCTATGAAGCGTGGCACGCCGCCGGGGCGATCCCGCCCGCAATCGCGCGCAGTATCCGCGATGCCGGGATCGTCGCGATGGAAATCTATCGCAGCGGACCCCGGCTGGTGATGGTGATGGAAACCGACGCCAGTTTCGATCCCGCGCGCAAGGCCGCCGCCGACGCTTCGAATCCCGCCGTGATCGCTTGGGAAACGCAGATGAATGCGGTCCAGCGGCCTTTGCCCTGGGCCGATCCCGCCGCCAAATGGACCGAGGCGCCGCGCATTTTTTCGCTCTCGGAACAATAAGCCTGCCCAGGCCGTCCGTCGCAGGCGCGATCGGGCCGCTTGCACGTCGCGCGTATCTCCGGCAATCCGCGCCCGCTTATCGCTATGATGCGTCGGGCGAGAGAGGATGTCGGACAGAGGCATGGAAGCGCCGGTCTTCTACGATCCGAGCGGACGACGCCGCCGCTGGTCGAAGCGCATCCTGCTCGCCCTTATCATCGTGCTGGTCGGCGCGGCCTTCGGCTTCGGCGCGACCATCCTCAACGTACCCGCGCCCGATCCGCTCAAGCTAGGCATCGAGCGCCAGCAGCCGCGCGCGCTGCCGGGCCAGGTCGGTCATCTCGGCCGCACCGTCCGGCGCCAGGCGCGCGCGCTGACGGGTTGGCTGCCGGGCGCCAACAAGAAGTTCGTGCCGACCGATCAGGTCATGCTGGGCTTCTATGTCCATGACGACGACGGCAGCCGGGTCAGCCTGGTCCGCCATATCAACGAGATCAACTGGCTCGCCCCCGGGCTCGGCACCGTGGTCGGCCCGACGCACGACTTTCAATGGTTCCACGATCGCCCGCTGCACGCGATCCTCGCCGCGTCGGCGCATCGCCCTTCGATCCTGCCGGTCGTGCAGAATGTGCGCGGCGGCGTGTGGGACGGCGCGAACATGGGGCGCCTGCTGAAGGACAAGGCGGCGCGCGAGAAACTGCTCGGCCAGATCCAGGCGATGCTCGAGGGCGAACATGCCTATGGCGTGGTGTTCGATTTCGAGGAGCTGCCGCCCGACGCGCTGCGCGCCTATCAAAGCTTCATCGACGAAGCCAATAAGCGCTTCTCGCCATTGCTGGTGACGGTCGCGGCGCCGGTCGACAACGAGGATTGGGACCTGCGCGCCTTCGCCCGCGTCGCCGACAAACTGATCCTGATGGACTATGACGAACATTATGCCAGCGGCGATGCCGGCCCGATCGCGTCGCAGCCCTGGTTCGTCCAGCATCTCCGTTCGGCGATGGCGCAGGTCGGCCGCGACAAGGCGATCGTGGCGATCGGCAATTATGCCTATGACTGGCCCGATGGCGGCCACGAGGCCGATATCCGCACGATGCAGGAAGCGTGGCTGACCGCGCACGACAACAACGTCACGACCCGCTTCGACGCCGCCAGCGGCAATGCCACCTTCGATTACAACGATGACGACGGCACGCTGCGCCACGTCTGGCTGCTCGACGCGGCGAGCGCGTGGAACCAGCTGCGCGCGGTCAAGATCTCGGGGGCGTCGGGCGTGGCGTTATGGCGCCTCGGCAGCGAGGATCCGGGCGTGTGGGACGATTTCCGCGCGATCCGCCAGGGCATCAAGCCGCCCGTCTTCGGCGTGCTCAACTCGGTCGGCAAGAACGACGTCGAGGGCGATGGCGAGATATTGCGCATCACGGACGTGCCGACGACGGGCATGCGTACCGTCACCGCCGACAAGCGCAACCTGATCCGCGACGAACATTATACGAGCTATCCGACGCCGTTCGTGGTCACGCGCACCGGCTACAAGCCCAAGCAGATCGCGCTGACCTTCGACGACGGGCCGGACGGACAGTGGACGCCCAAGATCCTCGATATCCTCAAGGCGAAGAACGTGCCCGCCACCTTCTTCGTGATCGGCGAGAATGCGCTCGCGCATCCCTTGCTGCTCAAGCGGATTCTCGACCAGGGCAGCGAGATCGGGAACCACAGCTACACCCACCCCAACCTTGCTCTGGTCTCGCAGCGGGGCGCGCATATCGAGATCAACGCCACCCAGCGGCTGGTCGAAGCCTATACTGGCCGTTCGATGCGCCTGTTCCGCGCGCCCTATTTCGGGGACGCCGAACCGACCACGAGCGACGAGCTGGAGCCGGCTTTGCTCGCGCAGCAATCGGGCTACGCCATCGTCGGCCTGCATATCGACAGCGAGGATTGGACGCGGCCCGGCACGCAGGCGGTGATCGATAACACGATCGACCAGGTGCGGGCGTTCGATCCGCAACTGAACGGCACCCTCGACGACGAGCCCGGCCAGCGCAAGACGGGCAATGTCGTCCTGCTGCACGATAGCGGCGGCGACCGGTCCGAAACCGTCGCCGCATTGCCGATCATCATCGATCGGCTGCGCGCGATGGGCTATACGTTCGTGCCCGTATCGCAACTGGCCGGGCTTTCGCGGGCGCAGGTCAATCCGCAGATCAGCGGATCGGATCTGGTCGCGGTCCGCTTCGACGTGTCGATCTTCCTGATCCTCGCCGGGCTCGACGCGACACTGAAATTCCTGTTCTTCACCGCGATCTTCATCGGCACCTGCCGCGCGGTTTTGCTGGCGGCGCTGGCGATCCGTTCCAACCTGCCGCGCAACCGCGCGGTGCCGCCCGAGATCAACCCAGGCCGCTTCGTGTCGGTGCTGATCCCGGCGTTCAACGAGGCGCGCGTTATCGAGGAATCGGTCAGGCGCGTGCTGGCGAGCGAATGCGTGGCGATCGAGGTGATCGTGATCGACGACGGATCGTCGGACGAGACTTCGGCGATCGTCGCCAGGGCCTTCGACGGCGATCCGCGCGTCCAGTTGCTCACGCTCGAAAATGGCGGCAAGGCGCGCGCGCTCAACCAGGGGCTAAAGCTTGCCAGCGGCGACGTGATCGTCGCGCTCGACGCTGACACCCATTTCGAGCCGATGACGATCGCGCGGCTGTCGCGTTGGTTCGCCGACCCGGAGATCGGCGCGGTCGCGGGCAATGCCAAGGTCGGCAATCGGATCAACCTCGTCACGCGCTGGCAGTCGGTGGAATATGTGACCGCGCAGAATCTGGAGCGGCGCGCGCTCGACCGGTTCGACGCGATCATGGTGGTGCCGGGCGCGGTCGGTGCGTGGCGGCGCGCGGCGCTCGATATGGTCGGCGACTATCCGCACGATACGCTCGCCGAGGATCAGGATCTGACGATCGCGATCCAGCGCAAGGGCTGGCTGGTCGAATATGACGTCGACGCGGTCGCGTGGACCGAAGCGCCCGAGACGTTCGGCGCGCTCGCCAAGCAGCGCTTCCGCTGGGCGTTCGGCACGCTGCAATGCCTGTGGAAGCATCGCCGGATCCTGCGCGATCGCCATCCCGCCGGCCTGGCATTGGTCGGCATCCCGCAGGCGTGGCTGTTCCAGATCGGCTTCGCCTTGATCTCGCCGCTGATCGATCTCGCGTTGGCGGTGAGCATCGTATCGACCTTCGTGCGCGTGCAGCAGCATGGCTGGGCGCAGACCCAGTCGGACGTGATCCGCATGGGGATTTATTGGATCGCCTTCACCGGCATCGACGCGATCTGCGGCTGGATCGCCTACAGGCTCGAGCCGCGCGAGAAGCGCTTCCCGGTGTTCCTGCTGCTCGCCCAGCGCTTCGTCTATCGGCAGATCATGTATTCGGTGGTGGTGCGCGCGGTGGTCGCGGCGGTGCGCGGGCCGTGGGTCGGCTGGGGCAAACTGGAGCGGACCGGACGCGTGGCGAGCCCGGAAAATTAGGGCTGATCCGGCGTGAGCGACCGGGGCGGAATATTGCTGTTGCATGGCCACGGTCGGCTGGGTGCTTCGATGGTGCGGCTGGCCCGAGCGGCACGGCGCGCGGGCTACGCGACCTTGTCGCCGAACTATCCGTATCGTCGTCCGCTCGAAGACATCGTGGATTGGCTGGCACCGCGCGTAGCCGCGTTCGAGGCAGGGTTTACGGGGCCGCTTCACATCATCACGCATTCGCTCGGCGGGCTGGTGGCGCGCGCGTTGATCGCTGCCCGGCCCCCGCAGCGACTGGGCCGCGTGGTGATGCTCGCGCCACCCAATAAAGGCAGCGAACTCGCGGATCTGCTGTTTCGTCTGCGGCTCGCGCGCCTAGTCCTCGGCGGAGCGGGCCCCATCTTGCGGACCGGCCGCATGGCGGCGGATGAGGCGGCGCTGGGATCGATAATCTACCCACTTGGCATTATCGCGGGCGACCGGCCGCTCTTTCCGCTGCCCCTCCCCCTGCTGCCCCGCCCGCATGACGGCAAGGTGAGCATCGCCTCGACGCATGTCGCGGGGCTCGCCGATCATCTGACCTTGCCGGTGACGCATACCTTGATGGTGTATGACCGCCGTGTCATCGCGGCGGCACTCGCCTTTCTGAAGGACGGCGCTTTCTGAGGGAGAAGGCCGCATTTCGGTAAGACCGATCCGGCCCGGCTAACCCCTCGTCAATCTCGCCTAAGAGCGCGTCAATTCAGAATAACGGCGTATTAACCTTTCGCCTTCATAATCGGGACATATCCACAGTTTGGACGAGTGCCCGTGACGCTTCTTCGTATGCCCTCTTCGGTTTCCGGCGCGACGGCGGACGTGCGCGCGGCGATCGGCCAGGCCGCGCAGACGACCGGGGTCAATTTCTCCTATCTGATGGCGCAGGCCAAGAGCGAGAGCGGGCTCAACCCCAACGCCAAGGCAGCGAGCTCCAGCGCATCGGGCCTGTTCCAGTTCATCGATCAGAGCTGGCTGGGCGTGGTCAAGGCGCATGGCGCCGAGCATGGCCTCGGCTGGGCAGCGGACGCGATCACGGCGAAGAAGGGCGGCGGCTTCACGGTCGATCCGAACATGCGCCAGGCGGTGTTCGCGCTGCGCCAGCAGGCCGGCCCGTCGGCGCTGATGGCGGCATCCTATGCCAGCGACAATGCATCGAGCCTGAGCCAAACGCTCGGCCGCGACGTCAACGGCACCGATCTCTATATGGCCCATTTCCTGGGGCTGGGCGGCGCAACCAAATTCCTGCGCGCGCAATGCACCAACGGCCAGGCGTGCGCGGCGAACATGTTCCCGCAGGAAGCGCGCGCCAACCGATCGATCTTCTACGGCAAGGACGGCAGCGCGCGATCGCTCGACGACGTCTATGCGATCATGGGCCACAAGCTCGACAATGCGGTCGACGGCAGCAACGACGCGACGATCCAGGCGAATGCGTCGGGACTTACGCCCGGCAGCCTCGTCCCGTCCCTGCCCGGCGCGCCGGACCTGTCGCAGACCCAATTGGCCTTCGGCGACATGGCGACGGCGGACACGGATTCGGCGGACGGCAACACCGATCAGGGCGGCATGGATATCAGCCAGATGCTGGCCTCGATCGAGCAGAGCCGGGTCAATATGCTCAAGCCGACGCCGGCACAGGCGAAGCTCGCTTACCTGATGCTGTCGATGCCGACGGCGTCCTCATAAGCACGCGCCGATAGCCGCACGTCCTTGGGACGTGCGGCATCGAGGCTTGGTGCAAGCTTTTCGACCGGCGCTGTTCCATCACCTCTCGGTGCGGGAAGCTGCACGTCTGACCTTGGGCTTTGAATCCCGAGGATACCTACCTGCAAGCCTACCTTTGCGCGGTATCCGGT